>QFXC01000011.1:368432-736864 GCA_003349885.1 endosymbiont of Galathealinum brachiosum | reverse complement strand
CTTACGACTTACGACGGAACAAGCACAAATAAGGAAATCATAATGAAAGCTTTTTTACTCACCATTACATCCATTGCTCTCACCTCCTGCATATCAATGCACTCAAATGATCCAGCCTCTCTTTTATTCAATATTCCGGATGGCTCTAGTTTAACCTTAAATAAAGACCTTCCGATTGCAAAAGACAATACGCATGTTGTTATTCAGCACGGCAAAATTGTTGCCGAAAAAAATAAAAATCAATATGACATTAGCTGCTCATTTGAAATGAAAGCCTTCGGCCCGCGCACTGTCACCCCGGATACATTTATTATTCGTCGCACTGAAGACGGAGAGGAAAGAGTAACAATGGGCACCGTTCGTTATAACACCGAAGTATATTTACACTCAGATCATAATTCAGACATTATAAAACTAGACTGTTCTGTCTGGGGCAACAGGGCTGATGGCAGTTTCTCTGTATCTGAAATGCAGGCCGCACTGGGTGATTACTTCAGCTTTAATTTTACTAAAACAATAAAATAGTTTTATAGATAGGTTGAATGCACAACCATTCACATTCGCTTTTTGTAACCTGAACACCTTTGCTTTTGACTTAAGGCTAACGACTTATGACTTGCTACTTTTTTTAATTGGAAACTTAGTGCAGAATAGCCCACATGATTCGTTTTGATAATGTATGCAAACGCTACCCCGGTGGCCATGAAGCCTTAAACAATGTGAGCTTTCACCTGCCTCGCGGTGAAATGGCTTTTCTTACCGGCCACTCCGGTGCCGGAAAAAGTACATTACTCAAACTCATTGCATTAATTGAGCGACCTAGTCGAGGCAACCTGCTGCTTGACGGTATTAATCTAAGCAGCGTAAGCAATCGTAAAATTCCTTATATCCGCCGCAACATTGGCATCGTGTTTCAGAATCATCACCTGCTTTATGACCGCACGGTTTTTGATAATGTTTCTCTACCTTTAATCATTGCGGGTTATCAGCATAAAGAAATTGGTAAACGGGTTCGCGCTGCTCTGGATCAGGTCGGATTATTAAAAAAAGAAAAATCAGCCCCCATTACCTTATCCGGTGGTGAGCAACAACGTGTTGGCATTGCCCGCGCCATTGTTCACAAACCCGGGCTACTGTTAGCGGATGAGCCCACGGGTAATCTGGACCCGGAACTGTCTAAAGAAATCATGGCACTATTTGAGCGATTCAATGATGTTGGTGTGTCAGTACTTATCGCAAGCCACAATCTGGAGCTCATTAAACAGATGGGCAACCCGGTTATCAGCCTGAATCAGGGGCAACTTTCACACAATGATTTAAGTGTGGCCAGCCATGGTTAAAAGCGACAGCAACCAGCTTGCAAAAAGTAGCCCTTTAAAAGCATGGGCGGTTAATCATGCACGCACACTGATTGCCAGCCTGGGCAACATGACTCGCCAGCCTGCCTCATCATTTATGACAATTGCGGTTATCGCGATTGCACTGGCCCTGCCTGCGGGCATGTTTGTATTATTAAATAATGCCAGCAATGTCAGTGTAGGCTGGGACAACAGCGCACAGATTTCTGTTTTTCTTAAAGCCAGTGTCACTGAAAAACAGGCTAAAAAACTAATGGGAAAACTGCGCCTGTATGATGATGTTGATCAGGTTTCAATGATCAACAAAAAACAGGCACTTAACGAATTCAAAAAAATATCCGGTTTTGGTGATGCTATAGAATCACTGGGTGACAACCCCCTACCCCACGTACTCACTATTCAACCCGTTGTTGATGCGAATCGCCCGGATAAAATACACCACCTGATAAAACTGCTAAATCAGAATAAACAGGTAGAACTGGCGCAACTGGATTTACAGTGGGTAAAACGCCTGTTTGCCATGTTAGAAATTGCCCACCGGGCTATCTGGGTTATTGCCAGCCTGCTGGGTATTGCGGTTTTACTGGTTGTGGGCAATACCATTCGACTGGATATTCAAAACCGTCGTGAAGAAATAGAAGTAACCAAACTCATTGGCGGCACCGATGCTTTTATTCGTCGCCCCTTTCTCTATACCGGCTTGTGGTATGGCGTTGGCGGCGGCCTGCTTGCCTGGATACTCACTATTCTTTCTATCAGTCTGCTGGATAACTCGGTAGAACATCTGGCCAGCCTGTATAACAGCGGTTTTCAACTCAAAGGTTTAAGTTTTTCTGAAGGCATTAACATGATTGGTTTTAGCTGTTTTCTTGGCCTGTTTGGCTCCTGGATCGCAGTAGGCCGCCACTTAAGTGAAATTGAACCCAGTTAATTCCCCCCCCTCTACCCTGTTTATAGCATTCCAAAAACCTGATCAGCTGCTATATTTCAGATAAGCCGCTATAAACGATCGACTAATCGCCTTATCAGAATTGTCTTTTTGTGGCATTTTTGACCTATTATCTAATTATAAAAAAAAATAAAATAATAGCCTAACGCTCTCAGGGATTGTCAGCAGGCAAGAGCAGAAAAAATTATGTCACCAGAGATACAACGTGTATTACTTATCGACCATTCAGGCACCAGTCTGGCTATTATTAGCAAACTGATCGCCAAAAACATCCCTAATGTCACGGTGGATGCTGCGATGAATGCCGAAGAGGCATTTCGCCTACTCGAAGAACACAAATATACCCTGATCACCACCTCACGAAATTTACCTGATATCGACTGCCACGATATGATTGATAAAATTCGTACAGAGATAGGTGTAAAAAGAACCCCTCTCATTGTTATTTCGGGTGAAAAAACCGGCATTTATGAAGAGAATATGGCCTGCAACCTGGTTAATGGTTATTTCGACAAGAAACTGGGGCAGCAAAAACTGGTTGATTACATCAACTCATTTTTAAACACAGACCCGCCAAAATCCATTATTACCGGTAATATACTGTACGTTGAAGACAGCGCCACGGTGGCACTTGCCACAAAAAACATGCTCACAAAGCACGATTACAACTACCTTCACGCCATTAATGCCGAGCAGGCACTGCAATACATTCAACACTCATTTACCAAAGACAACATTCAGCCTTTTGACCTGTTGTTAACCGATATTCAACTGGAAGGCCATATGAGTGGCCGTGATCTTATTCGTGAGATTCGCCATGGGCTCGGGTTAGGTTATGAACAACTACCCATCCTCGTTACCACATCCAGTAATTTTGATGCAGACCCGAATGGCCTGAATCGAATCTTTTCATCCGGCGCCAACGACATCCTCGAAAAGCCTATTAGAGAACCTATGCTCGTCGCCAGACTGAACAGCCTGTTAATGTTACGCAAGCAATTTCTTGAAATTCACCACCCGGATAACCCCATCGTAATGAATCAATAACGCCTGTTATTCTCGTGTTTTTACACGAAAACCCCTTCATATCAGCCCCTTACACATATTAGATTGAACTTATATATGAATTAGCACTCTAACAAAAAGAGTGCTAATATGGGCACCGAACATTGGAGTTGATATGTCAAACGAACTGGTACTTGCAACTAATCACCTACCCATCTCTAGCGGTAGTCTGGATCAATATATCCAGAATGCACAGGCTTTTCCCATGCTTACAGCAGAGGAAGAACGTGAGTATGGCTACGCATTGTCTGAAAATGGCGATCTGGAAGCAGCACAAAAGCTGATTATGTCTCACCTACGATTTGTTATACGCATCGCTCGTGGTTATCAGGGTTATGGCCTGCCAATGGCTGACCTGGTTCAGGAAGGCAATGTTGGTCTGATGAAAGCAGTAAAACGCTTTAGCCCTGACCACAACGTACGTCTGGTTTCATTTGCGGTTCACTGGATTCGCGCTGAAATACATGAATACGTGCTGAAAAACTGGCGCATAGTTAAAGTAGCTACCACTAAAGCACAGCGTAAACTGTTCTTTAACCTGCGTAGCTCTAAAAAACGCCTGGGCTGGTTTACAAAAGAAGAAGTAGAAGGCGTAGCAAAAGATCTCGGCGTAAAACCTGAAACGGTGCTTGAGATGGAATCACGCCTGAGCAACTACGATATGGCATTTGATGCCACATCTGATGATGACGACGATGCAATGGTTGCACCTTCAACTTACCTTGCAAGCCCAACTCATGATCCGGCTCAACAGCTAGAATCATCAGACTGGCAACAGCAACGCAGTGATGCACTTACCAATTCTTTTAAAGTGCTGGATGACCGCAGCCGTGACATACTCATGTCTCGCTGGATGAACGAAGAAAGCAAAGCAACATTGCATGAACTGGCCGCAAAATACGGTGTATCTGCAGAACGCATAAGACAACTGGAAAAAAATGCGATGAAAAAAATTCGCACCAATCTGGAAGCTTAAAGCAAAAGTAACAAACCAGAAAAAGGCGCTCACTGAGCGCCTTTTTTATTTCCTTAAGTAAGGCGATAAAAACATCAAATTAAAACTGTTTTCTTCTAACAACACCAACCAACCCTAGAACCCCAGCCCCCCAGAACCAAACAATCAGAACGCTGCTGGCAAAGGTGCCAGAGAATAAGCAGAAAAAGGATTATCGACATATGCCAATCCCAGCATAATTTTACATGTGTCTATTTTAGCAGGGGAACATCACAACTTTGAGTTACGGCCTAAAAAGCAGCCCGCCACTCAAAGTCGCAAGTTATTAAAGCGTTATCTGAAATATTAAAATGGGTGCTAGATTTAGTAGATTAAGTAATTTATCGCCAATCAAAGGTCATAACATGATTCGAATTTGTTGAGAGAGAAACATCTATCGCAATTCGAGTATTCAAGTCAAGCACATACAATGAGTCAGCACCGGTCTCACCGACGCTTTCACCACCAAAAATATAGGCAATCTTATCGCCACTCGGTGACCAACTTAAAGAATATGCGGCGCTTGATACGCCTATATCTATTGATGTCACTGGGTTGGTTGCACTGCTTACATCCTTAATTTTTATTTTCATCGACAATGGGACAGAGATTAATTCAGAAAATGCAACGGAAGATGAATCAGGTGACCATGCTGGCGCGCTGATATTGTTCGCCGTTGATGAATATAATACTATCTGCTCAGTTCCATCGATATTCGCCACATAAATATCCTTAATGCCGCCAGAACTGAGCCAGGCAATTTTTTGCCTGTCGGGTGACCATCGATAACCGAAATCTCCCAATTGAGTTAATGGTGTAGTGTTTAGTTTTGTTATGTTTGCTCCATCCGTATCAACAGAATATACGTCATGTAAATCTGACATGAAATATATTTTTGAGCTGTCTAGAGACCAGGCAAATACTTCAGAATCTTCAGCCGCGTCAGCAAGAGCAATTACTTTCCCTACCTGATCAGTTAAACCCAGTTTATTACTACCATCTGCATCCATGACATATAAATCACCGTCCGACGAAACCAGATAGGCTATTTTTGTTCCATCAGGTGACCAGCGCGTTCTTGCTTGACGTGAAATACTATTAACAGTTGGCGGGTTTGTAATATCAGTAACATTGGAACCATCAGCATTCATAGTAAGTAATTTATGATTGCCACTCCACCAGTCGTATCTAAAAGTAACTATTTTACTACCGTCTGGTGACCAGTCTGCCCATGAATACTCGAGATTTTCTTCACCTGTACCGGTTAATCGAGTTAGTTCTGATCCGTCAGAGTTGACTGTATGAATATCTTCTTCACTTTCAATGCCAACGTTAGATTGATCACTTAAGAATAGTAGTTTTGATCTGGCATCTCTTACTAATCGAACAAACGTTCCACCGGTTCCCGGTTGATGATAAAAATCTCCACCATAAACATCGAAGATAAAATATCTTGGCGTTGATGTTGACGAGCTATGGGTCGATGAAATGAGTCTCGCATATTCGTCTGCCAAAGCCTGTGCAGTAGGTGGAAAGGCGGTGGCATTAACTGCAGGCTGTGTACAGTTTGGTCTATGTAATGAAGCTAATTCTTTGAAATTGGGTAAGCGCCAATCTTCGTAACCAAAGCTCTCACCTGTACCATTATTCACACTGTCGGCCAATTGAATTGCAGATGACCAATTCACAGAGCTTGGTATACCAGTACAGTTTGATGAGCCATCTGTCGTCGCACCTTCGACACATTGCTTCCACATCAAACCCGTATACTTGTCAGTGACTGTGCCATTTCCATTGTCTGTATAACGGCTATCCGGTGCTTCATCTGGCATATCAGTTGAGCATATCTGTGCTGCTAAAACCTGCGCACTAACCAACATCAAACACATGGTTAGGAGTGCAAAAAAGTGTCGAGACAATGGTCTAATTATTTTCATTGCACACCCCTCACTAATTGCAATTCATAGAGTCTTGCAGACGCACCATCGGGATCCCCTTTTCTACCAGTAGATACGTCACCCCATCTATTAACAATAAATGCAAAGGTGTTTTCCGTGCCTTCGGTAATAAACCGGATATCCTTATAAGTAGTGGATGTCCAGGAGTAACCGCCTGCAAGTGGGAAGTAATTTGTATTGCGGTCATTAACGTTGGTTCTTGAAATTGCTTCATTCAATGATGGAACCCGCCAGTCGTCATAACCACAAAGTTTGATTCTGTTCATCTCGTTTACAAAGGACTCTGTATCACCACGTATGCCACAAGTACCATCAACAGTATGTGAGCAGTAGCTTCCATCAATGGTGCCTGCATGCCCTCCATTAGTGTCTGGGTTGCTATCATACCAACTCCATTCATTTTCAAAATATTGAACACCAGCAGTACTTGCCGGATCAGGTTTTTTCACTTCCCACATCAGACCAGTAACATTATCCTGTACACACACCCAGGGCTGTGTTGCGTAATCTTGAGTTTGATCCGCAAGTGGTTCCCCTACTGCATCAAGTTTTGTGAAATCAAATCCAGCTGAGCCACCACCAGTTTTAATTAACTTATCAGCATTACTATCACGACCCACCTCAGCATCTTGTTGCGGATAGTCTGCAACTGGGCATGTGGCAGCAAATGTGGTTCCATCGGAACACAGGTATGCACCAGTATCATTTAGATTAATAACTGGCTGCACCACAACCGGTGGTGGTACACCATCGGTTGGGTCTGATCCATTGATAAATTCCTGCAAGTTAGTCAGGCCATCTTCATCAAAATCCAGATTTGCATCATCGGGGGACAGTGGATCAAAGTTGTACAACACTTCCCATCCATCCCACATACCATCTTCATCTGTATCTTCATTAAATGGGTCGGTACCAGCAGCAAGTTCTTCAGGGTCATCTAGTCCATCACCATCAACATCACCCAGGTTAGGATGGGTATTTCCCTCATATTCTTGAAGATTAGTTAAACCATCACCATCGGGATCATCATTAGCCGTGTCTATTAACGGATTAATATCAAAATCGATTTCCCAGCCATCATCCATGAGGTCACCATCGGTATCAGGTTCGCTTGGATCGAGCTCATGATTAATAGGGTCAAAATTAAACTCTGTCAGATTAGATTTTTTATCACCATCTAGATCAAGGGCGGAATCATCTACTAACGGATTAAGTCCATACAGAGCTTCCCAGCCATCCCACATGCCATCGTCTTCTGTGTCTTTAATCTTTGGATTTGTTGCCTGCAGGTATTCGTTGAGGTTACTCAACAAGTCACTATCTAAATCTGTATCAGCATCAGTATCGCTAAGCTGGTTTAGTCCATAAAACTTTTCCCAACCATTGGGCATGCCGTCGTTATCGGCATCATTCATGTCAATTTCAACGCTGCTGTATTGCAGGCCTAAGGGACCGGTTAATTCACTGCTGCCGACAAAGAAAACGGTATAAGTGAAGCCTTCTACAAGCGGTGTAAAGTTAGCACGGTAGGGGTCGTTTGCGTTAGCCTCAACGATGCATGAAGACTGTGGGTAACATAACCAGTTTGCTGACGCTGTTACAAAATCATTTTCTACGTCACTGGCATAAATATTAATACCTGGCGTAACTTTGGCAAACAATTCAACTGAAGGGCCTTCAGCATTAATGTTTGGCCCGCCTACAGGTGATGAGGCTTCCCATTCTAGTTTTGGCAAAGAGATAACTGGATATCTTAATTGTAAGGGTGTGTATTTACCTTCTTCCGGTTCTCGTGCAATGGTTTTTGAGAATACGGTAATGTCAGCGTAGACCGTACCATCAAGTCCTAAACCTACACTGAAATCGGTTAAATTTACTAACGGTAGTATATCGTTGCTAAACGAGGAGCCGAGAAGGTTTAATTCTGCGGTACTCGTAGCATATATGTAGGGTTCGAGTGCAAGCGAGGCTGTAACAGACTTGTAAAAACGAATTTTCATTTCTGGCACTAATCTCACCGTAACTTCAACACCACCTTTTACGGTAAAGGTGTAAGTAAGATCGTCCTTATGTGTTTCATCGTCAAATTGTGTCCATGCGTCATTAGCGTATTCCAGCCCAAATTCTACTGTTGCAGATGAATCAAGTTTTACAGTTGCAGCAATCGCACCTGCTGCTTTTACTGTAATAGTAGGTTTTAGCGAGAAAATGATTTCCTGTACTACAGGGATGTCACCAAGCAGGTAAACTTTTTGTTGCACTACTTGTAAAACAGTTTTTTCATAATTCGTTGTTGACTCTGCGCCGTATTCAAGGCCTAACAAGGCATCAAAATCCAGAGTAGCTTTAACAGCAACGGTAGCGCTTTCAACACCCAGGATTGAAAATTTCGCATCGGCAATAAAGGTTGGTTCAATATCTAAATTAAAGCCCATGGCGAATTTTGCATCACCGACACTTGCGTCTGTTGAAAAATCGTAAGTTGATAAATCCACCGCACGAATGTTCGGGTCATCACTTCTTGCTGCGATTTTTTGTAAACGTTCGTGTTTATTCTGTGCTAAACCATATTTATGTTGTGTAATTACCGTGTTGCCATTATCTAGCGTCAGGATTGTCGTTGATTTACCGGAATTGTTAGAACCAAATGTTTTTGCCAAAAAGGAACTCTTGCTGCCTGTTGCAAGATTCGGGTCAATATCAGAAACTGTAAATGCCGAATGGAATTCACCTTTCTCAATGATTTCGTCTAATGATGCGGCTTCCGTGGTCACTATAATTTCATCCATTGCTTCTACAACTGAAACGACTTTGCGTAGATAACCGGTATCGGCACCAATATTTGCATCAATTAAAATGGCACCAACGGTAGGTAGTGTACTTGTGGCTGTTTTTGTAAAGATATAAGTCACACCATCAGCAGAAATTGTGGGCGCTGTAAGATTGAGTGATTCAGCCGTTTGCATTAGCTGCTTACTTAGTACCATTGGTGTGGCTGCAGTTGTTACTTCGCCATAGCTGGTGACGTCGCTCACATTACCCGCTAAATCTACAGCTTGAACAGTAATGTAATATTGAGTTGCTGCTGTTAAGCCCTTTACCTGTGTTGTGGTTTTAGCAACAACTTCGGCTTTTAAGGTTGCAGCATCAGGGGTGAAGCTGGGGGTAGTGGAAGCGTATATTTTATAAGTGATGTCATCAGTAGCCGACTTATCGTCCGTTGAGGGAAGCCAGGAAACAGAAATGCTAGTGGCATCTGAGGATAGCAAAAAACTTATTTTGGGAGATGCTGGTTTAGTCGCGTCCACGTCTGCCTTCGGCGCCGACGTGCCACTGTCTGAGCCACAGCCCACCAGGCCAAACAGTAATAGTACAAAAGAAACTAAAATAAATTTTTTGCGCATTTACGAATTCATTTACTCAGTGTTGAACTGAGTAAAGGCCTCAAATTAACCGGTTGATTAACCGGCATGCTCACCTGATCAGGCGAACAAGCATAGCAAAAGTTTACAACATTATATTTTAAACACAAGTAGGTGTTTACAGTATTTTTTAAGCTTATACGTAATGTGCTAATTAAATTTTCATAAGCTCATCATACCGAACATACCAGCACACTAAATTATCTGTAATATTATATCTCTTTGATTTAATAATAAACTTTTCCCAGAAACAGGAAACCTGACTACTAACATCCATATCAGTCATAAGTACATCCTTATATAATTAAAGTTTAAATCTAATCAAATAATGCGTAACTTACAGACAAAATACAAAAGAAATAGACAGAATGTCAAATATTCAATATTACACTTTCTATCTAATTAACTGTTAGGCTAAAAAAAAATACAAACAATTATGCGAATAATAATCATAGCCGCAGCTCTAATTGCATTTTTTGGTTACGCCTATTCACAATTTGATTTATCGGTGTTATTTCATGAAAAAGACAACAAAGCCAACTCACCACACTTATATATAAACAACACTAATAATATTTATATAAAACCAAATACTTGTCAGCTTAAAACACATAGAAAAATATTTTTTGAAAATATACAAATATGTATTGAGAAAGAGCAATACAGAGAAATAAAGAATCCTAACAACAACACTCTCATGTTCAGCCGTGGAGATGATGGAAAACAAATAACATTAATACCAGCAACAGACTTTCAATGAAATTAATGAAAATGAAAATGTCTCAGCAAAATTTAGTAAGCATTTTGGCAGTCACCATATTAATAGCATGCACGAATTTTACAAAGCCACTCTAAAAATAAACCCTAATGATATTAGTATATAAAATAATCACATTGAAAATTCATTAATATACGACTTATTAGAAAGAAAAGAAGAATTACTCAACGCATCAGATATAGCATCTATTATCTCTAGTTCAAAATTAAATGGTTTATTAGTTGAAAATGTAAAAAATAATTATAGAATTGCCCATGTTTACTATGGCCCTAAACGCTACAGGCTAGTTTTTGGTTCGAATTACACTTTAACTGAAATATTAAATTTACTATCATATGTAAAAATCAAGCCTAACAAGTAGCTCAAGGTGGAAAATTTACCCTTAACTTCTATGCCATATTTAACGTACACTACCAATAACTACAATTACAAGCCTTACTACTGGGTAATTTTCCACTTAGCAGGGCGTTAGAGCTACAAAAATGAAAGAACCAATAACAATGGAGAAGTTATTAAAAATTACATACTGGCGGGCAATAGTAATTGGCCCAATCGCTGTCTTACCAACAAGCATTCTTCTTTTATTCATTAGCTCCACACTAACCCCTGAATTTGAAACGACAAAAGAAATAATTGGCAATTCATTCTTTGTAAGTTTATGGGGTATAAGCATTGCATATATTGTAGTTTTTACTTACGGCACATTTATATGGCATTTATTATTGCATTTAAAACTGTTATCAATTTCATACCTACTATTAGCATCATTAATTCCACCTATATTACTTTCATTAATAAATACAGATATTGAGTTAATATTAAGCACAGCCCTTTACTCACTATCAGTTTGTTGGCTGTCATGGTTTGTAGGTTTAAGGTATTTACAAAAGCTCTAACAAGGCGGTCAAGCGGGACAAATAACCCTTAACTTTTATGGCTCTTATGACTTACACTACTAATCACTATTTCAAACAACCAGCCTGCTGGGTCATCTGCCCCTTACCTGGGCGTTATGCGTCATAATTACAATCTTAGTTGCATCCTAAACCGACCATAAGAGAGCCTATATTATGCTTAAATTTATGTCATGGAAGGAATATTCATGTGGTGAATATTCGTATTATGCAGCATTTCTATTTTTCATAATTTTTAATTTAGTATTTATTAAACCAGTTATCGCTGATGTTGGAAGGATTGAATTATATACGATCCAGTCAATAACGCTGACTGACCAGCAATTTTTGATGGGCAAAAAAAATGGTAATCCAGTAACGATTTCAGGAGAACTACGATATCCACGTAAGATAATGAAAAAATATCCGGTTATTGTCCTGGTTCATGGGTCTGGTGGTGTGTCCGGTTATGTTGATGACTGGGCCCAGGAAATCAACAAGATGGGCGTTGCGGTATTCATACTAGATAGTTTCACAGGTCGCGGTCTTTATAAAGTAAATAACGACCAGAGCAAGCTTGGTCGACTTGCTATGATATTCGATGCTTATCGCGCTTTAGATTTATTGGCGGAACATAACCGCGTTGATCCTAAAAAGATTGCAATAATGGGCTTTTCACGAGGTGGCCAAGTAACTTTGTATTCGAGTATGAAGCGTTTTCAACGCTTACATGGTTCGAAGCATGAGTTTTCTGGATATATTGCATTTTATCCGTCCTGTATAACTCAATACAAAGAAGAACAGGAAGTCGTTGATAACCCTATACGAATATTTCATGGTGGGGCAGATAACTACAACCCTGTTGTTACATGTCGCGCCTTCGTTAATCGATTAAAGAAAGATGGAAAAGATGTTGTATTGCATGAATATCCCAATGCACACCATGTGTTTGATTATACAAAGCTAGTGAAGCCTATCGTGCTTAAGAAGGCCCAGACTACTCGCGCCTGTAGGCTAAAAGAGGTTGATGAGGGGGTTATCGTTAATGTTAAGAGCGGTAAAGATTTTACTTATAATGATCCATGTGTAGAACGAGGACCGACAATAGCGTTTAATCGTGCTGCTTATGATAAAACCAAGCAAGAACTAAGTAATTTTATCAGTTCGTTATTTCAGTTACTATAGAATAATTATCAGATTCTATAGTCGGATTAAGACTTAATGGTATCGCATAACAAATCGTCCAACTTGACCGGCGCACAAAACGCGTCGTCAAGTTAACTCAAACGTAAACTAGATATTTTAATCAATCTCAGTATTTCTTTTTTCTACCGAATTAACTTGTGCAGATCTATTTACTGAAGATGCACTCTAATTAGCTATATAAATCATATCTATAAACACACAAGAGATAGAACGCTTGTACAGAATTCAAAGCAGATCGACCTACAACGAATACCAACAATGATTTTTACATAACAAGTCGTCCGAGTGTGCCAGGCGCATAAAACTACCCCCCTCTACTTACACTGAAACTTTTCTTAATTTTATTACAGGTGTACCCCACATGCTTAAAGCATATTATTTAGCACTAATTGACCACATGCTGTTACTTGTTAATCTGAATGCAGTAGCTACTTTTGTTTACGATGAAGCCCTGGATGGTGATATTAGTACCGCATCAATTCCAACGTTTAATTTCATGACTGGAGATAATAGGGTAACTGGTACAGCTTCTTTCGATCTGCTCACTACACTATTTTCTAGTGACTTTGATTATTTAAAATTTACCATTCCAGACAACACATTATTAAGTAATGCTACCTATTCTTTCAATCTCGTATCAAATGAAGGGGGCTAGCACTCTCTTTAATAGCTCAAATCCAACAGCACATAGACATCGCCACAGCTAATGGAAATGAAAACATAGCAATTATGCACTTACCACAAGTGAATCTATTTCAGTGGCAAAAAATTTATCGGAGTTTTGATGGTAATCAAGAGCGCGTTTCCTGAGATTACAATATTTAATTTAATGTTACACCTGCACTTTTTCCCGCTCCAATATTTTTATTCCTATCTGGCTTAATAGGTGTATTATCAATATCATCATCAAAAAAATAAAAATATGCGCTCACACAGAGCTTAAAATAGCATACTCCCTTAACTGGGCATTATGTTTATGATGGAACATACTAATATTTAGTACTATCCATATTAGTTTTTTATAAGAAGGATCCCATGAATCTCATTAAAACACTTACCATTACATTCATTATTTTTTTCTCGTCATCCACTTACGCTGCTTTTATTTTAGAAGGAGGATATGAAATACATAATTTTTCACCTACCACCTTTAACGAGTCAATCACAACAGATGAGGATCGCGTACAAATACAGTTTACTTTCGCAAACTCATTTGATCTTGGCGGACTTGAAGACTCTCATCTCTACAACGGCCACCTAGAGCTCAATGAGTCAATTCAAATTGATTTTTATGAAAATCATGGCGATATAAATCCATTTGCTACACATGTAATTGATGGGCAAGACCCTGAAACACATGCTTACATTTTTCTCTGGCAAGACTTTTTAGGTTCTGGAGATGCCTTTATACCCTGGCTAGATTTAGAAGGCTCTATTATTATCTCATCTATCTCTGGTGAAGTAGAAATACTTCAACCATCATTACTTATCATTAATAATGACAATGAATACACTGGTAATGCATCAGTTTCACCTGTTCCATTACCACCATCATTTCAACTTTTATTTATGTCTTTAGTTCCTCTTTTTTTATTTCGAAAAAAGCCTAACAAGTCGTTTAAATTCGATATACCAAAACCACACATGCACTAACTCAGTATTACATGCTGAAGGATAAGCAAAAAAAGAACGCACTAACTACCATTCCACATATGGCGATACAATACATCATACCAATGGAATTTTAGAGCCAAGAATGTTTCATGAGCAGCCCTAATGCTTAAAATAATTTAATCATTCAAAAAGTTATTGAGCTGAAAAATAGCTTAAGCAATCAAATATTCCTTTTTATGCTAAGCTAATCTCATGAATCTATTACCTTACAACCCAGACGATACTGATGAAATACAACAACTATTCACAAGAGTATTTTCAGATTCGGAAGGAGAAACTGAAGGACAGGTGATTGGGAATCTCGTTTATAACTTGATGTCTGGTACGAAGACTCAGGATCTTTATGGTTTTGTTGCGATTGAAAATGAGATAATTATCGGCAGTATATTCTTTAGCCCGTTGACGTTTAAAAGTAAGGATAATGCTTTTCTTTTATCTCCTGTCGCTATAGATACAAGTCACCAGGGAAAAGGCATTGGTCAGAAGTTGATAAATTATGGCATTAACCACTTAAAAGAAAAAGGTGTTGAGCTAATTTTTACTTATGGTGACCCTATGTTTTATTCTAAAGTCGGGTTTAGTCTTATTAGCGAAAAAACAATTAAGGCACCTCACGCATTAACACACCCTGAAGGCTGGCTTGGTCAGTCATTAGTTGATGATGAAATTAAACCCATTACAGGTACGTCATATTGCGTTAACGCTTTCAATAAATCTGAATATTGGTAAAAACCTTATATCTAAGCAATCAAACAGAGAGAATAAGTTATGAATTCTAATTTAACTAAATATGCATTTTTAGCTGGTGCTGCTTATTTTTGTTGTATGGCTACTGCCCATTTTTTTAGCTTTAAAGTTCCCATTTTATTCGTTTACTACGACACTCCATTTTACGCCTATCAGGATAAAATAATTTCTTTTGCGGTTTGCGCATACATTGCTTTATTTTATTCAGCATCACAACATCGAGCAGTTGCACTTAATGCAATTATTGTTCTTGCCATAACAGTGCTTGGCCTTAGCTCAGTAAACCTATCAAATGAGCTCGCGTCGGTATTAAAAGAGGGTCAATCCACAATGCCCTACTGGTTACAAACAGGCGCCATTGCCTTTTACTTAGCTGTTCTATCAGGCTTATACATTAAAGACGGTAAGCGCGTTTAGCTAGAGATACGTTATTTTTTAATTTGATCTACTGCAATCGTAAATTCTGAGCCGGACATCGAGTCCTGAGATATTTTTGTCGCTCTTTGTGTTGTTTTCCAGGCATGCCCGTAAACTACTTCATAACTGGCTGGCACCACACCTTCTTTTCGATAATTCTCATAATGAGAAATGACTCGTTTTAGTTTTCCCGGTGTAACCAGACCTTGTCTGTTTGTTTTTTTCTGGTTTTTTAAAATTGTATTTGCACCAATTGCTTTTAAATCTGCCATTACTGAAACGACATCATTATAAGTCAGTGTCAGTAAATCCATATCCATTACCGGTTCGGCTAAACCTGCATGAATTAATTCATCACCCAGGTCATGCATATCAGTAAAGTCATTTACATGTGCATTATCATCAACCTGCGCCCAGCTTTTTCTCAATTCTTTTAATGTGTCGGGCCCGAATGTTGTAAACATTAATAAACCATCTGGCTTTAGGACGCGTTTAAATTCTGCAAATACTTTTTTATAATCGCACCACTGCAGCATTAAACTTGAAAATACCAGATCGACTGATTCATCTTGCAGGGGAATTTCTTCGGCATCACCACAAATTAATGTTGGTTTTCTTAACCAGCTGCCTTTGCTTTTAGTTTGCTTAAGCATTTCAGGTGATAGATCTAATGACAGGATTTTTGCTTTTTTATATTTTTTTAATAAGCCCTGCGTACCCCAACCCGTGCCGCAACCTACATCGAGCACAACGGATGGTTTTAAACTTGTAAGATCAAGGCGCTGCAATAATTCTTCACACACACTGCGCTGCAAAACAGCAGATGATTCGTAACACATGGCTTTTGCATCAAAATGTTGTTGTATGCGATGTTTTTCAGTTTGACTCATATTTTTATTTTACATGTTTAATTTTTAAAGTAGTTGATGCAAAACTTATTAATTGCTGCAAAAACTCTTCGCTATGAGACAAAAATGCCGCGTGCCCTGCTTTTTCATACAGCTCTACTTCTGCCTGTGGCATCAGTATTTTTAATTCACCGACAAGGCCTTGCTTCACAAGTCCGTCCTGCCCACCCAAAACCCAGCTTACGGGTTTTGTTATTTCTTCTAACTGATCACGTAGATCAACCTGCTTAAGCACTTCCAGTCCCGCATCAAGGCTCACTTCATTCGGCACCGCCTGCTGTAAAATTTTTTCACGCAAATCGCGTAAAACAATTCTGCCAGAATCCGAGCCTTTTACCTGCAAGGAAAGGAAGCGGCGAATTGTACCTGAAAAATCATTCTTTAGAGACGCTGCAAACTCATCGAAAACTAAAGCCTCCACGCCACAACGCCAGTTATCTCTGCTTACAAAACAGGGATTACTACTTACAACCATTAATGCATCTACTTCTTCTGCATCATTCACGCATAACTGCAAACAGGGCAAAGCCCCTAGCGACCAGCCAACCAGTATTAATGGCTCATTGTCTTTTTTATACTGATCACATTGAGCCTGTAGGTCTTTTGTTAATTCATCCAGACTGGTAAATGACTCATTTATTCTTAAACCATGCCCCGGTAAATCCACTGATTCAACATTAATCCAGTTCGGTAACTTCTCAATTAGCGGCTGCCATATGGTGCTATTCATTGCCCAGCCATGCACAAACAGGCAGGTTACCTGCCCCTCATTCATCACCATAGAATTTCACCGTTGTTTCAATTCGTGTTAAATTGCGCGTTTTAAACATTACCTACTGGATACCCTGTGGACTTCACGGCAGACATTATACTCATAATTACTGGCTTCGCCCTGTTCGGCTATTTACTTGGCTCAGTCTCCACTTCCATTATCACCTGTAAAATTATGGGATTACCCGACCCACGAACCGTGGGCTCACACAACCCGGGGGCCACCAATGTGTTACGCGCGGGCGGTAAAAAAGCGGCTGCCATCACCTTAATCGGGGATATGCTAAAAGGCCTGACACCTGTTTTAATTGCTGTGCTCAGCGACATGCAAAATGAAGTGATAGCCGCTGCAGGTGTGGCAGCATTTCTTGGGCATATTTTTCCGCTTTATTATGGCTTCAAGGGCGGCAAAGGCGTAGCAACCATTCTGGGAGTTTTACTGGGCATAAACTGGCTGCTAGGTTTGGGCACCATTGCTATCTGGTTATTTATTGCATTTACTATCCGTTACTCTTCTTTATCTGCTCTGGTTGCGGCCAGTGGCTCACCTGTTCTGACATGGTTTATTACTCAATCACCGGTTATTACGGGCAGCGTGTGTTTTATGGCTATTTTGTTGATCTGGAAGCATAAGAGCAATATCCAGAATTTGCTTTCTGGAAAAGAAGATAAAATTGGCTCAAAAAAATCGTGAATAAACGACATAAATACACCAACACAAGAATGCACATACCTCTTCTGCTTTCAGCTCTTTTTTTCTTAACCCACTCAGCCCAGGCTGAAGACAAAAAGCTGGCTGATAAGTTATTAAAAGGCAGTGCCCTGACAGGCACTAAAATTAGCAGTTGTTATGCAGATTCTGCAATTCTTTGCCCTGACTCTCCTCGAAACAGTCAAAAAGCCTATGTTTGCCTGATGAAACACGAAAACAAATTATCAGGCCAATGCAAACTTGGCATTCTCGATGCCAGCATTACGTTGAAAAAACAGATACTTGCTATTAACCATTCAATAGAGGCATGTGAATCCAGTGCTGATTCTTACTGCCTTGATGTAATACCTGGCGAGTGGCGAATAGTAAACTGTCTTAAGAAACATGAGACGAAATTAGATAACAACTGCACAACCGCGCTGAAAGAATCAGGTTTATGGCAACAGGCTAAATAACAAAATCACTCTCAAAGAAACACAAAAGCAAACAGGCACAACCTGAACGCTTCGACTTACGACTTCTGACTTACGACTGCGCTCAATTCACTCATCGGCCACCGTGGTCTGGCGCTAATTAATAACGGTTCTGTTTCACCCGCGGCCAGTCGTAAAGCACCTGCATAGGCAATCATCGCCCCGTTATCCGTACAAAATTCAATTCTTGGATAGAACAATTCGCCACCCTCTTTTTCCATCATCGCCTGTAATGAAGCACGCAAACGCAGGTTTGCACCCACGCCGCCGGCAATAACCAGTGTTTTTGCGCCAACCTGCTGAATAGCCCGACGACTCTTAATCATTAACGTATCCACCACCGCTTCTTCAAACGCCCGACAGATATTTGCCTGTGTCTGCTCATTTTCATTTCCCTGCTCTACTTCTTTCTGCCAGGTATTCAGGCTGAATGTTTTCAGGCCGCTAAAGCTAAAGTCCAGCCCGGGTCGATCACACATTGGACGGGGAAATCTATAAACTCCGGCTTCACCCTTTTCAGCCATTTTAGCCAGTATCGGGCCACCGGGATAACCCAGCCCCAGCATTTTGGCTGTTTTATCAAAGGCCTCACCTGCTGCATCATCCAGGCTTTCACCAAGTAATTCATATTGACCAATGCCTTTAACTTCAGCCAGCAGGGTATGCCCGCCTGACACTAACAAAGCGACAAAAGGAAATTCGGGGGCTTTTTCTTCTAACATTGGAGCAAGTAAGTGACCCTCCATATGATGCACACCTACTGCAGGAACGCCTAACGCCATGGCCATTGCCCTACCGGTACAGGCACCTACCATTAGCGCGCCCATTAAACCCGGGCCAGCTGTGTAAGCGATGCCATCCAAGTCAGATTTTGTGATTTTCGCTTTTTCCAGCACCTGCTCAGTCAGGGGCAATAAATATCGCACATGATCCCGTGAAGCCAGTTCTGGCACTACGCCACCGTATTCTCCGTGAAGCGCAATCTGTGAATGCAATACGTGCGCAAGCAGTCCATGCTCGGTGTCATACACCGCTAAACCTGTCTCATCACAGGACGATTCAATACCTAAAACAATCATTCTTTACATTTTCCTGAATTTTCTTCATATTTAATTTGGTAATTATCGCTCAAGGGGCTATAATCCCGCGGTTCCACGGTACCGGATTGGTGCCTGTTAATAAATTATGTTCTATTTTAGAGTGAGAGTTCTGAATGCCACAAGTAAAAGTTAAAGACAACGAGCCGTTTGACGTTGCTCTACGTCGTTTTAAACGTTCATGCGAAAAAGCCGGTATCCTTACCGAAATCCGTCGTCGTGAGTGCTATGAAAAGCCCACAACTGAGCGTAAGCGTAAAGCAGCAGCTGCTGTAAAGCGTAACCTGAAGAAATTATCGAAAGAGCGCGAGCGTTTAACTCGTAATCCTCATCGCCGCCGCTAATAAAGCATCGCTATGAGTGATATGACTCTCAAGCAAAGCCTGACTGCTGATATGAAAGCCTCCATGAAAGGTGGAGACAAGAAGCGTCTGGGCGTTATTCGTTTAGTGCTTGCTGCTATCAAACAGATAGAAGTAGATGAGCGAATTGAGCTTGATGATAATCGAGTACTTGCCGTGCTTGATAAAATGGTTAAACAGCGTCGTGAATCTATCACCCAGTATAAAGATGCGGGTCGTGATGATTTACGGGAGCAGGAAGAGTATGAAGTTTCTATTTTAAAAGACTTCCTTCCCGAAGCCCTGAGCGACGATGAAATTGACCAGATGATTACCAAAGCCATTGGTGATACTGGTGCCGCGTCTATAAAAGACATGGGTAAGGTAATGGGGATTCTTAAACCCCAGATGCAAGGCCGTGCTGATATGGGTGCGGTGAGTGGTAAAATTAAAGCTCAGCTAAACGCCTGACTCTATAATTCCTACACTCCTGTTGTTTCCGATCGTGAAACTAGCGTCCTAAAGTCACTGGATTTCCGATAGAAACTTACGGGAATGACAGAAAAAGACTGAAAACATGACAGAACTAAAAAACGATCGTTTCCTTCGCGCCCTGCTAAAGCAGCCAGTAGACAAAACACCTATATGGATTATGCGTCAGGCAGGCCGTTATTTACCTGAATACCGCGCCACTCGTGAACAGGCAGGCGACTTTATGAGTCTGTGCATGAACCCTGATCTGGCCTGCGAAGTCACTCTTCAACCATTAAGACGATTTGATCTTGATGCCGCTATTCTGTTCTCAGATATTCTTACTATTCCCGATGCAATGGGTTTAGGTTTATATTTTGAAACCGGTGAAGGCCCTAAATTCAAGAACCCCATTCGCTCTGCGGCTGATGTAAAAAATCTACCCATTCCTGACCCGGAAGGTGAGCTTAAATACGTAATGGATGCGGTGCGCACCATTCGCCGTGAATTAAATGGCGATGTGCCATTGATTGGTTTTGCTGGCAGCCCATGGACATTAGCGACTTACATGATTGAAGGTGGCAGCAGTAAAACATTTAGCAAGTCTAAAACCATGCTGTTTGATGACCCTGCGCTGGCACACCAGTTATTAAGCAAAATCGCTGAATCTGTAACCAGTTATTTAAATGCACAAATCGCCGCTGGCGCACAGGCTGTAATGATTTTTGATACCTGGGGCGGCAACTTAAACCCTGAGATGTATCGTCTGTTTTCATTAGAATACATGCAAAAAATCGTATCGAACCTGACACGTGAAGCCGATGGCCGTGAAGTACCTGTTATTTTATACACTAAAGGTGGCGGGCAATGGCTAAATGCAATGGCCGATACAGGTTGCAGTGCACTGGGCATTGACTGGAGCACCAGCATTGCTGATGCCAAAGCGCAGGTTGGTAACCGTGTAGCCCTTCAGGGCAATATGGATCCTAATACACTTTATGCATCACCTGACGTAATTCGTGAAGAAGCTGCCAAAATACTGAAAGACTTTGGCACAGGCGAAGGGCATGTATTTAACTTAGGCCATGGCATAACACCAGATATTAACCCTGACCATGTGAAAGTACTTGTTGATTCGGTTCATGAATTGAGCGAGCAATACCATAAGACATAGTCGTTAGTCTTAAGTCAGTAGTCGTTAGTCAAAAAGAGCCCTCCTTCGGAGGGCTCTTTTTTTGCTTTTAACTTTGTTTTTTGACTTACGACTCACGACTTATGACTTACGACTTCTTTTTTAGTATGATGCTCCAAACTAAAAAACATTACAGCCAAGGACTTTTCAGCATGATCAGCAAATGCCTCTCCCCGGTAGCCGGTTACGGCACCCGTTTTCTACCTGCCACAAAATCTATTCCAAAAGAAATGTTACCCGTAGTAGATAAACCTCTTATTCATTATGCAGTTGAAGAAGCGCTTGATGCTGGCATGGTTAACAATGCATTTGTTACCGGCCGGGGCAAACACGCGATAGCTGATCATTTCGATATCAGCTATGAACTGGAAACTGAAATTTCAGGCACCGGCAAAGAAGAAAAACTAATTGATATTCGTAAACTATTAGACAATTGCACCTTTGCCTATACCCCTCAAAAAGAAATGAAAGGTCTTGGCCATGCTGTTCTCGCAGGCAAGAACATGATTGGTGATCAGGCATTTGGTGTTATTTTAGCAGATGACTTGTGCATCACCGAACCAGGTGAAGACAGCGTAATGAAACAGATGGCCGACCTTTACGAAGAACATCAATGTTCCATTATCGCCATTGAAGAAGTGCCAAAAGAGAATATCAGCAGTTACGGTGTGATCGATGCGGAAATGATTAACGACAATCTTTTTCGTGTGAACGATATGGTAGAAAAACCACCTGCAGATGAAGCACCAAGCAACCTTGCTGTTATTGGTCGTTATATTCTAACACCTGATATTTTTGATCTTTTGAGTGACACAAAACCCGGTGCTGGTGGTGAAATTCAATTAACTGATGCCATCAAAGAACAGGCTAAAAATGGCAAAGTGCTGGCCTACAAATTCAAAGGCCGTCGATTTGACTGTGGCAGCGTTGAAGGTTTTGTTGAGGCCACTAACTACTGTTATGAAAATATCTTTAAAAAGAGATAAAAGCATTACCCATTAATCGGTAAGAGTTAAGCAAACCATTGCGATACATAGCGAGCCCGCCAAATAAGAAGCTGTTTTTACAAATAAAACCTCTTAAGCGGCTCGCTTTCCATCGCCCACTCTGGCCACTATTTCCTCGATATCTCACTTAAAAATACTTTTACCCTTCCTCAGTCACAACTTCTTTTTTTTAACCCTATTTTACTGTAAAATACCCGACCCCTTGTCCGCGACCCGTGTTATTTCCGGTCGTATGAGGACGGCGAAATTTAAAGAATACTTGAATAAAATCAAGCATTTAAGAGGCGAGCAATGAGTAATAACGATATCTTCAATCAATACACCAGACCAAACAAGCATGGCTTATATGACCCTGCAAATGAGACGGAAAACTGTGGTGTAGGATTTGTGGCCCATATTAAGGGTCAGGCCAGTCATCAAATCGTTGAAGATGCAGACCATATTCTTCGTCGCATGGTACACCGTGGCGCCTGCGGCTGTGAAGCTAACACTGGTGATGGTGCTGGCATTATGACCAGTTTGCCTTATGAATTTCTAACCCGCGTTGCTAAAGAAGATTTAGGTGCCGAGTTACCTGAGAAAGGCCAGTACGCTGCAGGTAATGTGTTTTTACCGGTTAATGAAACCGAACGTGCACAGTGCAAAAAGCTGATTAATGAACTGATTGAACAATCAGGCCAGACACTCATTGGCTGGCGTGAGCTTCCAGTTGATCCGATCAAAGCTGATATCGGACCCACTGCCCGTGCTGCTCAGCCTCATATGGAGCAATTATTTATTGCTGCAGCTGATGGCGTTTCAAGCGAAGAATTTGAACGCAAGTTATATATCCTGCGTAAAGACGCTGGACATACTATTCGTAACGATGAAAACATCACTCAACGCGAGTTATATTACGTTTGTTCGTTATCTACAAAAGTGATTGTTTATAAAGGCATGTTAAACCCGGATCAGATGATGCCTTTCTACACTGATTTAGCTGCAGACGATTTCACTGCGCATTTAGCCATGGTTCACTCACGCTTTTCGACCAACACTTTCCCGTCATGGGATCGTGCACAACCGAAACGTTTTATGAGCCACAACGGCGAAATCAATACTCGTCTGGGTAATGCTAACTGGATGACAGCACGTGAAGGCACTGCTGAAAGTAATTTATTTGGTGATGACATTAAACGTGTTTTACCTGTTATTGAACCTGATGTTTCTGACTCGGGCAGCTTCGATAACGTATTAGAATTTTTATTAATGGGTGGCCGTTCATTACAGGAAGCTGTAATGATGATGGTGCCTGAAGCATGGCAAAATGATGCCAGCATGTCTGAAGAAAAACGCGCTTTTTATGAATACCAGTCTGCATTAATGGAGCCATGGGATGGCCCGGCTTCAATTGTATTTACAGATGGTCGTTACATTGGTGCAACTTTAGATAGAAATGGTTTACGCCCAAGTCGTTATTATTTAACACATGATGACCGTGTTGTTATGGCATCTGAAGTTGGCGTACTGCCCATTGATGCAGATAATGTAAAACTAAAAGGCCGTTTACAGCCGGGCAAAATGTTTTTAATTGATTTTGACCAGGGTCGCATGATTCCAGATGAAGAATTAAAACACGAGTTTGCATCTAAACAGCCATACCATCAGTGGTTATCTAATCAACGTATTGCGCTGTCACAATTAGAGCCCAATCAGGAACCACACGGTTTTAATCAGGACACATTATTAGAACGCATGCGTGCATTTGGTTATACATCTGAAACTATGCAGTTCATGTTATTACCTCTGGTTAAAGAAGGTCGTGATCCGGTTGGTTCAATGGGTAACGATGCAGCACTGGCCTGCATGTCTGATAAATCTCGTATGATTTATGATTACTTCAAACAATTATTTGCACAGGTCACTAACCCGGCGATCGATTCAATTCGTGAAGAAGTGGTTATGTCTTTACAGTGTTACATCGGTCCGGAAAAAAATATTCTGGAAACGTCTGAAGAACATGCTCATCGTTTATTAGTGCCACACCCTATTCTGACTAATGAAGAATTAGCAGCACTTAAACACATGGATTTCCGTGGCTGGACGACTGCAACTTTAGATATGACGTATGACAAATCTGAAGGCACTGCAGGTCTTGCTAAAGCGATTGACCGTTTATGTGATGAAGCAGCACAGGCCATTAACGACGGTCACAGTTTAATTGTTTTATCTGATAGAAATATTTCTGATTCTCGCATTCCAGTTAGTGCATTATTAGCGACCGGTGCAGTTCATCAGCACCTGGTACAAAAACATTTACGTACTCGCATTGGCCTGGTTTTAGAATCAGGTGAAGCACGCGAAGTTCATCATCATTGTTTATTAACCGGTTACGGTATTGATGCAATTAACCCATACCTTGCTTTCGAAGCATTATGGGATGCACAACGCAAAGGCTTACTGGACTCCGATATATATAACTCTGACGATAAAATTGTTGAAGGTTATAGAAAATCTGTTGGCAAAGGCATGTTTAAAGTGTTTGCTAAAATGGGCATTTCTACATTGCAATCTTACAAAGCGGCACAAATTTTTGAAGCGGTTGGCTTAGCCGATGAAATTATCGCTCGCTGCTTCGATGGAACTGCAAGCCGAATTCAGGGCGTTGGTTTTGATGTGCTTGCAGAAGAATCAATGCGTCGTCATGGTTTAGGTTATAACGAGACTAATGTTTCTATCTTACCTAACCAGGGTGATATGCACTGGCGCGCCAAAGGTGACAGCCACATGTGGAACCCGCAAAGTATTTCTACTTTGCAGCAGGCTGCACGCACCGGTGATAAAAATGCTTACGAGCATTTTGCAAACCTGGCAAACGAAGACACTAAAAAATGCACACTACGTGGCATGTTAGATTTCAAAACCGGCATAAACGCGGCTATTGATATTAGTGAAGTTGAAGAAGCCAAAGAAATTGTAAAACGTTTTGCAACCGGGGCCATGAGTTTCGGTTCTATCTCACCTGAGTCACACGAATCATTAGCGATTGCGATGAATCGTATGGGCGGCAAATCTAACACCGGTGAAGGTGGTGAAGATGATGCACGTTGGACACCTGAAGCAAACGGCGACTCACGTCGCTCTGCAATAAAACAGGTTGCTTCCGGTCGCTTTGGTGTAACGATTAATTACTTAACTAATGCTGATGAAATTCAAATTAAAGTTTCACAGGGTGCAAAACCGGGTGAAGGCGGAGAGCTACCCGGCACTAAAGTAGATGACTTAATTGCACGCTTGCGTCACTCTACTCCTGGCGTGGGTTTAATTAGCCCACCACCCCATCACGATATTTATTCTATCGAAGATTTAGCTCAGCTAATTCACGATTTAAAAAATGCTAATCGTGCTGCACGCATCTCGGTTAAGTTAGTTGCAGAAAATGGTGTCGGCACAATCGCATCCGGTGTCACTAAAGCTCATGCAGATCACATTGTTATTGCTGGTCATGATGGCGGAACCGGTGCATCTCCAATTACATCAATTAAACACGCAGGCCTGCCCTGGGAATTAGGTGTAGCAGAAACACACCAGACTTTAGTTATGAATGACCTGCGTTCGCGCGTCATTATTCAAACTGATGGGCAGATGAAAACCGGCCGGGATGTTGCAATGGCCGCACTGCTAGGTGCTGAAGAATATGGTTTTGCAACGGCTCCATTAATTACCATGGGTTGTATCATGATGCGGAAGTGTCATTTAAATACCTGCCCTGTTGGTATTGCGACTCAGGATAAAGAACTGCGTAAGAAGTTCACCGGCAAACCGGAACACATTGTTAACTATCTATTCATGGTTGCAGAAGATCTGCGTAAGATTATGGCGCAATTAGGTTTCCGCACCATTAATGAAATGATTGGTCGTGTTGACTGTCTGGAGCAGGCAACTGACTCTGAGCACTGGAAACAAAGCGGCATTGATTTAGCGATGTTATTAACGCCTGCTGAAAAGCCACATGCGAATGTGGAAGTTCATCAAACCATCAAGCAGGATCACGGCCTGGATGAAGCTCTGGATAATCAGCTAATTGAATTATCTAAAGATGCTTTAGAAAGTGGTAAAAAAGTTAATATTGATTTACCGGTGATCAATACGAATCGTGTTGTTGGCACCATGTTGTCAAACGAAGTTGCAAAAAAATACGGCTCAGAATTACTACCTGATGGAACTATTAATATTAAATTAACCGGTTCTGCTGGTCAGTCACTGGGTGCATTTTTAGCCAGTGGTATAACCATTGAAGTTGAAGGTGATGCTAACGACTATGTTGGCAAAGGCCTGAGTGGTGGACGCGTAATTGTCGCACCACCTAAAAACGCAACCTTTATTGCTGAAGAAAATATTATTGTTGGTAATGTTTGTTTATACGGCGCAACTTCAGGTGAAGCCTATTTCCGCGGCATCGCTGCTGAACGTTTCTGCGTAAGAAACTCGGGGGCAACGGCTGTTGTTGAAGGCATTGGCGATCACGGCTGTGAATATATGACAGGCGGACGCATTGCAGTTCTGGGCTCTATTGGTCGTAACTTTGCTGCTGGCATGAGTGGCGGCATCGCTTACATCTGGGATCATGCTGGCGACCTATCAACCAAATGCAATATGGGTATGGTTGAACTTGAATCGGTTTCAGCTGATGAAGATATCCTTGAACTAAAAACAATGATTGAAAACCATCTTAAATATACCGATTCAGCGGTTGCTGATCGTTTATTAAAAGACTGGGATGGCGCTTTAAGTCAGTTTGTAAAAGTAATGCCAACGGATTACAAACGTGTGCTTGAAGAGCAAAAGAAAAAAGCTGACGCTGCATAATTAATTGTAGTGGCATAATTTTATTTTTTAAAATAAAAGAGAGACTAAAGAGAATGCACGATTGAGCGTTTTCTTTTATACACATAGGTTAAAGAAAGAAACATGGGCAAAATTACAGGTTTTAAAGAGTTCGAACGCAAAACAGCGCCTTATCGTGATGTTACTACGCGCCTGAAAGACTTCGGTGAAATTTATACTGAACATGATAATGAACACCTGATTACTCAAGGTGCACGTTGTATGGATTGCGGCATCCCTTTCTGCCAGTCTAACGATGGCTGCCCGGTTGATAACCTGATTCCTGAATGGAATGATCTGGTTTATAACAATCGCTGGGAAGATGCTAATGAGCGCTTACACCATACGAATAATTTTCCTGAATTCACTGGTCGCGTATGCCCTGCACCCTGTGAAGGCTCATGTGTGTTAGGCGTCACCAACCCTGCAGTAACCATTAAAAATATTGAATGCGCGATTGTTGATCGTGCATTTGATGAAGGCTGGATCAAAGCACAAACACCTGAAAATCGCAGTGGTAAAAAAGTAGCGGTTGTTGGTTCTGGCCCTGCAGGCATGGCTGCCGCACAGGAATTAAATCGCGCAGGCCATTCTGTTACTGTTTATGAACGTGCTGATCGTATTGGTGGCCTGTTAATGTACGGCATACCAAATATGAAACTGGAAAAGAGCGTTATTGACCGCCGAGTTCAGTTAATGAAAGACGAAGGTATTGAGTTTATAACCAATGCCGATGTTGGTAACAATGTCGATATTAAAGAACTAAAACAAAACACTGATGCTATTTTATTTGCCACAGGTGCAACCACACCGCGTGACTTGCCGGTTGATGGCCGTGATTTAAATGGTGTTCATTTCGCAATGGACTTCCTCACTGCAAATACAAAAAGCCTGTTAGATTCGAATCTTGAAGACGGCAATTATATCAACGCTAAAGATAAACATGTTGTTGTTATTGGCGGTGGCGACACGGGCACTGACTGCATTGGCACTTCATTACGCCATGGCTGTAAATCTGTCGTTAACTTTGAGTTAATGCCTACACCGCCTGAAGCCCGTGCTGAGAATAACCCGTGGCCGGCCTGGCCTCATATCTACCGTGTAGATTATGGCCACGAAGAAGCGCAGAAAGTACAGGGCGAAGATCCGCGTACTTACTGTGTACTGAGCAAAGGTTTTTCAGGAACTGACGGTAATATCACCAGTGTTAAAACTATAGAAGTTGAATGGCAAAGTGATGAAGAAACCGGCCAATGGAAAATGCATGAAGTTGCCGGTTCTGAAAAAGAATGGCCAGCTGATTTAGTATTACTGGCAATGGGTTTTACTGGCCCTGAACATTATGTAAGTGATGCACTTGAAGTTGAATACGACGAACGTTCAAACTATAAAGCTGAATACGGTAAATACGCTACAAACATTGAAGGCATTTATGCTGCCGGTGATTGTCGTCGTGGTCAGTCATTAGTGGTTTGGGGTATAAACGAAGGCCGCCAGGCTGCATGTGAAATAGATATTTATTTAAACGCATAAAATAATTGTAAGGGCAGCCCTACACTCACCCTTACAATTACAAACTCCATTTGAAACCATGCTATCTTCTTTTAGTGGTATGACAACAGGGGACAGGGCGCAAAAAGCAGCGACCTTTCCCCGATTGAGTTTCGCTTTAGCATTTTTTTATTAGAAAGTTCTGATTTTTAATTCATCTTTACTTGCTGCAACAAAACCATACGACTGATAAATCTCCTGCGCTTTAGTCGTGCCAAGATACTTTAAAAAAGACTCTGCATTCGCAGTATTTCTTGCCTTGTTCATAATCCCTATTGCGTACGCTACTTTATCTTGCTTATTTAATGGTGATTTAATTTCCACACCGTCTATATTACGCCCGCCGGCTTTTGCGTGTGCAACTTCAGTTGTCCAGACTATACCGACATCGGCTTCTCCATTTTCTATACGATGAGGTGTTTCTCGATGATGACGAGCTGTAAACCAGGTTTTACCCGGAACCGCCCAGCATTGTTTACATTTTTTACCGCCGGTCACCTGATCATGTATTTTTAAATCTTTTAACATCTCACTTCCATAAAACTTAAAAATACCTTCGGTTAATGGGTTAGGATGAGACTGAACAATATCAGCTCTGGCAAGATCAGCTGCACCTTTAATTTCTTTTGGGTTACCTTTTGCAACCATCAACTCAAGTTTATTATGGGTATAAATAATATGCGTATCTAACAGACCTTTTTTGTTTAATTTTTTAAGGTGATTTATTTTAACACTTGCATACAAGTCTGGTGTCATCGATGTTTTCACACCGTTTATTTCTCCCTGAGCCAACAATTGTTTCTTTAGAATTTGACCCGGGGGAATGGTTTCAACATATATACTCTTTATATTTTTATTCTTATTCTGAAAATCCTTAATCAACTCTTCCATAACCATAAACTGATTCCCTGCAAGATACATAACCAGATCAGCCGTATATGAATCTTTTATTTCACCATAACCTATATTTCCATTTGTATGAAAAGTTCTATAATCGTGCCCATGACCTGCATCTTTTGAATTCACAATCGATGTAAACAGCATCAGCATAAAAGCAGACACCATAATCATTAATGACGTTTTATTCATTTCTATCTCCTGTTAATTAATTTTATATTTCAATTATATAAGGATGATTTTAATTAATTTTTATTCCATTTATTTTAACGATAGCTAAACACGTTGATATTAGAATTTAATTTGGTTGTTTCAAAAGAGATATTACAACTATTATTCAGAGATCTTACGCATTAATCTTTAATATCTGACGCAGGCACAGATGGAATCATAACCAACGAGCAAGGGAGGCTGGAGTCAACTTAAGACCAACCGAATTAGCTTTTTCTGGTAATCAAAAACCAGCAAGCCAGCTATTTACCTCTAATCAAACAGCTGAAATTGATTCGCCGATGAAAGTGCTCACATGGGAGTATGCAAAAGGACAGGTATGATTGAGGTATAATGACCCTTCATATATTAGTCAACGACACGGCATCAACGATCGAGCCACTATTATTAACAAAACGACAAAAGTATTAAATAAACTTACAGATACGCAACGGTAAAATAATATAACAGGTGCAATCTGGGACGGAGTCATATTTATAACCTAACTCAAATACACCCTTAATAAATCCACTAAAAAATAACTCCGACCCCTGCTAATGAGAACAACAATCACTAAATTTTAATGTATGACCAGCCCTGATGAACACGTTTTACTACCTGATCAATTGCGGTCGAACCCTGATGTACCGTATTGATTAATTTTGGCTCAAGACCTTTTTCACGAAGATTTTGAATTGCATTACTACAGGCAATAAATCGAATATTGGGATAATCTTTACTTAACTGTTTAACTCTATGAGTATATGGGGTTGCATCCTCACGGAACAAATCTAACCCACCCGAGTTAGCCAGTATTTCCAGCTCAATATTCTGACCTTTATTTTTATAACTCGCCATCAACATTTCTGCCTGATCAAGTGTTTGTTTAAACTTATTTTTATCATGAACACTAATGTGTAGAATATATTTTCCCGGCTGTTCTGTAATAACTTTCATAGCAGGATCAAATGATTCTATTTTCGCAATAGAACTATTGTTGATCATTTCGCCGCTAAACCAGCCACCTGAAAATGTTAATAGCAACAGAGCAGCATACATAGCATACCGGGCTCGTCCAGATGCATACTGCTGCCTCACTGGTAACTCAACGTTTTTATATGCATTATGTAATTGAGCCTTCAGTGCATACAAATCATCCAGTTCCTGTTGCAATTCATCATCATTGTGCAGAACTTTTTCAAATTCTATTTTTTCACCACCCTGCAATTCACCATCTGCATAGGCATTTATAATTTCATTAGAAAATTTCATTATTTTTTCACCACTTTTAATCTGTTTTCAGCACCACTACCCGATGCTTTAATTGATAAATGCGCCTTATTTTTATATTCTATACGGCTTTTTTTAATACTCTTACTTAGTGCTGATCTCGCTCTATTTAACCGACTCATTACCGTGCCAATCGGCACCTGTAATATATCAACAACTTCACTGTAACTGAGGCCATCAATATCAACCAGACTCACTACCTGTCGTTGAGCATTTGGCAAACTCGCCATACCAACGGCAATCATCTCATCTATCTGCAGCAATAACATTTCATGCTCGGGTGATTCATTGCCACTGATAACAATTTTCTCTATATCTTCACATGGTCGCGTTTTGCGCAAATACCCTAACCAGGCATTATTTAATATCGCATACATCCAGCCATCAAATGCAGCTTCATCTTTTAACTGATCTATTTTCTGCAATGCTTTCATCTGTGCTTCCTGAACTAGATCATCTGCAAGCATTTGGTCATGACACCAGGCATATGCCATACGAAATAACCTGTCCCGGCTACGCTCTATTCGTTTTACAAGCGCAACTTTACGGCAGGCCAACCTTATTATTTTCACCATACAAAGCTCTCTTCTTACAACTTTTTTCTTTCTCTACATAGAGATACACCTATATCTGATTTTATTCCATTTATTTACGTTTTTTATAAATATTAGTAAGAGTGAATATTGGCTGGCTCTAAATTATTGATTTTATTTCAATTTATGGAATATATCTGGATCGAGTTACATCTTAATTTCTGAGTCGATAAAAAATATACCTTAGGAGGTTAATACGTAAATGAAATCTATAACACTATTATTAACGCTACTGCTTAGCCTGGTTTCAATACCAGTATTTGCAGATAGCGAATCAAAGCCTTTTGCTGAAAAACGTATTGTTTTGCAAATAAGTGATCCTAACCCATTTAAACAAACTCTTGTTTTAAATGTTGCCAATAATCTAATTAAACATTACGGACAGGACAAAGTAGACGTGGAAATTGTTGCTTTCGGTCCAGGTTTACGTCTGCTAATGGCTGGCAACAGTAATCAGTCTCGTATTAGTGGTTTAAATTCTTCAGGCGTTCAATTTTCAGCCTGCAAAAATACCATTGCTGGTTTTGCTAAAAAACTTGGCCATACACCTGAGCTTGTGTCTCAGGCTGTTCCTGTCAACGCAGGTGTTGTTCGAATTCTCGATCTCACTGCCAAGGGTTACACCCTTGTAAAACCATAAATGATGTTTAAGGAAAATTTAATGAATATAAAAAAATTATCACTACTTGCTGGTTTAACTTTATTAAGCACACAAACCTATGCAGCTAACTGGTTGTCACTACAGGGCACTGAAAAACCCGGCTCCTCTGCTCGAGCTAAACTCTGGGGTTTTGTTCAGCCTGAATATCAAAGCACTGATGGCGGAGAACTTAAAGCAGGTCCTTTTGCAGGTCAGATTATGTCACCGAATGTGATTAGACCTGATAACACATCAACTGAAACTTTTAATATTCGCCGTGCACGAATTGGCGTTCGCGGCACAGGCTTCCCTCTAGACGATAAAGTTAATTATTTTTTATTAGCTGAGCTTGGCCATAATGGTATAACTAAAAATGGTAAAACTGCTGTAGCTCTAACTGATGCAAGCATCACATTAAATCACATTCCCGGCGCACGAGTTCGAGTTGGTCAGTTTAAAACCCCTACATCTGAGGAAGGTTTACAGGCTATTCATGTATTTAACTATGTGAATTTCACTAATATAACTAATCAGATGATGTTAGAGCGATATACCGATGGAGATGGCTCAGAAGTTAATGGTCAGCCAGAATTTTTAGCCGATGGTGTTACTCCAAACCCTAAATTTAAAACCGGTGGTACCTTCAACGGCATTAATGGTTCTGTAGGTGCTTTCCGTGACCAGGGTATTCAGGTATTTGATACTTTTAAAGTTAATGACTGGGAACACAGTTATGCTGTGATGTACGGAAACGGCAATGGAATTAATCGATCTGATAATAATGACGCTAAAGATACTTACCTTTACTGGTCATCTGAATTGATCTTTGGTGGCAAAGGTGCTCGTCGTCAGGGCATGAAACTATTCGCATGGAACCAGTCGGGCACCCGAACTTTAACAACATCTGATGCTAATGGTAAAGGTGAGTACGATCGTGACCGTTCAGGTTTAGGGGTGACATTCCTTAAAGACAAATATAGATTTGGCGCTGAATATATGACAGCTGACGGTATGATTTTTAATGGCTCCGATGCGGGTGCGATTCCTGGATCAACCAATAATGCCGGTGATGCTAAATCTGATATCAACGTCCTTACTGAAGATAAGTCTGATGGATACTACGTTGATTTTGGGTACAAGGTACTACCCAAACTTGAACTAGATGTTCGCTATGATGTATTAAACAGAGCTACAGAAACGGCTGCAGGTGAGCGTAAATTCGACACTCTAACTTTAGGTGCTCAATACTTTCTAAATAAAAAGAGCCGCATAACGTTCAACTATGAAATACGCAACCAGGAAGCTCCTGACTTTGCCAGTACAGCAGCACCAAATCAAATCGCTGATAGCTTAGATGATTTACTATCATTACAATTATTAGTAATATTTTAATAACTATAAGACTTATTTAATTATTTTAATTAATGAAAAAGTCAGATCACAAATGGAAACGTTTTCCTCCCTCTAACGAGGGAGGATTTTTATTATCTATTACTTATTTTAGTTGCATATTGCATTTAGCAATTACTTAACTATATTTTTATGCTTTAATACTTACATCTGACAGGACATCAGATTATTAAGCAGTGTGGTTATTCTTGTTAAATTTTTTAACATGTAGATATATAAGGGGACTTCATTGCGACATTTCTTATTACAGCTTTGCAGCTGCATATTTATTTTTTATTCAAGCACACTTTATTCACAGCAGGATATTCTTAACTGGGTAGGCTGCGGTATAAGTAAAAAATCTTATATGACACGTCTGGCTAAAGCATACAGCGATCAGACAAAGACTGATATTAATCTGCAGGGTGGCGGTGCAACTCGCGGCATACGAGATGTTTCTAATTTAGAAGCCGACTTTGGTGGCGCCTGTCGATTTTATCTTCCTGAAAACAATCAGGAAATGAAAGTTGGATTCGAACCTGTTGCATGGGATGCCCTGGCTTTGATCACCCACCCTGATAACCCTGTTGAAAATCTATCACTTTTTCAGGTTAAACAAATATATTCTGGCAATATAACTAACTGGAAAGAAGTCGGTGGCAATGACGCCATGATCGAATTATTCACACGAAAAGGAAAAATATCCGGCGTTGGGTACTCTATTCGTTCTTTAATATTTTCAGATATAGAAAAGAAGTTTCCTAACTCCACCATATTAAAATCAAGCGGCCCTATTGAAAAAGCTGTCGAATCAAATATTAATGGTTTTGCCATTACCGGAGTCAGCAGTGCTCGCCTCAGAGAGGTAAAAATATTAAGCCTGAACAACAAGCAGCCTGATTATGACTCAATTAAAAGCGGGCATTATGTTTTATACCGCCCCCTTTATATTACGTATAACCCTCAGAGTAAGAATTTAAATCAAATTAAAGATTTTATACGCTTTGCTCATAGTAAAACCGGTAGAGACATAATGGTCGATAACGGTGTAGTTCCATATATCAACGCATTAAGACTTGTAATGATCCAGTCACGGCAGTCATTAAACTCTCAATTACACAGTAATGCGAATTTGACTTATAAATAAAATACCAACTTACATAAATGACTAATTCAGCCGTTTAAGTGAATACTTAATTAATGATCTGCATTTAAGCTTACGTATGGTCAGGCGAAGCGTCATCTACTTAAAATAGTGCGATTACATTGATAAAATTCTGTTCTCATTGTGTCTCTGTGGCAAAATACACACATGGCAGGCAGAATACCCCAGCAGTTCATTGATGACCTTATAAACCGCGCAGATATCGTCGACGTAGTAGATTCACGTGTCGCCCTTAAAAAGCGCGGAAAAGAATATATTGCCTGCTGCCCGTTTCATAATGAGAAAAGCCCTTCCTTTACAGTAAGCCAGAATAAGCAGTTTTACCATTGCTTTGGCTGTGGCGCCCACGGAACCGCTCTGGGTTTTATAATGGAGTATGAACGCCTTGATTTTGTTGATGCTATTGATGTTCTTGCTGCAGAGTACCACGTCGATGTTCCGCGTGAACAGGGCAATTTCACTGCGCAACAGGACGATAAAAAACCTCTCTATGAAATTCTGGAAAAAGCCGCTATCCGCTTTTCTAACGAATTAAAGACAACTCCCAGAGCTGTAGAATACCTCAAACAAAGAGGACTTAGCGGGGAAATTGCCAAAGACTTTCAAATGGGTTACGCGCCAGATAGCTGGGATTTCACATCAGGACATCTGGGCACCGATAATGAAGGAAAAGCAGCCTGTTTGAAATCCGGTTTAACGATCGAGAAAAACCCGCAGAAACAATATGACCGCTTTCGTGATCGCATTATGTTTCCTATTCGCGATCGGCGCGGTCGCACCATTGGTTTTGGTGGGCGTATACTCGACAAGGGCGAGCCCAAATATCTTAACTCACCAGAAACACCTGTTTTTCATAAAGGTGAAGAGTTATATGGTTTATATGAAGCACGCCAGTCAGTTAAAGATTTAAATCGTATTGTTATTGTTGAGGGTTATATGGATGTCGTTGCTCTTGCTCAGCATGGTATTAAATATGCTGTAGCAACTCTGGGCACTGCAACTTCCGGCACACAGATATCAAAATTATTTCGTATTGTTCCTGAGTTGATTTTTTGTTACGACGGTGACGCAGCAGGGAAAAAAGCCGCCTGGCGAGCTTTAGAAAACTCTCTTTCAGTTCTACGTGATGGTGTACAGGCTCGTTTTTTATTTTTGCCGGATGGCGAAGACCCGGACACTCTGGTCCGCCAGGAAGGTCAGCAAGCTTTTGAACAACGTTTAAGCAATGCCACGCCTCTCGCTGATTTCATGTTACAGCATTTATCTGAAGATCTGGATTTATCATCCGCTGATGGTTGTGGTCGTTTATCTGAAAAAGCGAAACCATTAATCAGTAAAATTGCTGATGGTGTTTTTAAAGATCTTTTATTAAATCAACTTTCAAAATTGATCGGTTTATCAACCTCAAATTTACAACACCATATTCCGGAAACAGGAAGCCAGCCAGAACACACTCATCAAATTAACAACAGAAAACCAGCTTCATCGAAATATCAAATAAGCATGACACCCACACGCCTTGCCATAGCTTTATTACTACAGTTTCCAGTACTTGCAAAAGAATGTGATATACCCAATGAATTACAGGCATCTGACTTACCCGGCATTAATTTATTAATCAAAATACATCAAACTATACTACAAACTGAAACCTGCTCACCTTCCGTTCTTGTAGAACGTTGGCGTAATACAGATGATGCTGCCGTTATTAACAAACTCATGCAGCTGGACATTCCTGATTCAAATAAAGAGACGCAATTAACATCACTTAATGACGCATTTGGTAATTTACTAAAAAAACACAGAGGCCTGCGTTTAGAGGAGCTACTGAATAAAAGTCGAAGCACCGAACTTAGTGCAGAAGAAAAAACAGAACTGAGTAATCTTTACCAAAACTAATAAATCCTTCTCGGCTCAGGTACTTCATCATCGGGGACAGAGCATTTTTCCCGCTCTGTCCCCTTTTATGTATAACCATCACATTAACAGCGCGATGAACGACTTCGCTCAACTTAATGGTTGCCTCGCCTCATAGGACTGCCCCCCAAAAAAACGGAGCCAGCCCCTGATGGAAACGCTCCTTAACTCATTGACTACTTCCCTCTTGCTAAAACGGTTACGCCACCTATAACCAGACATATGCCAATTGCATGTGAAACGGTAAACGACTCATTCAAAAATACAACGGCCAGTACTATTGTTATCATTGGCCCTAATGTTCCGATGACACCTGTTTGTGCGGGGCCTATTTTTGCGATGGCTTCGGCAATCATAAAACTGGGGATAACCGTACTAAAAATGGCTAACAAAATCAGCCAAAACCAGGCCATAGCTGTCACTACCAACGAACTGTAGTTAAAAAATGCTGCGTAATATAACAATACAAATACACTTGATACGATCATTGCTATGCTTGTAAACCACAGACTTCCTACTTCATGTATTACTTTTTTACCCATCAATACATATATTGAAAAATTCAGCGCCGCTAGAAAAACCAGTAATGTTCCATACTCAACATTCTCACCTGACAATGTTAACTCCTGATTAAAAACTACCCAAACGCCTGCATAAGTAATAATTAATGCCAGTACAATATTTTTAGTCAGTGGTGTTTTAAAAAATACCGAACCAAGAACAGCTACTAAAACTGGATAGCTGAATAACGTTAACCTTTCCAGTTGTGCAGAAATATACTCAAGCCCTTTCAAATCAAGCCATGAAGATAAAAAATATCCGATAAACCCCAGAAAGATAATCTTATAGATATTTTTATGTAAAGACTCTGGAACCGATTCCTGTTTGCTGTACAACCATATTAAAATACCTGCATATATTGGCAGCGCAATTGCCATTCGAAGCATTAACACACTGTCTGCATTTAGTCCCTGCATATAAGACAGCTTTATAAATATTGATTTAAGCGAAAAGAGAGCCGTGCCTATTATGGCTAATAAAAAACCTGATATCTTTGGAGAAAGGGGGGATAGATTGTTAAACAACACATTGATCCAATTTTTTAATTACCGCATTCTACCCTCAACATACTGATATAGACTATAAATTAGCCATTTCTTATGTTTTGAACTATAATCTCTATCCGCACTGAGGAGCGCTGCAGCAGATATCTCTGTCAGGCTTGGTGCATCAATTTTAAACTGCGCTCATTTATTAGTTTCTAGTTTAGCTAAAAATGGGCACGGATCTTATCTCGGTAGAATAATCTACCAACCTCTGATTCCCTCATATTGCTTTACCTTAAGTTACCTATGGTAATAGGCCATTGATTATTATAGGTATTCTGGCGAACTAGTTACTTGTATCGAGGAATAAAACATGTCGAAAAGTCATTTATTTACATCTGAATCTGTATCAGAAGGTCACCCGGATAAGGTTGCTGACCAGATATCTGATGCCATTTTAGATGCTATCTTTGAACAGGACCCTAAAGCTCGTGTTGCCTGCGAAACCCTGATAAATACGGGTATGGTTGTACTTTCAGGTGAAATCACCACATCAGCCTGGGTTGATATGCAGCAAATCGTGCGTGATACAGTACGTGATATTGGATATACCAGCTCTGAAATGGGCTTTGATGCTGATTCATGCGCCGTCATCACCTCTATAGATAAACAATCTCCAGATATCGCGATGGGCGTTAATGAAGGCGAAGGTGATGACCTGGAACAAGGTGCTGGCGATCAGGGCCTTATGTTTGGTTACGCCTGTAACGAAACTGATGTACTTATGCCTGCACCTATTACTTACGCACATAAACTGGTTAAACGTCAGGCTGAAGTTCGTAAAAACGGCACTTTAAGCTGGTTACGTCCAGATGCAAAAAGTCAGGTAACTTTCCGTTATGAAGATGGTGTACCTACCTCTATCGATGCCGTTGTTTTATCAACTCAGCATTCACCGGATATTAGTTTAAGCGCATTACGCGAAGCGATTATGGCTGAGGTTATCAAACATGTACTTCCAGAGTCTTTAATTAATAAAGCTACTCAGTTTCATATTAATCCAACAGGTAACTTTGTAATTGGTGGCCCGGTTGGTGACTGTGGTTTAACTGGTCGTAAAATTATTGTTGATACATATGGTGGTATGGCTCGTCATGGTGGTGGCGCGTTCTCAGGTAAAGACCCATCTAAAGTAGACCGTTCTGCAGCATACGCTGGTCGTTATGTTGCTAAAAACATTGTTGCTGCTGGCCTTGCTGACAAATGTGAAATTCAGGTTTCTTATGCTATTGGCGTTGCTGAACCTACTTCAATTTCTATTGAAACATTTGGCACAGGAAAAATAGAAGACAGCCGTATAGAAGAACTGGTTCGTGAGCACTTTGATCTTAAACCAAAAGGTTTGATTCAAATGTTAGATTTATTACGCCCTATCTATAAAAACACTGCTGCTTACGGCCACTTTGGCCGCACAGAAGATAACTTCACATGGGAACGTACTGACAAGGCTGATGCATTAAGAGATGCAGCTGGCATTTAGTTTTTTGTAGGTGCGAACCTGTTCGCACTTTCATTTCACACTTGTTCGAATAAATTCGAACCTACAAAATAAAATTATTTAGGAATTATTACAATGAGCGAATTTACAGATTATAAAGTTGCAGATATGTCACTGGCCGATTGGGGTCGTAAAGAAATATCAATTGCTGAAATCGAAATGCCAGGTCTTATGGCTCTACGTGAAGAATATGCTGGCAAAAAACCTTTAGAAGGTTGCCGTATTATGGGCAGCATTCACATGACAATTCAAACTGCTGTATTGATCGAAACATTAGTAGATCTTGGTGCAAGCGTACGCTGGGTTTCATGTAATATTTTCTCAACACAAGACCATGCTGCTGCTGCAATTGCTGCACAGAATATTCCTGTATTTGCATGGAAAGGTGAAACGATTGAAGAATACTGGTGGTGCACGGAGCAGGCTCTTATGTGGCCTAACGGTGAGTTACCAAATATGATTCTTGATGATGGTGGCGACGCTACATTATTAGTTCATAAAGGTGTTGAGTTTGAAAAAGCCGGTGCTGTTCCAGCTACTAAAGATGATGATAACGAAGAATACAAAGAAGTGCTTAACGTGCTTCGCCGTACAATCAAATCAGGCGAAACAGTTTGGGGCGATATTGCGGCTAGCGTTAAAGGCGTAACCGAAGAAACCACTACAGGTGTTCACCGTTTATATGAAATGCAGGAAAAAGGTGAATTATTATTCCCTGCGATGAATGTTAATGATTCTGCTACTAAATCAAAATTCGATAACTTATATGGTTGTCGTGAATCATTAATCGATAGTATCAAACGCGCAACTGACGTAATGATCGCTGGTAAAATCTGTGTTGTTATCGGTTATGGTGATGTTGGTAAAGGCTGCGCTCAAGCATACAAAGGTATGGGGGCAACGGTTTGGGTTACAGAAATCGATCCTATCTGTGCACTTCAGGCAGCAATGGAAGGTTACCGCGTTGTAGACCTGAATGAAGTTGCAAGTCAGGGCGATATTTTTGTTACTACAACTGGTAACTTAAATGTTATTGATCATCACCACATGGAAGCAATGAAGAACGAAGCAATCGTTTGTAACATTGGTCACTTCGATTCTGAAATCAATATCGCTTCACTTGAAAAATATGAGTGGGAAGAAATTAAACCACAGGTTGATCACGTGATTTTTCCTGATGGCAAAAAGATCATTATTCTCGCTAAAGGTCGTCTGGTAAACCTGGGCTGCGCAACAGGTCACCCTAGTTTTGTAATGTCTGCTTCGTTCACCAATCAGGTTATGGCACAAATTGAATTCTTTACTAATGCTGAAGCATATGAGAATAAAGTTTACATTCTTCCTAAGCAATTAGATGAAAAAGTAGCTCGTTTACATTTAACCAAGATTGGTGCTCACCTAACAGAGCTTTCTCAGGAACAGGCAGATTATATTAATGTACCTGTTGAAGGCCCATACAAAGCTGAGCACTACCGCTACTAATTCAGCGGCCTTACTGCCCTTTTAGAAATGACAAGCATTCATTATTGTTGCCTGTTACTTCTGAAAGGATAGCTTTAAAGAATAATTGATTAACACAGGTTTTATTGATGGAAACCCAAAAAAAACTAGATAAAAATTTCAGTTGTGAATTTTTCCCACCCAAAACTGACAAGGGAATGGAAAACCTGCTCTCCACGGCTGAAACATTAAAAAATGAAATTAATCCTGAATTTTTTTCTGTTACTTTTGGTGCTGGCGGATCCACTCGTGAAACCACATTCAATGCTGTCACAAAGATTCAACAAAGTACTGGCTGCGATGTAGCTCCGCACCTTTCATGCATTGGCTCTAGCAAACAACAACTGAAAGATATTCTCGACGATTATAAAAATCAGGGTATTAAGCGTATCGTTACGCTACGTGGAGACATGCCATCTGGTACAGTTTCACAAAGCGACTTTAATTACGCTAATGAGCTAGTCGGCTTTATACGTGATAATTACAATGATCAGTTTCATATTGAAGTTGCCGCTTACCCTGAAACACACCCACAAGCTGAAAACGCCAATCAGGATATGTTAAACTTTAAAAATAAAGTACTTTCTGGCGCAGACTCCGCAATCACTCAATACTTTTATAACATTGATAGTTACTTTTACTTTATTGATAATTGCGAAAAAGCGGGGTTAGACTTACCAATAGTACCCGGTATCATGCCAATCACTAATTACAGCAACCTGGCTCGTTTTTCTGACATGTGTGGTGCTGAAATTCCACGCTGGCTAAGACGAAAGCTGGAATCATATGCCGATGACACTGACTCCATAAAAGAATTTGGAGCCGATTTCGTTTCTTCTATGTGTCAAAAGTTACTGGAAATGGGTGCTCCTGGACTGCATTTCTATTCTATGAATCAGTCAGAAGCAACTTTAAAAATATGGAACAATCTCAAACTATAGTTTGAGATTGTTTTAAATTTTTACATGAAATCAATTCGAATATATCAATCGGGGCTGTTCGACAAGGATGACATCGTTCAACTTGATAAGTTTTCAAGCAACCACCTGATTAAAGTTCTTCGATTAAAAAACAATTATATATTTACTTTATTTAATGGCGAAGGCACTGAGTATTCAGCTCGCCTGGAAGTTTCAGGAAAAAAAGCGATTGCTCACATCGAGTCCTCAACTGTTATTGACAATGAATCCAATATTAACATTCACCTGTTTCAGGGTATTTCAAAAGGCGATCGCATGGATTTTGCGATTCAAAAATCAATTGAACTGGGTGTCACTCAAATTACGCCTGTTATCACCGAGCGAACTGTAGTCAACCTGAAAGGCGAGCGAGAACAAAAAAAACTGGATCACTGGCGCTCAATAGCAATTAGCGCATGCGAACAATCTGGTCGCAACTACCTACCCGCAATAAATCCAGTAGGTAAACTAGAAACAATCTTCAATGACAGCTCTGCTGATTCAAGGTTATTACTTGATCCACTTTCAAGTAATAACCTTCAATCTCTATCAGCTGCCACCAATATTCATCTTTTAATCGGTCCTGAAGGCGGGCTTTCTGAAAGTGAAATTATTGCAGCAAAGAACAACGGATTCGAAGGTATCAAACTTGGACCCAGGATATTGCGTACTGAAACTGCAGCATTAGCTGCAATAACTTCAGTTCAACTTCTTTGGGGTGATTTAGGTAGGTAGTGCCTTTTTGGGCCAGAAAATGACTTAAATCAAACTGCTAATGCGTCATAACTTCTTTTACAATTGATTCCAGCTTTTCAAGATTTATAATGCTATACGTTCCATCAGCCATCATAACTTTATCACCTACTGCTGGATGATTAATTTTTTCTTTATTTGAAATCACATCTGCTTCTTTTACATTAATAATTGAAGGTGCATCCTGCATTAAAATAGACATAAACGGAAAGTTTGAGTCTTCTCCGATAGAAAACAAAACGGCTGCTTTCACATTACCAGAAGCCAGACTAGGCATTCGAACTTCACCCATTGCTTCAAACGAGACCAGCGGAACAGAATGTCCACGCCAGTCAAGATAACCTAACATCCAGGCTGGCTTATTCGCTACGTTAATAATATTTTTAATAGGTATTATTTCTGCCACCGACGCATTCGGCATTAACAGTTCGTCACCATTAATTTTTAATATCATGCATTTTATTTCTTCGGACATCAGTCAATCAGCTCGTGAATATTTTCTAGCAATTCATCTTCCTGGAATGGTTTACCCATATATTTATTTACACCTATTTCCATCGCTTTATCTTTATGCTTGGAGCCACTTCGAGATGTAATCATAATAATAGGCAAATCGGCAAGACGCGGATCATTTCTAACATGAGTCGCAACTTCATAACCATCCATTCTTGGCATTTCTATATCTAACAACATAACATCAGGTTTTACTTCCTGTAATTGCGACACAGCATCGACACCATCTTTTGCTGTAATAACCTTCATGTCATGTCGTGTTAACATTCGTTCTGTTACTTTACGTATTGTTATTGAGTCATCGACCACCATAACAATAGTTTCTCGTTTCTCTTCAATAACGGGTATTGCTTCTACTTCTTCGCCTAACTCATCATCTGAGTCGGTTACATGGAAGAGCGAGTCACCTAATACCAGTGAATTCATTTCAAGAATAATAACCACACGACCATCACCAAGAATGGTTGCACCAGATATACCACGCACTGTACTAATCTGCGCACCAACTGGTTTTACAACAACTTCACGTCGTCCAATTAAATCGTCGACATGTAGTGCAACACTCTGATCGCCTGTTCGTGCAAGCAACACAGGGAATAACTGACCTTGCCTTGAATAATCTGCTTGCTCACCTGTTAATAGCGCACCCAGGTGTTTTAGCTCATACGAACTACCAGCAAACTCATAACTGTTTTCACCACTATTATAAAACTGCTGCAGCTCTGGCCCAGATAAACGCACTACACCTTCTATACTGTTTAATGGTACCGCGTAGATATCCTCACCAACGTTAACCAGTAACGCATGATTAATTGCTAGTGTCAGTGGCAGGCGAATTTTAAACGTTGTGCCTTTACCCTGAACTGTATCTATTTCAAGCACACCACCAAGCTGTTTTATTTCACTGTCAACAACATCCATTCCAACACCACGGCCGGATATTTGTGTTACTTTTTCTGCCGTACTAAAACCGGCTTCCATAATATATTGCAGCACATCATGGTCACTTATCACGCTATCCGCAGTTAACAATCCTTTATCTGTAGCTTTCTTACGTATGGCATTAACATCAATACCACGCCCGTCATCATCAACGGTTATAACTACATCTGAACCTTCACGATCAACAATTATTCTTAATGTTCCTGTTCCCTGTTTACCTGCAGCCTTACGTTCATCTACATTTTCTATGCCGTGAGAAACCGCATTTCTTAACATATGTTCAAGCGGTGCAACAATACGATCTAGTACCGTCCGATCGACCTCAGATGTTTCACCAACGATCTCAAGCTCAACCTCTTTATCTAACTCACGCGCAGTCTGGCGTACAATTCTTCTCAATCTAGAAGCAAGCCCACCGAAGTGAACCATACGCGTACGCATTAAACCTTCCTGTAATTCAGAACTTACTCTGGACTCCTGTAACAGTAATGTTTCAGAGTCACGAACCTCTTCTGATAACAGATCTTTAATACTTTCTATATCACCCACTGTTTCCTGCAAGCTTCGAGATATCTGCTGCATTGTAGAGAATCTATCCATTTCTAATGGATCAAAATCTTCATCATACTGATCAGACTCTTTTTCATATCTGGATAATATTTGAGCTTCAGTCTCAATTGAAAGTTGACGCAACTGTTCACGTAAACGTATAACGGTTTGATTCATTTCAGAAAGGTTAAATGAGAAGTTTGATATTTGTTGACCCATACGCGCATGATAAACACTGACTTCACCTGCATGATTTACCAGGTCATTTAATAAATCAGATCGTACACGCACCTGCTCAGTTGCTATGCTATCTTTTTGCTGAGGCTTAACATTTTCCTGAAGAGCTTCATTTTTTTCAAGAACAAATGTTGGAGTTTCTCCCTCTTCTACTGTTTCTTCAGGAGTGGATTCAACTTCTTCCTCTTCTTCGATCTCATCAATCAGACTCACTGAAACCTGATCAGTTAAGTCTTCAGTTTCTTCCAGAATAGATTCTGAACTTAGTTCAACCTGGTAATCAGCATCTGAATCTAAAACTATACCTTCATCTTCTGATGGGGAATCAATATCGGGATCTAGGGGAATTTCAAAACCAAAGTCTTCGTCTAATCCAACATCAAAATCATCAGATAATATAGCTTCTTCAGTCAGTTCTACTGCAAAGGTATCGGCATCTTCAGTATCGTCTATGGTTACACTATCTAAGCCCCTTGCGGGCTCCGGGTCTTCACCTTCATCAGTAGATGATGGTTCTACGTTATTTGAAGTTTTTTTTCCCTCTCTAAGTGCATCGATATGCAAAATAAGAGCATTACCAGACGATAATGGCTGTCTTTCTTTTACTTTAGACAACATATCTGACAATTGATCGAGAGCATCATGAAATGCATTTGATATTTCTTTAGTGAATGAAAGGTGCTTATCATTAACTGCAATAACTAGTGACTCAAGTGCATGCGTTAAATCGCCAACAGGACTGAGATCAGCCATGCGTGCACCACCCTTTAGAGTGTGCAAATGACGCTGTAGATCCTGAACGCTTTCTTCATCATTATTATTCGAGTTCCAGCGTTGCAAGCTATTTTCACAACTATCTAACAACTCTTCTGCTTCTTCCAGGAATATTTCAACTAACTCGTCATCGACATCTGAATAACTTACTAAAGACTCTTCTACGCTAATCTTATTATCTTCAATTTCTAACGTAATATCTTCAGATGTATCAGTATCATCTACTGCAGCTACATCTTCGGTTGCTAATTCGTTTTGTTTTTTAATGCTTAAACTATTAATTCGACTTAATAAAATATCATCCGATTCAAGTTTGTGATTTTTCTGCTCCAGAGCCGCAAGCATACCAGACACTTTGCTGGCAACATCCGAAATAAGCGTTACACCTGTATCTGAAATGCTTAAGTCATCTTTATTCAGATATAATCGAACGTATTTTTCTAATCCACCACATAACTCTGCTATTTCATCAACTTCAGCAGTGCGTGCACTTCCGAATAATGTATGTAATGCACGTAACAATTCCGCATTAGCTGTTAGTGGTTCTATTGACTGATTATGCTTATCAAGTAAACTTTTTATCTGTTGCAGATGGTTTTCGGATTCACCTTTGAATATATCAAACAGAACGGGATCTATATAAATTTGCAGGGTGTCTTCTGAAGAAAGTTCATCTTCTATTTTTATTTCTTCAGCTTCATCCAGAGCAAGATCATCTATAACCACTTCATTTAAAGTTTCATCTATAGAAACCTCTTCAAGCTCTAATACTTCATCTTCTTCTATTGAGGTTTCTTCAAGCTCTAATACTGCGTCAGCTTCATCTGATGATGCTATTTGCAGAGCTTCTAACTCATCCGTCAAATCAATATCAAATTCATCACCGAAATCATCGTCTAAATCTTCTGACAACTCATTGTCGACAACACTTTCATCTGCAACTTCATCAGGCGACTCTTCAAGGACAAGTTCATCATCAGAAATTTCATCCATTACTTCATCTTCTGAAATTTCTATTGTTTCAGTTTCATCAACTTCCGCTTCTTCAAATTGCAGCTCTTCAATTTCTGAAACAGGAGTTTCAACTTCTTCAACTAACTTTTCTTTTATTATTTCACTAGCCGAAGCTGCTACTTTATTTGCCTCCGGCTTTTTCCACTTTCCCAGCGCTTCAGTCCTGTCTATTAACTTATAGATGTTAGGAATAGGCTCTCTATTTCCTTTTAACTGCTCGATTAGCTGAGGCAACACACCTAAAGACTCATGCAGAATATCAAATACATCCTGATTAAGTGGTCGTGATTTATCAATGACACGATTCAGCATGTTTTCAAAATTCCATGAGAACTCGCCTATCAGTTCTGCACCGATCAAACGTCCACTTCCCTTTAAAGTATGGAATGAACGACGGATTGTGCTCAGTGATTCCTGATTACCATGATCACGCTCCCAGACTGGGATTTGTTCATTTAATGACGCAAGCTCTTCCATTGCTTCTTCAATAAAGATTTCTAAAATTTCTTCATCTGCATCATCACTTAGAATGATGTAACGCTCTTCTTCTACTTCGTCAGCTTCTTGTACTGGTTCTTCAATTACTGCTATTGATTCTTCTAATGCAGGCTCTTCCTTTTCTGCAACTGGTTCTTCTACAGGATCTTCTGTTTCTATCACTTCATTTGAAACGACTTCTTCAGCAACTTCAGTTTCTTCCGCTATTATCTCTTCAGATACAGCCTCCTGCTCTGCGACTTCAACACCAGATTCAGATGCTATTTCTAATAATCTATCAGCAGCTGCATTACCAGAATTCATCGATAACTCTAAATCAGGCCTGCCTTCTAAAATAGCTTCCAGGTAATATTCGATACTCGTTACAACATCTGCCAGATCATTCTGTACTGATGCTTCAGGTACCTGACCTGCATTCAACATAACCTTTGAAACATAATTACGTAATGAATCAGTCTGGTGTTTCAATTTCTGAATAGGCAACATAAACATTGCACCGTCAATTTCTTCCAGACGTTGCAATACAATTTCAAGTAAATTTTTATCAACCGGGTTTTCAAGATAATTTAGAATTGCCAGCCTTGCATCATTAAAGTCCTGTAACGCTTCGCGTATTACAGCTGAAAGCACTTCAAGGTATTCACTCTCTGGCATATCAGCCAGATCACCAACACGATGCGCGGGCTCATTCTCACCACCCATTGATGAGCGGTTTGCAATAAAGCTATTTAGTTGCGATTCAACAGCAAGCAATACACCTGCAACACCCATAATGAGTTCATCTGTTGCCTCTTTTGACTTAGATATAATCTGCTCAATTACATCATGCTGTTCAAGCACCATTTCCCGCGGCATGCCCAGACCCAACATTGACAGTGTATCTGCAATTTTATTCAATAAAGCAGGCAAGTTACCCAGCCTACCCAGATCCTGAACCTCACTATGAACAAAAATTTCAAGTGCGTCTTTTACTTCTAACAGATCTTCACGAATACCAGCAGAAACTGTTTCAAGTAATTCTGCATTTAATCCACCCATACCTGAACGAGCTTCTTCCAGCTCATTATCACCAGGTAATAACTCCTCTAATCGATAGGTAGTTTTAATTTCTTTGACTCGGGGCGAATCAGTTGTAATACGTGCAACATAATAAAGAAGATTTTTTAATAGATCGTTAGGAGTGTTTTTAGCAAAAACATCTTCATCGGTATCGATTAACTGCTTTATGCTTCTATCAACCTGACCCAACAACATTTTAATACTGACATTGCTGTCTATGCCATTTTTACCCAGACCTTCAACAAGGGCGGAGCTAATCGACCAGATACGACGAATTGAAGGTTGTGCGGTTTTTTTCTCAAGCTCGCCCAGAACGGCAAGTAAACGTTTTAAACTGGCTGAAACCTTCTGACCTTTAAACCAGCCTAACAAACCAATTTGGAAATGAGGACGTAATTTTTTAGCGTTAGTGACAAGCTGACCAGCCTCAATTTCTGTTTCTGACTGTCCGCTTTCAGTATTTACATCAGGGAAAAATAAAACATTTTCAGATAATAAACTAGCACTACGAGATGCTCGTAAATCATTAAGCAGTGGTAGCAATACCATGGGCACATCTTTTCTGCCCGACTGCAAACTTTCCAGGTAATCAGGCAACTGCAGCATCGAGCGCATAAGAACATCATATGCATCTTCAACTTTATCAATATTGCCATTGAGCAACGCTTCAGAAACTTTTTCCATTTCTTCAGCTAATTGTGCTGCGCCATATAATTCAACCATTTGCAAAGTGCCCTGCACCATATGCAAATGTTCAACAGATTCACGCAGACGATCCTCTTCATCGGTATCTTCAATATATGCCGATAGAGAAGCCTGGGCTTCCTGTAATATCAGATCAAGTTCTTTCTTGACCCAACGTAACGAATTATATTCAACAGTATCCTCTGTTTTCATCTCAGACAAACTCTAGCCTCAACCGTTTAATATTACTGTTTCTACCTGCTCATCGCTGTCTGGCAGCTTAAAGCCGGCAACTGACTTACGTAATTCGTTCGCCAGAACACTAAGGTTACCGATAGAAGCAGATGTTTCTTCAGTACCTTCTGACGTTTGCAGGGTGATTTCCTGAATAACGTTCATGGTATTTGATACATCCATCGCAACCGATGCCTGTTTATTTGCAGAAGTTGAAATGCCGGTGATTAACTCCGCCAGTTCATCCGATACATTTTCAATTTCGATCAATGCGTCACCCGCATCCTCGGCCATTTTTGCACCGCTTACCACGTTGGTTGTACTCGCTTCCATTGAGCTAACCGCTTCGTTAGTATCGGACTGGATGGTTTTAACCAGTGCTTCAATCTGTTTAGTCGCGTTACTGGCTCGTTCCGCCAGTCGCTGTACTTCGTCCGCAACAACCGCGAAACCACGACCCGCTTCACCCGCGGTGGATGCCTGTATCGCAGCATTCAATGCCAGGATATTCGTCTGGTCCGCGATTTCTGTGATCAGCCCAACGATGTCACCGATTTCCTGAGATGATTCACCCAGTCGTTTAATTCGTTTAGATGTTTCCTGAATTTGCTCACGAATCGTATCCATTCCTGAAATACTCTTACGTACAATGCCCGCACCTTTCTGTGCAATTTCCAGTGATTTATGTGCTACATCCACCGAGCCTTCTGCATCTTTGGATACCGCTTTCATCGAGTCAGCCATATCTGTGATCGCTGCAGAGGCAGAAGCAATTTCCCGCGCCTGGTGAGCTGATGCATCGGTTAAGCGTGTTGCAATTGCCTGTGTTTTTTCAGCCGAGGAAGAAACCTCAACCGCTGTACTGTTGATTGTGGTTACTAGTGAGCGGAGTGCGTCAATCGCATAGTTAACGGAGTCGGCTATCGCACCCGTTATTTCTTCGGTTACGGTTGCGTGTACAGTTAAATCACCTTCCGCCAGGTTAGCCATTTCATCCAGTAGTCGTAATATAGCTCGCTGGTTTCTTCTGTTTTGCTCAAGTGCCGCATCCTCACGTTCACCCGAGTCACGCACCATCAACACACCGGCGATGATAATAACGATTACCGCTAAACCACCTGCACCGATACCGACAAAACGAACGATATCAAGGAACTTACCGTGATTAACAATTTCTCTTTCCAGACTCTCTGTTTCTTTCAGTAACTGAACACCCAGTGACTCTATTTCACCAGCAGAGTTTTTAACATCAAACAGGTCAGGAGATAACTCAAGTATTGCTTCTACGTGATCTGAAACCGAGCTAAACAGCATTGCGACTTCACGTAATTTAATTCTTACAACTTCATCATTAATCTTTTTAATACGTAACGCTTTCGAACCTTTTAACATGGCTTCAAGCACGGCACCAAAACGGGCAGCATCTCGACCGAAACGGTCAGCTGCAGCAGCAGCGCCATCACCACCTGATAAAACACGGTTCATGTTATTTTCTATACGCTGAGTAAGCATTAACTGGCGAGATGCCATAAACACCTGATGTGGTGTCGCATTTCTTTCCACTAAAAGATCAACAACCTCTTCTGAGAAAGACAGTAACTGCGGAATAAATTCCTGAATTACCAGAACAAACTCACCGACTTCTGAGATCGCTAATTTACCATCAAGAATATTACCAATATTGCCACGGTAAGTATCCGGACCAACACCTGAACCGTCACCATACCAAACTTGCGTTACCGCTTTAAACTGAGTTTTTGCTGAGCCAGGTAAAGAAGGCAAACCCGTTAAAGGATTACCATTCTTAAAAATATTCAGCGTTTCATCATAACGGTTACGAAATTGTTCTAATTGCGTGAAAGCCGAATCTCTACCTGCAGCAGACTCTAGCGATAAAGTCGCCAGTCGCTGAGAAAGTAGTTTTTGTTCAGAAACTATTTCAATATATTGTTGTTGATAAGCTTGCTGAGTTGCCGCATAAAACAGACTGGCTGCCATCGCACCGATGGATAGCATCAATAGCACACCCAATATCAAAATGGGTTTACTAATTACACCTATAGCAAACGGATTTCGTTTTGCTGCGCTCATATTATTATATTCTCCAAGCTACTACCAAAATGAAATAATCATTCCGGCTTATCTGTATTCGCTTTGTTTCCTACAAAGATGCATGTAAGAAACGCTCATCATCAACCAGTACGTGCAGACTAAACACGGGCCAGAAATTATTATCTTTTTTAAACGCCTGCTTTATATATGGCTTCAGACGGTTATCCAAATCTGGTAACTCAAAAGCCTGCTCACCTAATGAAAAGTGCCTCATCCCTTGCACCTCTTCAACAACAAGGCCCGTATGCAATCCATTATGGTCTACCACCATGACACGTGCCGTATTCATACTGTCTACTGGTTGCCCGGTAACAAATCGCTTTAAATCCATCAGCGGCAAAAGACCACCACGCACGTTTGCAATTCCGACAACCCAGGGTTTAACACCTGGTACACGTGTGAATGCGGGCACATCCAGTATTTCTGTCACTTCTGCCATACTTGAAAGCAGACTGACACCCGCAATTTTAAATCCGATACCCGTCCACTCATCCGTAACACCATCAACCGATGGCATATCCTTTACTCTTTCCAGACATTTTTGTTCTATTTCTTTTAGTCTGTTAAAAGCACCTTGCATTATTTAATCCCAGCCTTACTTACCGGCAAGCGCCGAGTTAACTCTAGCCATTAAATCATTTTCCTTAACCGGCTTAACAATATAATCCTTTGCACCCTGACGTATTCCCCATACCTTGTCAGTTTCCTGATCTTTAGTTGTTACGATAATAACAGGGATATGAGATGTCTCTTCAATTGTGGCTAACTGACGAGTCGCCTGAAAACCATTAATGCCAGGCATTACAATATCCATTAAAACAAGATCAGGGATAATATCCTTCGCTTTCACAATTCCTGCTTCACCTGTTTCAGACACGTGTACAGTATGACCATTTTTTTCCAACATGGTCTTAAACACATGAACCTCTGTGGGTGAATCATCTATGATTAAGATATTAGCCATTCAGTTTTTTCCAACCTCTTAAAATGTTCATTAACTGCAACTTTTTTAAATTGCTTAATTTGACGCATATTCTTTTATCGCACCGAGCAAATCATCTTTAGTGAATGGCTTGGTTAAATATTGTTCTGAACCTACGATTCTTCCACGCGCGCGGTCAAAAATACTGTCCTTACTGGACAACATAATTACAGGCGTGGATTTAAACATTCGATTATGTTTAATCAGCGCACACGTTTGATATCCATCAAGGCGTGGCATCATAATATCGACAAAAATAATATCAGGTTTGTGTTCAGCAATCTTCGATAGGGCTTCAAAGCCATCTACCGCGGTTACTACATCACAACCTTCTTTTTTTAGTAAATTTTCAGCGGTACGACGAATCGTTTTACTATCGTCAATCACCATTACTTTCAGGTTACTAAGCCCTGCGGAATCTTCTGCCATAGCCGTCCCGTTCTTCCCCAAAATTAGGTCTGCCTGAGTCATATATCAGGCTATATTTAGTACACTCAATATTTGTGAATGTAGCTTATGTTATACAGTTTCGCAAATAAAAATATCCCCCAAATAAACCAGTTACGCCAAAAACCTGTGTAAATAGCTAAAGAATTTATACTAACACCATGATTATTAAGCATTTATTGTTTTTTTGGTGTAATATAAAATTATTACTGCAACAAATAACGCAAGGGGCACACTGAAGATGACTATCAACATTGGTATCGTAATGGATCCCATAGAATCCATCACACCCTACAAAGATAGCAGCCTTGCAATGATGCTCGCCGCCCAGAACAAAGGCTGGCAGTTACACTACATACAACAAAGCGGACTTTATCTAAAAGATAATTCGATCAAAGCAGACTTTAAGCCGATAAAAGTGTTTGATGACAACAGTCACTGGTTCGAAACCGGTGAACTTGCCACAATGAATGCAGCAGATCTGGATGTTATTCTAATGCGAATAGATCCGCCCTTTGATATGGAGTATATCTATACGACCTACATGCTGGAAATGGCAGAACAACAGGGCAGTCTGATTGTCAATAAACCCGCTAGCCTTCGGGATGCTAACGAAAAACTATTCGCCACTCGTTTTCCTCAGTGCTGCACAGATGTTCTGGTTAGCCGAGACCCGGACAAACTGCGCCAGTTTGTCACGCAATTTAAAGACGTCATTCTTAAGCCTCTTGACGGCATGGGCGGACAGTCCATATTTAGAGTAAGCCCGACAGATGCCAACCTTTCTGTCATTCTTGAAACCATGGTCAATTATGGCCAACACACCATAATGGCGCAAAAATTTATTCCTGAAATAACACAGGGTGACAAACGTATTTTAATGGTTAATGGTGATGCAATTGGCTACACCCTCGCACGTATTCCAGCCAGGGGAGAAACCAGAGGCAACCTTGCAGCGGGCGGCTCGGGTAAAGCCATACCAATTACAGAAAGAGAGCAGTGGATAGCCGATCAGGTAGGGCCCACGCTTAAGGAAATGGGTATTTTATTTGCCGGTCTGGATGTTATTGGCGATTATCTGACCGAAATTAACGTGACCAGCCCGACCTGCATTCGTGAAATTGATAAACAGTTTAATCTTGATATTGCCGGCCAACTCATGGACTGCATCGAAGAGATTAAATGTTAAAAAACCTCCTGTTAATCACGGTATTTATTAGTCTCACTGCCTGTGAAAAAACAGTGCAGGAATATCACCACAGCAGCTTACACTTTGGCACCTTAATTGATATTACACTCTACGATGTAAGTGAATCTCAGGCCGATGAAGCATTTAAACAGCTTGATAAAGACTTCAGTTACATGCATTCAGCATGGTCTCCATGGGAATCAGGCTCTGTAGGCCGCACCAATAATCTTTTAAAAACGGGCGCCACCTTTTCTATTGGGCCTGGCGTGCTGGAATTAATTAAAAAATCAGCTGCTATAGCAAACAATACTGAACAGTTATTTAACCCCGCCATCGGTGAACTCATTAATCTCTGGCAAATTCATAAACATGATGATCCAGACATAAAACCACCCGAAAACAAACTCATTGAGCAGCTCATAAAGAACAACCCCCGACTTGACGACATTAAAATAGAGGGTGTAAAAATTCAGACAGACAATCCCCATGTCTTATTAAATTTTGGCGCGTTTGCAAAAGGTTATGCTATTGACCTTGAAATAGAGATGCTAAAAAACAGAGGTATTAAAAATGCCATTATCAATACTGGCGGTGATTTAAAAGCCATTGGATCACATGGTGATCGCCCCTGGTATATCGCCATACGACACCCGCGCTTAGATACCTGGATTGCCAAAATTGAAGCTAGTAATGATGAAAGCGTTTTCACATCCGGAGATTATGAACGTTTTTATCAGTATCAGGGAAAACGCTACCATCACATACTCGACCCGCGCACAGGCTACCCGGCTCAAGGAGTTCAATCGGTTACGGTTTTACACACTGACTCTGGATTAGCCGATGCAGCAGCAACCGCGCTATTTGTAGCAGGCCCTGATAAGTGGCAGGAAATAGCAAACAACCTTCATTTAAAACAGGTTATGCTAATTGACAGCAAGGGTGTTGTGCATGTTACTCCTGCCATGAAAAAACGTTTAAAATTTAATTCACAAATTGACACTACTATATTAACCGCGACAGACCTATAATACTGATATGACAAGACGACCAGTAGCTCCGCCTCAGGTCACTTCAAGCGACCGCCTTGGCATGACAATTTTCTTTGCCCTGTTATTTCATGGCATTGTTATTTTAGGTATTACCTTTGTTTCTGCGCCCTCTGCAAAACAGAAAATACCTCCTTCACTGGATGTCATACTGGTTAACACCTCAAATTCAGAAACGCCTGACAAAGCAGATTATCTGGCACAAACATCCCAGGATGGCGGCGGCAATAGCGAAGAAAAAGTGCGTCGCACCGATTTATTCTCTGCACCTACATTGTCCAAACAACCGGGCATGGCTCAATTGCAGTCGACAGTTCAGCAAACACCGGTAAAAAAGCAGGAATCAAAAAAAACATTCATCACTAAAAACAAATCCAGTTATAAAATAAAATCACAGGAAAAATTAAGCAGCAAAGAAGTGCTTGAGCAAATACTAAAACCTCAACAAAAAAATGAACGTGCTGCCCGACTTGCCGAAGAACTCAGTTTAACATTTCAGGAGTTTTCACAGAAACCTAAAGAGAAATTTTTAAACTCCAGAACAAAAGAATACATTGCTGCAACTTATATGCGCGGCTGGATCGACAAAGTTGAACGCCTGGGTAACGCCGACTATCCGGATGCTGCAATACGAGCAAAACTAAGTGGTACGCTTATTCTCGATGTAGTGATTAATGCAGACGGCACGTTAAAAGAAATTAATTTACGCCGCTCTTCCGGTCATCAAATTTTAGATGATGCGGCAAAACGGATAGTAAAAATGTCATCACCATTTGCGCCCTTCCCAAGCAAATTACTTAAACAGGCTGACATCATACATATAACCAGAAGCTGGGAATTTCAGAGTGATCAACTAAGAAGCTATTAATGACTGAAGAAACATGTCTTGCAAACCATTTTTTAATTGCCATGCCAAGCCTGGAAGATGGCAATTTTTCCAGATCAGTAACTTTTATTTGTGAACATGATGACAATGGTGCACTTGGTATCACTATTAATCGTCCGTCAGAATTCAGTCTGGCTGAGATTTTTTCACAGTTACAAATAACCACCTCAAACAATGAAATAAAAAACCAGACCGTTCTAAGTGGGGGCCCGGTACAAACAGACCGAGGTTTTATATTACATACACCTGTTGGCAAGTGGGACTCAAGCCTGAAAGTAACGGATAATATTGCCGTCACTACTTCACAGGATATTATGCAGGCTATTGCAAATGGCAGTGGCCCGGATCAATCATTACTTGCACTGGGTTATGCGGGCTGGGGTCCGGGACAACTAGAATATGAAATATCTGAAAACACCTGGCTAAACTGCCCTGCAACAGAAGATATTTTATTCAACACCCCCATCGAAAGTCGCTGGACAGCTGCTGCCATGCTGTTAGGTATTGATCTACAACTTCTAAGCAACCAGACAGGTCATGCATGAGCATACAACAGGTATTAGGATTCGACTTCGGTGAAAAACGCATTGGTGTTGCCTCCGGTCAATCAATCACCTGTAGCTCAAACCCCATAACCACACTGACATCAAAAAACAACAAACCCGACTGGATTTCAATAGAGCAACTAATTTCTGAATGGAAACCGGATGCACTGATTGTTGGTTTACCCTTTTATCTTGATGGCGGCAAAAGCGAAATGACCGAACGAGCTGAAAAGTTTTCCCGTCAACTTGAAGGCAGATTTAAACTGCCAGTTTATACTCACAACGAAGCACTTAGCTCTTTTGAGGCAGAACAGTTTTTACAGGAAAAAAAAAAGAAGCACAATAAACCGGACATTGATAAGATAGCCGCCGCAATCATTGTTCAAAGCTGGCTGGAGCAAAACACATGACCCACGCTGCCGAACCAGACAAACTTCTGGAAAAACTGGCTACCGACCTCGAAAATCTGTTAGAACACCGTTCTATAGAAAAACCTTTAATGGTTGGCATTCACACTGGTGGTGTCTGGCTTGCCGAGAAACTTCATAAACGACTTAATCTCGAAGATGATTTATCAACACTCGATATCAGTTTCTATCGTGATGACTTTTCACGCATAGGCATGAATCCTCAGGTTAAACCATCCAGTCTGCCACCACAGGTAGAGGACCGACATATTATTCTGGTCGATGATGTACTACAGACTGGCCGCACCATTCGTGCAGCGATGAATGAAATTTTTGATTACGGCCGTCCCGCTTCAATTACCCTGGCATGCTTAATTGAAAGACCGGGAAGAGAAATTCCCATTCAAGCTGATGTAGTCGGACAGGTACTTGAACTTTCAGATGACGAACAAATTAAATTAACCGGGCCAGAACCATTAGCCTGGGAACTTATAAAATCCGAATGATAAATATCAGTAAATAGAGGAAAATCGAAGACAATGGTTAACAAAGCCACCCGCCGTACTGATGATTTAATTGGCCAGGACCTCTGGAACATTCAACTGGATGATCAGGGGCAATTAAAGCACTTCCTGACCATCGAAGGTCTGGGCACAAATATACTTAATCAGATACTCGACACGGCAGAAAGTTTTGCCGGGGTAAATGAATCAGTTAAAAAAGTCCCTTTATTACGCGGCAAAACCATTGTAAATTTATTTTTTGAAGCTAGCACTCGAACTCGCACTACTTTTGAACTTGCTGCAAAACGCCTTTCTGCCGATGTACTTAATATGAACATCAGTGTATCTGCAACCAGTAAAGGCGAAACCCTGCTCGACACTCTTCGAAATCTGGAAGCCATGCAAACCGATATGTTTGTAGTGCGTCACGCAGACTCGGGAACGGCACACTTTATTGCTAATCATGTAGCACCACACATACGCGTATTAAACGCCGGTGATGGCCGACACTCACACCCCACTCAGGCCATGCTTGATATGTTTACCATTCGCCGTAACAAAGGCGCTGACTTTGGTAAATTACGTGTCGCTATTGTTGGCGATATTATGCACTCTCGTGTTGCACGCTCTCAAATACATGCATTAAATACATTAAACACTGGTGAAGTAAGAGTTGTTGGCCCAAAAACATTAATTCCAAAAGACATTGAGTCTATGGGTGTAAGTGTCTTTCATGATTTAGAAAAAGGCATTAAAGATGCCGATGTAGTCATTATGTTACGCCTGCAAAAAGAACGTATGTCAGGCGCATTACTACCAAGCGAACAGGAATATTATGAGCTCTACGGTTTAACTGAAGAGCGATTTAAACTTGCCAAACCAGATGCCATTGTTATGCACCCCGGCCCCATTAATCGTGGTGTGGAAATCGAATCCAGTGTAGCCGATGGGGATCGTTCTGTTATTTTAGATCAGGTAACCTACGGCATTGCCGTGCGTATGGCGGTCATGTCAATGACGCTAGGCGGCAATATAACCACTCAAGATCAGGAGAAAAAATAATGAATAATATCCTGATTAAAAATGCTCGAATTATTGATCCGAAAAATAATCTGGATGAAAAAACAGACTTATACATAAGCGATCAGAAAGTTGCCGCTCTGGGGAGTGCACCTGAAAATTTTACAGCAGATGAAACAATTGACGCAAATAATCACTGGTTAATTCCCGGCATTGTTGATCTTAGCGCACGCTTGCGTGAACCTGGCCTTGAACAAAAAGCCAATATAGAAACAGAAACCAATGCCGCCGCCAGCGCTGGCATAACAACTTTATGCATACCACCTGATACAGACCCGGTTATTGATGAACCGGCGGTTGTTGAATTAATTTTACGAAAAGCAAAACTGGCCAGAAAAACACACGTATACACACTGGGTGCACTAACTGCCGGTTTGAAAGGTGAACATCTAAGTGAAATGTTCAGTTTGAAACAGGCGGGCTGTGTCGGTGTTAGTAATGCACGCAACGCAATTGAGAACCCGTTAATTCTGCGTCGTGCATTTGAATATGCATCCACACACAACATTACTGTTTTTATTGAGGCCCATGACAAACACTTAAGTGAAAATGGTTGCGCGCATGAAGGCGCTATTGCTAGCAGACTGGGTTTAAATTCCATACCCTACGCAGCGGAAACCGTACCGATTGCTCAAATTTTAGAATTAATTCGAGACACTGATATTCGTATTCACTTTGGTCGCTTATCCTGCGCAAGAAGCATTGAACTAATCAGTGACGCTAAAGCAAATGGTTTAAAAGTAACAGCCGATGTAGCAGTACACCAGCTGCACCTTACCGATATGGATATCAGCAGTTTTAACAGCCTTTATCATGTTATTCCACCACTTCGTTCACAGCGTGATATGAATGCTTTACGCCACGGTTTAGCCGAGGGCGTTATCAATAGCATTTGTTCAGATCATCAGCCTCATGAACCTGATGCAAAATTGGCTCCCTACCCTGCTACTGAACCAGGAATTTCAGGCATTGAAACCTTATTACCACTGACATTAAAACTGGTTGAGAATGGCAGCTTAACTTTGAACACAGCCATCGCCAGTATTACCTGCAACCCAGCCAACACTTTAGGCCTGAATGCAGGACACCTGGCCGTAGGTCAGCCCGCAAATTTATGTTTAATTGATCCTGAAAAAGAATGGGTATTTAATATTGATGAAATGTTAAGTCACGGCAGAAACACTCCATTTTCTGGCTGGCATTTCAAAGGAAAAGTAATGCGTACTTTTATCAAAGGTAACACTGTTTTTAAACAATAATATAATTTTTTATATATCTAAACAGTATTGTTCATCTCCCGAACAATCAGATTAAAATCAAAACAGGGGCGGAGTTCAAAAATCGAGCCCCATCCCTGACCATAGCAAGCAAATATTTTTCTCGCTCACTTTCTTCTCGACTCAACCTACAAGTCATTACATATTATTTTTATCTGTTTATGTTAATAACAATACGGTGTTATCGACTCATCCATTCATTATCAACTTTAATTATCTCTCTTCCAGGCCAATAATATAAATTCTGTTTAAGGCTTATTACTGATTCACGATTAATTAAGTCCAGCACTTTTAATTGTATAAATTTTTCACCTTTATATTTTTTCGTCAATTTTTTAAACCCTTCAAGGTTCTCTACTGTTTCCCCATTTAACTCAACAATTCTTAACAAGGTACTTAAACTACTTCTATTAGCCGGGCTCCCATGAAAAATATAACTAACATATACGCCTTTCGGTTTTATGCCGCGCTGAAGTGCTATTTCTCTGTAAGGTTCCTGAATTAACGCTCCTGCCCACTGCATAACCTCACTCACTCCCAAGCCATTGAGATACCTTGTTTTAACTGTAACGTGTAATTCTTTACCCAGACGATTAATAATTACATTAACCTCTTCCTTCTGGGTATTTTTCTCAACGTCGCGATAATTTCGTATCACCTTACCATCAATAGCCAGAACTAAATCTCCTTCTCGTAAGATTTTCTCAGCATCAGAACCAGCTACTCGCCTTGATACAACCAAAACCTGTCGACGCGCATCATCTGTCTGTAATTTTTTTGTCCATTCATCTGACAGCCCCAGTTTTCTCGCCTGTGCAATCGATAAAGTTGAAAGTTCAACTTCAAGTGAACGGATATTAAATTGCTTACAACACCGCCACTGATCACGTATTTCCATTACAATTTCTGCCGGCACACCCCATTCATACTGTTTTATTTTGCTACCACTACCATATGCAAAACTTAACCAGACAGCCATAACTTCACCGTCTTCATTACTCAACACACCACCCCTACTTGCCGGTGGATTATTCAGGCTAATCGCATCAAGATTGGTTTCTCTAAACATAGGTATTTTAGGCGCCGAAAAATCCAGTGAGTCTATTGCAGATATCTTCATCTCTTCTACTAATAATTCCTGACCATTTTTTAAAGCCACGAGCCATACCTTATCCCCTGACTCCAGCTTTTCATCTATAAACTCAACTTCTTCAACTTCAGTATCTCCTAACAATTCAGGGTCATATTGAACAATTGAAATATTATGCAATGGATGAACAAAAATAACTTTCGCTGGAATATCCAGCGCTCCTGCAAAAACAACTCGAACATCACCCAGACTCATTGGCACTGTATTTCTATCAACCATTACCAACCCATCTTTCTTATCTATAATTAAACCCGCCCCGGCATAGTGAGAGTCCTCAATACCATTTATGTTATAAGGTATATTAAATTGCACCGAAACTATAGAAGGTGAGAGTTTATCTGCACGTTCATCTTTATATTCTATAAATTTAACTTCTGCTTTATCTAATGTCTCTTCAGCTTTGTTATCGATCATAACTTCACATGGCCATATTCCTTCTTCATCATTTCGATAACATTTCTTCAGTGGAAACCATCTTCTGTCCATGCGCATAATAGAAACATGTATACGTTTGCTCTCCTTAAACGTTATGTATTTTATTGCTGCCTGATCACGATCAGACAATTCATTTAACACTTCTTCTACATCATTTATATTTTTGATACTTTTATTATTAATTGATAAAATTACAGCACCTGTAGGAATACCTGCTGTTGATAAAACATAACCTGGTTCTGCCACATACACACCTTCAACAGAGCGATTTAAATGACGCGCCTGTTGATATGAAAGATTATGGATTATTGACTGGCCAAACGTTATATATCGATCTGGCGTTAATGCATGCAAGTCATCAACTTTTATTTTTACTTCTACTGAATGCCCATTACGCTCAACCAGTAATTTAATTTTTTTATTTACATTTTCATCCAGTAAAGATTCCAGTTCTTCATATCTCCTCAACCATTTTAGTTTTCCCTTTAACTGCCCTCCTTTAACAATTATATCTCCCGCCTCGAGCAGACTAGATGCCTGCGTTTCTGGCAAGCTACGTCTCACCACCATCAAACCTACTCCGTGATTTATTTTGCGTAGCTTAGCCTCCATTTTTGCCCTTAAACCTAAGCGCCTTAACTCATCATACGGTTTGTAATCAAATGTCGTTTGCAATGTACCTCTGGTAACTTCTTTATTGTTCTGAATTAACTTTAATGCGCGCTTAACTCTCTGTAGTGGTAGAAAAAAACTGGATGAAGCTTTAACCGATCCACCTGCATTTAATGCAATTACATTACCTCGAATATCTATGACCGGTGACCCGGAAGAACCACCTGAAACACCTGAAGCGGATTGATAATAAAAGGTATTAAAATCATTATATTTACCCCGGCCATAATAGGGCGCCTTACGATCTGTTCTTGCCAATGTGCCCGCTAGTATTGATAATTGTTCACCTGCATCATTCCCGACCACTCTTATTTCTCTACCAACAACAGCTTCTTTTGGTTTTATCGGTAAACTTTTGGGTTTAACAAACTTTAATTCTGAGGGTTTATACTGAAAGAAACCAAAGTCATGAACCGGATCACGATACAGGGGTTTTAATTCAATCTCTTCACGATTTATAAATAACGCTTCTGCGGTTACTGGCCCGGACTGAACCACATGACGATTGGTTAAAATGATGCCTTTTTCAGCATCCACCACAAAACCTGTAGCCTGCGCTGAACTATTTCGTGCCGTATCAAAAGACCTCACTGCATCGACCCTTATAGTCACAATTGAATCAGTGACACTATTTACCACTTCAGACCAGTTACGATCTTTAGCTGCATACGCCTGATTAACAAAAATTATTGCACTTAATATCCATAGCAGTCTGTACATTTTTTTAAATTACCTTATTATCCTAGAATCATTCAGGATGTTTTTTAATGCTTAATAAAATTTGGGCAAGTCTAATTATTCTTGGAATTCTGTTCGCACTAGGACAGGATATCCGCGATGAATTTTCTAACACTTATAATAATGGTATCGCCCAAAATACGACATATTCTTTTGTAGGAAAATCTTCTACAGGTATTACACTGACTCTTAATAATGAGTTATTAAATGCTCATATTCAAAACAACCAGCAACTCCATATTTATCTCACTGAACAAAGCCCGGCCTATCTACGGCACATAGCTGCTGTTAATGGAAAAAAAGATTTACTCATTGCAGATATTGTTTCTAAAAGTAACACCCAATTAACACTATTACTACCCGAGTTACACTGGCATAAATTGCGCTCTGTCACTCAATCTGCTTTTGATATGGCTGAGTTTGCCGTTAAACTGGCTATCGGCCTGATTGGCATTATGGCGTTATGGCTCGGTTTAATGCAGATTGCTGAAAAAAGCGGCCTTATTAAACACATGGTTAAAGTCGTTCAACCACTTTTATACTGGTTATTTCCAGGCATCCCAAAAGACCACCCGGCTTTTGGCAGCATTAGTATGAACATGGCAGCTAATGTTCTCGGGCTTGGAAATGCGGCAACCCCTCTCGGTATTAAAGCCATGCAACAACTGCAAACGTTAAATCCTGATAAAAGCAAAGCCAGTGATGAGATGTGCATGTTTCTGGCATTAAACACATCAAGCGTACAATTGCTGCCTCCAGTCACCTTAATTGCGCTTATGGGCACACAGGTCTCTGATTTAATCGTCCCCATTATTCTTGCGACCAGTTGCTCAACTCTTACAGCTGTGATCGTTGCAAAATTCTACGCTCGTCGCAATAAAAAAGGGGCTAATACATGCAACAGTTAACCAGCCTCATCATACCCCTGCTTATTTTACTCATCATCAGTTATGGCCTGATAAAACGTATTGCCGTATATGAAGAATTCGTAGAGGGTGCAAAAGAAGGCTTTACAATTGCCGTCAATATCATCCCTTATCTGGTCGCCATGTTATTCGCCATTGCTATATTTCGTGCAAGCGGTGCTCTGGATTTTATTCTTACCTTATTAACCCCCCTGGCCACTTTTTTAGGTTTTCCAGCCGAAGTAATACCCATGGGGCTTATGCGCCCTCTTACTGGCAGCGGCTCAGTAGGCGTACTTGCTGAACTGATTAATACCCACGGTGACGATTCTATAATTGTTAAAACCGCTGCTGTTATGTTTGGCTCTACCGAAACAACACTTTATGTACTGGCGGTTTATTTCGGTGCTGTAAAAATTAAAAATACTGCTTATGCAATACAGGCTGGCTTAATAGCTGATCTTGCTGGGTTTATCGCAGCAGTCACCGTAACCTGGTGGTACTTCTCATAGTTAACTTTATGTAATACTTAATAATCTGGTATATTCGTGCGTATAAATGAGAAGCAGACACAATGATACGCAAGCAATTATTTTTTAAAATTTCATTCATCTTGCTGGTAACACAGATATTTACCGCCTGCGATATTGATGTTGATAATAATGTACCCGGTGTTCCACCTGAAGGCCGCTTTGCAACTGTTGTAGCTAACCAGCATATTGATACTCCAAGCGTTGAGGTAGCCATCGCTATCTCTGACAATGGCTCACCCGTTAATCTCGTAGGCGGTGACGTGGTTCAGGCTAGCACTACGGAAGACCTGATACTGCTTCTCGATAACGGCATTTATAATGGTAGTTATGCTGCTAGTCTGGAGAATGATTTAAATTTAGATCAAATTGACTTTTTAATGGTTCACGCCCCGGTTGAAGCCAGACAGGGACGCTGGTTCCCCGCTGATATATTTAATATAGATCACGGTCCCGGTGAGCTTGTTGGTGCTTCTGCGACTATTACACTGCCACCTACACCTTTAAACATTTCCATCAGCGGCACTAATTTCTCATCCATTAGTGATACTTTTGACATCACATGGACTCCTGAATCTGCTGGCGACACAATGAGAGTTCGCTCGGCAATTAGCTGCACTGACGGTGATAGAACAAGCACTTACGGCACCTCTGCAACACTTGCCGATACATCAGATGATGGAACTGAAAACATAAGTATTGATCAGTTTATTTATGATATTAATGACGAAAATCTGAATGTTGATTTTATACTTGATGAATCGCGAGCAGCATTACAGGAGTTACTGATAAAATTAAGTAATGGCGAGCCCGTTGATGAGTTCTTTAATTATTTCCCCGTTATAAACCCTATAAACAGCCCATGTGAGATTCAACTGTTTCTGTTTCGCGAAAGACAGGGGGCTTTTGATTCTCCAACAACTAACGGAAACATTTTTGGCAGCCGTAGCGCTGACATCACAATTACCTACACACCAAACTAAACATGATATATTTTTAAAATGTTAAATCTATTAAAATTCATATTTGTTATAACCTGTTTACTGCTGTCAAAGATGTCATACGCTGAAGACATGTTTGTAGATACCAATATTCTTTACACTATTCCGGACGCGGGTGGATCTGATGATTTTCATACGGGTAAAATTATTCACATTAATTACAACTACTATTACCTTCCCTGGTTAGCGGTAACCTCTGGTGCTTTCTTTAGTGAAGAAATTTTTGATGAACCCAGAACGGATATTGTTGGCACTTATCAGGCCAGCGTAAAAACCTATGGTGTAACAATAGGGTTACGTCCAGAGTATACATTTTCTAAACGCAATAAAATTTATGGCAAAGCCGGGATTCTTTTATACGATACAAAATTAAATGTTCAGGAATTTTTTGAAGCAGGGTCACCAGGTGGAACCAGCTCTGATTCAACAGATGGCGATGGTTACTTTCTGGCTATTGGCTGGGCCCACTCTTTTACAGATAAGGTTTCTTTTCAACTTGAACTTAACTCTCAAGTGCAACTAGATTTGTTTGATGGTGAAACAAGTGCTGATAATGTTTTTGATTTAACCAATTCTGGCTTTAGTGTTGGGTTAGCTTATGCTTTCTAACAAAATATTAAGCGTACTTTTATATGTCAGTGTTTTTCACCTGTCAACGACTGACACTGCTCTTGCAGATATTGATGAAGTATATAGATTATCTGTAGGTACTAACATATCAAATTACAATTCGGATATTACATTAAATTCGTCTAGTGGATCTTTCGATAAAACTATCAGTTTTGAGGATGACCTTGGTATGACCAATCAGGTTAATTCAAGCTGGATAAGTGCACGCTACAGAGTTGGTGACCTGCACCATATAAGGTTTACCTATATACCCATTAGTCGCACATCGTTAACACAAAGTGTTAACGACATTATTATCGATGATACAACTATAAAAGCGGGCGCTTCGATATCAACAAAAACAAAATCAGATATTATCGACTTTAGTTATATTTATAACTTTCATAAAACACCCCAACTGGAAATTGGATTTTCAGCCGGTATTTACTGGCTACTCAATAATACTCAAGTTCTAGCTGCGGGTGAAGTTCAGGCAGAAGGTGATGATGAAGTTGTATTTAAATCGGACTTTTCTTCTGAACAGAAACTTCAGGCACCTATGCCTCTGATTGGACTTTCAGTTAATTACGAAATAATGCCTTCCTGGCGCACTCATGCATCATTTCGTTACCTTGATGTTCTGGTTAATGACATAAGTGGTCGTATATTAAGTTTAGAAGCAGGCACTGAATATTATTTCAATAACAACTGGGGAATAGGTGTTTCAATCGCAACCTTTGAACTTGATGTTGAAGCAATAGGCATTATTGGTAGCACCGCACTTGGCTGGTCTCATGACGGTGTTCAAATTTATGCTACATTTAAGTATTAAATAAAAACTGTAGCTATCAAACTCTTTTCCTTATTATATATCGCGATTCACTGGTGCAGGTTCTCACAATGAAATAATTTGATATATGACTTAGATATGAAATTAGATAGAACTCAGAGTTGAGAATACCGCCTGGCATGTTTCTGTCGGCTCAACCTCTACCCGATAAAAAATGTAAAGTTTGAAATTTCGATAGATTATGATTAAATTCAGTTAAACATCTAAAAGGGACACCTAAAATGAATCTTAACAAAACAGATAGTTTTTATAAAATTTTACTGGGATGTATATTAATCACTTCTCCTGTTAGTTTATTTGCAAACAGCCCGGTGAAGTCGGTTGATAGCGCTGGTAATGTCACCTACTCTGACAAACCTGTAGCCGGTGCTCAGGCTGTTACGAAAGTACCAATAAAAGCAGGCCCCAGCGCAAGTGAAATTGATGCTGCACAGCAGCAGGCCCGGAAAAACATAAATCAGGCTGAAAAAATTGACTTAACCCCTGAGCCAAAAGCAAAAAAACAGGCTCCGAATAAAACAGCATCTGAAGAAGATAGACCAGTCATTAACGCAGGCGGATCAAACCGCAAATACGGAACAAAACCTGTACCTCGTCCACCGATTAATCGCCCCGGCATTAACCCTCCGCCCTCTAACATGCCTGCAAGACCCAGAGCGGGTGGACGCCGTTAAAAACAATACTAATGCATCTTCTTTCTTAACGTCTTCGCCCACTCGGCATTCGAGCCGGGCGGCCCATACCACCTGACGGTCTGGGTCTGGTCGATGGCAGTTTAGCCGGACGATCAGGTTTAACAGGTCTATTTGGCCTATCAGGGCGGCCGGGGGATCCGTAACAACATCCTCGGTATCCATAATTATAATACGGATAACCATAGCCCCCATAAACCGCACTAACATGAACTGAACCGGATGCAGATCCTGACGTTCCGCAACCATTTAATAACAAAACCGCCAGAAGTGTGAATAGTAATTTAAAACTGCGCATCATAACTTACAGCTCCTCTTTAACAGTTTCAGTAGAAACATTCTTTGATGCCCAGCGCTGAATCAACAAAAGCGCCCCTGTAGGGTCACTAATTAAAGCGATATCCCCGTTTCCGGGTGCCTCTTCAGGCGTTATCCAGACAACACCCCCAAGCTCTTCAACACGCTGAACGATTAACTCCGGGTCTACAACTCTAATAACGGGCACCCAGAGCATATGTTTCACATCGTCAGCTACATGACGTATTCCTGCACGCCACTTTTTCTGACTTTTAAATACATCATAACCTTCACCTAAAACAGTCTCATCGTACCCCAGCACACGCTGATAAAATAACTCCAGTTTCTCAGCATCATTGGTCCATAACTCGTCCCACAACCAGTCACCTATAGCTGCTTCAACATCAACCGGGTCTCCGCCTTTTGCTTTCAGCAATACAAGATCAGCACGTTGCGGATCACTAATTAAAACAGCTTCACCTCGTCTCTGCATTTCAACTGGGCCTTTTAAAATTTTTCCACCATTTGCTTCTACTCTGTTAATAGCAGCTTTTACATCCGTCACTGATACTGAAGGTAACCAGACTCCTTCTCTGGCAAATTCATCTGTTGATTCAAGCTGTAATATACCCGCAATCAGTTTATTGCCATTACGTACGACTGCGTATCTATCACGGTACTCAATTTGCCAGCCAAATAATTTTTCATAAAATCTTCCTGCCAACTTAAAATCGGGCGTAATTAAATCATGCCAGACAAATTTTCCGGGATATCTTTTACCACTCGGCTTTTCTGTTATCGCAACCTGTGCCATTTCGGCACCGCCTTGCGATAAATCTGTAAAACTGGCACAACCGTTTAGACCTGTTACAACTGTAACCAACAAACCTAAGAAACTTACTGATAAACGCATTACAACAACCCATCCATTTTGTAGTTTAGTGATATTGCTCGAATCATAACGTTTACGTTAGTTAAAAACACCTATATAACCTTCTTTGCTCATACTAACTTCGACAGAGTGATTTTAATCATTTAAAAAAAGATTGATATTTGCTACATTATCCGAAAATATAAATGATTATGACTTCAATATGAAAAAAATACTCGCTTTCCTGATTTTTACTTTAATATCTTCCCAGCCAATGGCTGAAGGGACTGAGATTAACATATTCAGCGGCTATAGAACGGGAGGGGAACTGGAAAATGCCAATACAGGCAATAAGGTTTCTCTTGATGAAACAGACAGTTACGGCATTATTATCGGTACTGATTACGGCCCTGAACATGTAATGGAATTTTTATACTCATTTCAGAATTCCGACCTCTACGATACAAACACAGCACCCCAAACAAAATTAGCTAACATAGATGTTGAGTATTTTCAGGTGGGTGGAAGCCAGATATGGGTAGAGGAAAAAGTAGATAAATTTTTTGGCGCTACACTAGGCGCTATACATTTAGATCCGAATGACTCATCCCTGTCATCTAAATCACGCTTTGCCATGAGCCTGGGAGGTGGTGTGGTTTATAAAATCACCAGATACATTGGTTTAAGATTTGAGTTTCGCGCATACTTTTCTTCATTAGGCAGCACCGAAACATTCTGCGGTAGCGGTGGACAGTGCGTCGTGACTGGCAGTGGCTTTATGAGACAATATGATGTTAATGCCGGCTTACGATTTCGGTTTTAAATAACCACCAGATTAAGCTGAATTACTTTTACTTATAAAATTTTTTTAAAAAGCCCATAAAAGGAAAATTATGAAAACATTCTTAACCGCTCTAACTTTAGTTTTATTCATCTCACTTAATGGCTGCTCAACTATGGGCTCATCCGCTTCAAACAATGACATTAAATTTGAAACTGAAATAGATCCGAAAGCCAATTTCAAAGGTTATAAAACTTATTCATGGATGGGTTCAGCTTCTATTATGAATGACCCAACCGCTCAATGGAAAGCGCCGGGCTTTGATGCCAATGCTGAAATTAAATTTCTTATTGATAGCCAGTTACGCTCTAAAGGCATGACTGAAGCAGCCCGTAAACCTGATGTAATTATTGGTTATGCACTGGGCATTAATATGACTAACATTGAATACAAGTCAAACCCAGACAAGTCATTTAAAACACTTGAAGCAGCTCCAAAAGGCGCGCTGGTTATCTTAATGATAGACGCAGATACAGGTGTTGTTATCTGGGCAAGCACGGCAAAAGCAGACATACAGGGTAATACCGGAGACACGGCAAAAAATCGTCTGGCTTACGCAGTTAAAAGTATGCTCGGCTCACTACCTAAATAAAAACATAATACAGAGCAATAATTTTATTGCTCTGTATTATGCTTAAATTTCACTTCACCTCTTAAGTAACCGGTTTTCTTTATTCCAGTTTTGACTAAATATTTTTAATAAGAGTAATTATTGATGTATAAAGGCATGAGTTTATTAAAGTTTTTCACCCACATAACATTCCTAAGCTTCTTCACGATTACAGCAATAGCTGACAACCTGATGTCTCTCAGTGACCGTAAGGATCGCTGGGAGTTATCATTTCAAACCCGTTATTTTGAGTCAATTGATTTAGAGTTTGAAGGTGGAGCAAGCGCCAGCCTCAATGAAGACATCAACTGGGCAATTGGTCTGGGATACAACTACTCCGAGCACTGGGCATTTAATTTTGATATGGGATGGGGTGATGCAGGTTATTCCGGTACTCGTATAGATGATAACGACACACCAGAATCAGTTTCAGGCAACATATATACCAGCAGTATGAATTTCGGTACCACCTATAATTTTCTTGCAAAACGCTTTACACCTTTTGTAGGCGCTTCCGTGGGCTGGACCTTTGTTGACACAAATATTCCCGACGGACTTCCGCAAACTGTTTGCTGGTACGACCCATGGTGGGGCTATGTATGCGACACATTTATACCCACAAAAACCACAACTGAACTAACTTATGGCGCTATTGCCGGTTTACGCTTTGACGTTAATGACCAATTATTTTTAAAAGGCAGCGCAGGAAAACAATGGATTGATTTTGGTAAGACAACCGGAAGCACACCTGACTTTATTATTTATAGATTAGATATTGGGGTTATGTTTTAGTTATTGTTTACAATTAAACAAACCAGTATTTTTACTAAAATATACTGGTTTGTTATAATTAATTCACTTAACTTCCGGCAAATCATCCGGGTTAGTTGAGAACTGTAATGTCTCATTTTCTTTTTCGTCACTCATCTCTTTCACGCCTCCACCGAAGTTAATCTTCCACTCAAGATTACTACGTGAATCCGCATAAGATAACGCCGTTTTAATATCTATTTTTCCATCTGAAAACAGTTGATACAATGACTGATCGAATGTTTGCATACCATCAGCTTCGCCTTTTTCCATTATTTCTTTTATTTCATGAAAATCGCCGCGACGAATCAATTCAGAAATATAAGGTGAATTAATTAATATTTCAATTGCAGCTACTCGCTTTCCCTTTAATCCCTCAACCAGCCTCTGAGATACAATGGCCTGCAAATTTAGAGAGAGATCCATCAAAATTTGATTACGCGCATCGGGTGGGAAAAAGCTTAAAATCCTATCTAATGTCTGATTCGCATTTACCGAGTGTAAAGTTGTTAAACATAAATGCCCAGTGTCAGCATATTGTATTGCTGCTTCCATGGTTTCACGGTCGCGCACTTCACCAATCATAATAACATCAGGCGCTTCTCGCATCGCCTCCCTTAATGCATTTTCATATGACAGGGTATCAAGACCTACTTCTCGCTGACCAACAATGGACTTTTGATGATCAAACATATATTCAATAGGATCTTCTATAGTTAAAATATGCCCTGGCATATTCAGACTTCGGTGATTAATCATCGACGCCAGTGTTGTTGATTTACCTGATCCCGTCGCACCAACAACCAACACCAGGCCTTTTCGATTAAAAACCAGATCTTTTAACTTTGGAGGTAAATTTAATTTATCAAGCGTAGGCACATCCGATTTAATATATCGGATTACCATAGAGACTTCACCGCGCTGTGTATAAATATTGATACGGAAACGACCAATGTCTTTTAAAGACATACCCAGATTCATTTCCATGGTCGCTTCAAAACCCATTTTCTGGTTTTCATCCATAACACTGTAGGCAATTTCTTTTGTCATGCCCGGCTCTAATGGTGTTTTTCCAATAGGGTGCATTTTGCCTTCAATATTCATACTCACCGGCGCGCCGGTGGTAAAGAAAATATCGGAACCACCACGTTCGGCCATTAGTTTTAGATAGGGCTGCAAATTCAATTTAATTCAACTTTAGTTATTTTTAACGTAAAAGGTTTTTGTTATCAGAGACATCTTCTTCCATTTTAAGCCCTGACACTTCCTGCATTAGATCTGTATTTTTAGCGTCCTTACCTTTTAACTTAATACGCAATCTCAGGTCATTAATGGAATCTGCATTACGTAATGCATCTTCATATGTTATGTAACCTTCCTCATACAATTCAAACAACGCCTGATCAAATGTTATCATGCCATACTCATTAGACTTGCTCATAAGTTCTTTTATTTCATGAACATTTCCCTTAAATATTAAATCAGACATTAAGGGCGTATTCAGCATTATTTCTACAGCAGGGATACGACCCTCACCACCTTTCAATGGGACTAGTCTTTGAGAAATTAATGATTTAAGATTTAATGACAAGTCCATAAGCAACTGAGTACGTCGCTCTTCAGGGAAGAAGTTAATTATTCTATCAAGTGCCTGATTTGTACTATTAGCATGTAAAGTGGTTAAACATAAATGACCTGTTTCTGCAAAAGCAATTGCATATTCCATTGTTTCACGATCACGCACCTCTCCAATTAAAATAACATCTGGTGCCTGTCTTAATGTGTTTTTCAAGGCCACTTCATAGTTTTCTGTATCAACACCAACTTCTCGTTGAGTAACAATGCAGTTTCTATGCTGATGCACAAATTCAATAGGGTCTTCTATTGTAATAATATGTCCGAACGAATTTTCATTACGATAACCAATCATCGAAGCGAGTGAACTTGATTTACCTGAGCCTGTTGCTCCAACAAAGATAACCAGACCTCGCTTAGTCATGGCAATGTCCTGCAATACGGATGGTAAACTAAGCTCATCAAAACTTGGGATTTCAGAACGAATGACACGTAACACCATTCCCATTGAGCCACGCTGGGTAAATGCATTCACACGAAAACGTGAAACACCTGGCAAACTAATCGCAAAGTTGACTTCCTGCTCAGCTTCAAACATACCCAGTTGTTTGTCATTCATAATAGATCTAACCAGGGTTTGAGTGTGTGCCGGTGAAAGCGCCTGATTTGACAGGGGAGTCATTTTTCCATCAACTTTCATTGATGGTGCAGCACCCACTGTAATAAACAAATCAGAACCATCTTTCTGCACTAACATGCGCAATAAATCGTGCATGTATCGGATGGCCTTATCTCTATCCATTCCCAAACTCCAGTAATATTTTAATTATAAATGTCAGTTATCTATTTACTACGACAACCATTTTAAAAATCAAACTAACAACTCAGTCACTCAAAACTTACAGAGCGTCTTTATTAACTGCTTTTGTTTTAGCATCATCTTTAGTAATAATACCACGTTCAACCAACTCCTTTAGATTTTGATCTAATGTCTGCATCCCTATGCCCTGACCTGTTTGAATAGATGAGTACATTTGCGCTATTTTATTTTCTCGAATCAAATTACGAATTGCCGGCGTTCCAATCATAATTTCGTGTGCAGCCACACGACCACCACCAATTTTTTTCAGCAGCGTTTGCGCAATAACTGCACGTAATGACTCAGACAACATAGCTCGAACCATATCTTTTTCTGCTGCTGGAAACACATCAACAATACGATCGACTGTTTTTGCCGCTGAGCTGGTATGCAATGTACCAAACACCAGATGTCCGGTTTCTGCCGCTGATAATGCAAGACGTATGGTTTCAAGGTCACGCATCTCACCCACCAGAATAACATCAGGGTCTTCACGTAGTGCGGATCTCAACGCCTCACTAAACCCCATCGTATCTCTGTGAACTTCCCGCTGATTCATCAGGCACTTTTTACTTTCATGAACAAATTCAATCGGGTCTTCGATAGTTAGAATATGACCATAATCATTTTCGTTTACATGATTTACCATAGCTGCCAGAGTTGTAGACTTACCCGAGCCGGTTGGCCCGGTTACTAACACTATACCGCGAGGTGTATTCGATATATCCTCGAATATTTTTGGCGCACCCAGTTCTTCCAGTGTCAGAATTTTTGAAGGAATGGTACGAAATACAGCACCCGCCCCCCGATTATGATTGAACGCATTCACACGAAATCGAGCCAGACCAGGAATCTCGAAGGAAAAATCCACTTCCCAGTACTCTTCAAAGGTTTTTCGCTGCTTATCATTCATGATGTCATACACCATGGCGTGAATCTCTTCATGAGGCATCGCATCTATATTAATACGTCGCACATCACCATCAACACGTATCATGGGCGGCAGACCTGCCGACAGGTGTAAATCTGATGCGCCGTTTTTTACACCAAACGCCAATAATTGTGCAATATCCATTAATTCTCCCCTTAACACCCCACATTACTACGATGTAGAGCTCAGACCCTTTTATATTTGTGGCCTTTTTTGTTTAATCTGGTATGTATTATAAAACTACAATAGTATTCCTATTTATAGTCAATAAATTAGCAGGCTTCAATCAAATGACCAAAACGTCTTCCAACTCGTCCAATATTGCAGAGAATTTAACTCAAATCCAGCTTAATATTTCAGAATATTGTCTAAAATATCAACGTAATCCACAAGATGTGAAATTACTCGCGGTAAGTAAAACAAAACCTGCAGAGGATATTCGCAAGGCATTTGATGCAGGGCAAACCTGTTTTGGTGAAAACTATCTTCAGGAATCAATCAGCAAAATACACGAATTGAGCGATATTGATATCGAATGGCACTTTATTGGAGCCATCCAGTCTAATAAAACACGTGAACTTGCCGAAAACTTTGCATGGGTACACAGTGTTGATCGACTTAAAATTGCAAAAAGGCTGAGTAATCAACGGCCAGATGCACTCCCCCCTTTAAATATCTGCCTGCAGGTCAATATTAGTGAAGAGGAATCAAAATCCGGCTTCACAATAAACGAGATTGAAACTGTAGTTGATGAAGTTATAGCTTTACCCAATTTAAACCTGCGAGGCCTGATGGCCATCCCTGCCAAATCCGAAAACCTGCAAGCACAACGCAAAGCTTTTGCTGAAATGAAATCACTTCTTCAAATATTACAAACAAAACACCCGCAAATTAATACTTTATCAATGGGTATGACGGGAGATATGGAAGCAGCTATAGCAGAAGGCAGTACAATGATTAGAATTGGCACTGCAATTTTTGGTGCCAGAAACGTTGTGGGGTTATAATGAAATAATTATTAATCCTGAAGTGGTCTTTTTCAGTTTAAATTACTGGTAAAAATGCGTGCTGCTGTAGAACATCTCCTTCGGGGATGGATATGAGCCATAACAGGGCAAAAAACTTCTACGTCTGACTAAAAACAAACTATTAATAAATTAATACCATAACAACCACAAACAAGAAAAATTATGACAAATCATATATGTTTTATCGGCGGCGGCAATATGGCTGGCAGTTTAATCAGCGGCCTGATTAGTAATCAATACCCGACTAATAAAATTACCGTTACCGACCCTGACCAGCAAAAGCTGGATCAGCTTAAACGTCAGTTTTCCATTAACACCGAAATCGATAACCTTAAAGCTGTTGAAGCTTCAGATGTAATCGTACTGGCAGTAAAACCACAGGTACTTAAAGTCGTTTGCGACAACATCAAAACTGCCACACTTAAAACAAAACCTCTATTGATCTCTATTGCTGCCGGTATACGCTCCACTGATATTGATCGCTGGTTAGGAGGTAATAACGCTTTAGTTCGCTGCATGCCCAATACACCGGCACTGATACAGGCTGGTGCTACCGGTTTATTCGCCAATACAAGTACCAGTGATAATCAAAAAAACATCGCTGATCAAATATTAAGTTCAGCGGGCATTACCCTTTGGGTAGATAACGAAGCACAACTCGATGCAGTGACAGCAGTCTCCGGTTCTGGACCGGCTTATTTCTTCCTGTTTCTGGAGGCCATGCAGGCAGCGGGAAAACAACTTGGACTGGATGAAAGCACCGCAGCAAAACTTGCAAAACAAACGGCCCTGGGTGCCGCACGTATGGCACTGGAAGGTGACGACGACCCGACAACACTACGAGAAAAAGTCACTTCAAAAGGTGGTACAACGGCGGCGGCTTTAGCATCATTTGAGAATAATAATTTCAACGACATAATCAACCAGGCACTCACTGCCGCACGAGATCGTGCAATTGAACTAGCGGATGAATTAGGAAAAGATTAATCATGAACCCATTTATATTTTTAATAGATATTTTATTTCAGCTATACGCGACTGCATTACTCATCAGGCTTTTATTACAATGGGTTCGTGCCGATTTTTATAATCCTGTTTCACAGTTTATTGTAAAAATAACTAACCCTCCTGTATTACCTTTACGAAAAGTCATTCCCGGTTTTGGTGGCATTGATGTTGCAACACTGTTACTCGCATTTTTAGTGCTGGCAATTAAAGCCATGCTGATATATCAGACAATTGAACCATTAACCGTAGGCCTTATTGCTCTTGGTGAAACACTTGTACTCGTTATAAGTATTTTCCTGTATTCAATTATAATTCAGGCCATTCTAAGCTGGGTAAACCCTGACCCTCACAATCCTGCTGTCGCACTACTGAACAGCCTGACATTCCCGATACTCAAACATTTTAGAAACCTTATTCCACCCATGAGTGGCATGGATATTTCACCTGTATTTGCGATTATTGCTTTAATGTTTGTACAGTATTCTGTTCGTTATATATTTGCTACGGTTTTTGGCATTAGCCTTTGAATAACGACTTTTACGAATGGAAAAATAAAGAGCTTATTTTGCGTGTAAAAGTACAACCTAAAGCAAGTAAAGATGAATTTTGTGAAGTGATGGGTAATTACCTGAAAATACGAATTACAGCACCTCCAGTAGACGGAAAGGCGAATCAGCATTTGATAAAAATTTTTAGCAAAAAATTTTAAAGTAAGTAAATCGCAGGTTGAACTGTTAAGCAGAGAAGCGTGTCGTGAAAAACGCTTTAGAATTTCCAAACCGAAGATTCTGCCTTCTTTTATATTAAATAATTTTTGATAAGCTGAAACAGATTTATTTCAATTTAAATTACTGATTAAAATGTGCACTGCTGTGGAACATCTCACTCGGGGATAGACCGCCGATTTTTGTCTCTCTGTCCCCTGTAGTAATTCCGATAAGTTTGGCAGAGTGATGAACTACTCTGTACAGTTCCTGTGGTATCAAAACAGGGGACAGACATCAAAAAGCAGATATCTTTCCCCGATGGATATGTTCCTTAGCATCGACTATCGACGCCCGCCTCCCCCTGAACGACTACCATTCATCTGACGACTCATAGATCCGCTACTCATTGATGGCGTTTGTGTCTGAAAATTGTTTCTGTAGTTGTATCTATTCTGGTTTTGCGCACGTTTTTGTGATTGCGAAGAGTCACCTGAATACTCATGTTCCTGCGCTTGAGTTTGTGTACGAGTACGGGTCATATCACCCTCTTCAGCAACCGCTGCACTCACCGACACAAACATTAATATCGCTACACTATAAGTTGATAATTTTTTAAAATTTTTCATAACATCTTCCTCTATTATTTATAAAGTTTACTTATTCGGTTAAAAATAAATTACATATTTATGCCTTCACCATTCCAGATGAAACTCCCCATTAAAATATTTCCTCCTATATAGGTTTTATCTACTTCCCAGGTATCAAGATCAATTCTGAAAAACACACCATCATGACTGGCTGCACTGTAAAAATATTTCATATCAAGACTCACACCCGATGTATGCGCCTGTGACTTGTAATCTGGTGATGCAGAATCTGCAACTACAATATTTCTAACTAACTCATGATTAATCGTATCAATTACACTCATATACGTAGCATTATGATTTGTAATAATGGCCTGATTACGCATCGGCAGGAATGTGGTATGCCCAGCACCAGAACCGGTTTCTGCCATTGCTTCAATCTGCATCGTGTTTTTATTAATTACAAACACATGACCTTCAGCTGAACCTATATAAATTAACTCACCATCCGGATGAAAATCAGCGTGATGTGAACCCATTTTTGTAACATCCAGATTTATCGGATCGTAATCATGCAGATCAACCTGCGCTGTTTGATGTAGTGAGTTTCTTCTAATGCTAAAACGAATCAAGCCGGGTGATATATTTTCTGCCTGGTTACCTTCAACCACTGCATAAAAAATGTTTTTATCTGCCAAATCCATAGTAGAAGCTGGTGGTTGAAAAATATGATGAATCGAAGTTGGTGTATCTAAAACTGATAACTTTTCACCTGCTCGATTCCATAACTGAATTTCACGTGCTGCACGATCAAGCATAAAAAAGTGATGGTCACTCACCCAGAGCGGATGCCCTGTTGATAAAGAACCACCAAAATCATGGGGTGTTGTTAATATATTTTCTCCTACAACCTGAGTAACCCTGTCCATATCTGTACGGATAATACTGGTCATGGCTTTATCACCGCCAGAAACAAGTGATAGCAATGTATTGGCATTAAAATTTGTTGAACGAGGCTTGTGCTCTAGCTCAATCAACCCGCTATTTTCAATAGTGTAATTATCAACTACCGTTAAAGATTCAGTTTTACGCGTCAATGCATAGGCTTTATTTGCACCCTGCTGATCAATCCCGTAAGGACCATCACCTGTATTTTCTACTGTTTTTAACAACTCCATATTATCAACATCAATGATGTAAACCCGGTTAGAGTCCCAATCACCGTAATAAGCCAGATTCTCTACCCCATAAACATTTTCTGTAATATACGCGTCCTGATTAACATAACCCGGCTGTCTATAACCAAATGGTCCATGGTGTTTATGAGCTGTTTGAAACTGGCTCAGATCTGCTGAATTTGTTTTTGATAAGTTTTCTGCATCATCAATTAGTTCACTGATTTCACTCACCGCATCTTCATTACATGCGCTCAAACCCAGCATCAACGTACCACTTAAACAAACAACCAAAAGCTGTCTGTTATGCGCGCTTATCAACCGACTTATCTGATTTTTAAATTTAACTGTTTTCATAATTTGTCCTGTTATTTACTGATCAAGTCACCTTAATCTCTATAAGTGGGAAATATTCCCACGATCTAAATAGATTATGTGGTAATTATTCCCACGTCAAGCTATACTCAACGGGAAACTGACCCAGATCAATAATCTGTGATCGGCTTAACAAACCACTCCTCGGGAAAAATAGAGACATAACCGCTATGAGTCAGAACGCTTATAACAAAACACAGGCTGCACTGGTTAAAGCAGTAATGATGCTTTGCAGGCCACTGGTTCGCCTGATGATAGAGAAAGGCATGACCTTTCCCCAGTTTCGCGATCTGATTAAAGAACTCTATGTAGATGTAGCTGATAAACAGTTTTCACTGGATGATAAAAAACCCAGTGACAGTCGAATTTTTGTACTTACCGGGGTACACCGAAAAGACATCAAACGAATTCGTCAAAACACTCAACAGGAAAAATCAACCATCACCAGCAGTGCTTCACTCAGTGGTGAAATTATTGCCAGATGGAGTGGTTTACCTGAATACCTCGATGAAAAAGGCAAACCCAGAATACTATCCAAAAACACAAATAATAATCAACCGGGTTTTGAACAGCTGGTTTCAGGTGTAAGCAAAGACGTCCGCCCCAAAGTCATTCTTGAAGAATGGCTACGCCTTAAAATTGTGCGATTAAAAGATGATGATATTGTGTTAAATAAATCTGCTTTTATAACCAATAAAGAATTTAAAGAGATGACATATTATCTCGGCCATCACATCCATGATCACATGGCTAGCTGTGTCAATAATATACTCGACGAACAAACGCCCATGTTGGAGCGCAGTGTTTATTATGCATCGCTAAGTAAAAACTCGGTGAAAAAGTTACGTAGTATTGCAGATAAAAAGGGCAATGAATTACTACAGAATTTAAATAAACAGGCATTAAAATTCCATGAAACAGACAAACATAAGGATGATGCCAATTATAGAATGCGACTAGGTATTTACTGGTATCAAGCTGAACTTAATGAAGACAGAGGAGCTGAAAAATGAAAGCACTTCGCCTGATTTTTAGCTTTTTACTTATTATCAGCATTACTGCCTGCACAATAACACCATTACAAATAAATGCGGGTAATGATGAAGACAGTGATATCGGACTCGGTGGTACTGGCTTATTAAGTAAGAATAATGAAGATAATGACAACGGCCTGGGTGGCACAGGAATTATCGGTAAAATAACAGGTTATGGCAGTATTTTTGTTAATGGTATTGAGATTGAATACAATGACAAAACTCCCTTCACTATTGATAGCAAACCCGGATCTATTAATCAGCTAAAAATTGGTGACATTGTTGAAGTCCTTACTTTAGACAAAAACAACCATACTCATGCCGTAAGCATTAATCTACGTCATGAAATCATAGGAAAGGTTGAAGAAACTAAAGCTGAAACATTTAGTTTTATTATTAACGGACAAACTATTATACAACCCATAGGTAGTGGTTCGTTACCGAGACCAGGAACAACCGTTGCAGTTTCCGGTTATCGCGTCAATGCTAAAACAATTGTATCAACTAGAGTAACGCCTTCTAGTGGCGAAAAGAATCTTGTAAGAATGAATATAGATTTACCCTTTGTCGGAAAAACACAAAACTGGTTAATACAAATGCATGCACAGGACAAAGCAGTTTTACGACTCAAGGGTTCTACTCACTCTCTCGATATAGATGACAATTCAATGACACCTGAAAATCACCTTAATATCAGAATTTTGAATATACAAAAATCGAACACCGATCAACTTAAACTTAAACAAACTATTAAACCTGACAATATACCTCTTGGCCGAAGCTCCATTAAACCTGAACGCTGGATGCAGCATAATAAAATGCTTCATCCCGTACAGGGTGAAGCATTTCAGATGTGGCAAAGAACAGGAACAGAAAACAAAAACAGGCAATCTGGTAACAGGAGAAAGTAAAGCTAGATTTTATTCAAAAAACATATATTAAAAATAATACCACGCATTTATATTACTTTCTAAATGCGTACACAGGCCATTTTATTTACGGCTAACTAAATATCCACGATAAGACATGAAATTAATTCGACATCAACAAATTTGTCGCTAAAAACAAACTCCATAATGCAAACAGTATCACCAGACCGCCGGCCAGATTTCTTACGGCCTGTTTTTGTACAAACTGTTTTAGGCGCTCTGCGAAAAACCCCATCGCCAGCAGGTTAGGCAAAGTTCCCAGACCAAAACTCAACATAAGCAATGCTCCTTGCTGAAAACTACCAGCTGATACTGACCACACCAGAACACTATAAACTAAACCGCAAGGTAACCATCCCCACAGCAACCCAAGCGCTAGAGCATGTATAGGCGTTTTAACCGGTAATAATTTTTGTGCAAAAGGCTGTATTTTTTGCCATACAACTGAGCCTGCTTTTTCAAGCCTGTGCAACCCCATCCACCAGCCCGAAATATACAAGCCCATCATTAACATAAAAACGCCAGCTAATAACTGCAATAAACCCTGCATGAATTGTATATCTGTCCAGATAGTAACCAGCCAGCCTAATGCCCCCATCAATCCACCGGCTATTGTATAACTGATTAACCGGCCAGAATTATAGGCAAGCAATAAATTAAACAATGCGGCAGTTCCCGTATTGTTATCACTTCGACTGGCAAAACTTAAAGCACCAACAATGCCACCGCACATGCCAACGCAATGCACTCCGCCCATTAATCCAACGGTAAATGCTGTTATATAAGTAAATTCATGCATTTTTCTTAAACTTTTTAATAAAAACCCTTGTATTACAGTGCAAAAGCACTAACAATCAGGTCATCGAATAATTAATTGTAATTATTCTTCCAATTGATGAAATTAAATAACTTTAGGAGCATCCTAGTATGGCGGTTAAAAAGAAAGCTGCAAAGAAAAAAGTAGCCAAAAAGAAAGTAGCAGCATCTGCTGTTAAAAAGCCACCAACCAAAAGTGAGATTCTGAATCATATTTCTGCTGAAACAGATCTGAGCCGTAAAGAAGTAACTGCGGTACTGGATAGTTTATCTGGTTTGATCGAGAAAAATATCAAGGCACGTGGACCCGGCTTCTTCACACTACCCGGTCTGTTAAAAATCAAAGTCATTAAGAAGCCTGCTACTAAAGCTCGTAAGGGAACTAACCCTTTCACTGGCGAAGAAATGATGTTTAAAGCAAAGCCTGCACGTAAAGTGGTTAAAGTATTACCACTTAAAGGCCTGAAAGATATGGTTTAAGCCCTGTCTTATGCTTTATCAAAACGGAGCTACGTGGCAATAAACATGTGTCATATGGCTCCGTTTTTGCTTTAATGACAAAAAAAACACTACAAAATGAACATTTGTTACATATTTATTATACATTTTCGAGACATAATAGGTATAAAAACCCCCTAAGCTATTTGGAACTGCTAACGCTACTCTCTATAATGCATTAAATATGAATACTCTGGCAGATAAATTACCCAAATCATTAAATCTCAGCGAAGTTAACCTGATAAAGTTAAATCGGGTATTTCCTCCTGTTTTCACAATTATTCTAATTATCGCCTGTAGTTACACCCTTTCACAAATTACCTGGTTATTAGTCCCGGGCGAAGAAGAACAATCTGCTCCCCGCAATTTCAAATCTGGCAATGCTAAAAAGCTGCAAAACAGAAATTATAATGAAATTACGAATGCGCATCTTTTTGGTGTTTTTCAGAAGAGCACAAGCAAACCCACTCAGACCATCGCTCCTGAAACCCGCTTAAATCTGGTTCTAAAAGGTGTACTTGCCACCAAACCAATGGAATATGGCAATGCCATTATAGCAATGGGGAAAAATGGCAAAGAAGAAACCTACTCAATAGGCGACAAGGTATCCAGTGCCACCGTAAAAGAAATATATGCTGACAGGGTTATTCTGGAGCGCAGCGGTAAACTTGAAACCCTTCGCATGCCGAAAGACAAAAGTGATAATTTGATCAAATCGGCTCCTCAATCAAGCACTAGACAATCAAAGCCTGCAACAGGCCCGGGCGCCGTACTTTCCGACATTCGTAAACAGATACTAAAAAATCCAACCTCATTTGGTAAATATGCTATTCCAGTACCTGTTAACAAAAATGGTCGTACAGTCGGCTATCGATTACAGCCTCAGGGAGATCGCTCGTTATTTGATGCTGTCGGTTTAGACCCTGACGATGTCATTATCGCGGTAAATGGGGTTGAACTAAATAACCCGACTAAGGGACTTAAAGCTTTACGTTCATTACAACGAGCAAAATCAATTGATTTAACCGTATTACGTAATGGTGCAGAACTGCCATTACATTTTGATATACCTTAAAGAGACAACTATTTTGAAATATCAGGGCACAAATTATAAACATATTCAGACAAAGTCTGGTCTTATACGATTATTTTTAATCTGTTGCATACTGGGCTCTGGTTTATTTACAACTCAGAATGTAATCGCCGTAGAAAATCAAATCACTCTGAATCTAAAACAGGCAGATATACGCGCATTAATCAGCACCGTTTCAAAATTCACGGGCAAAAACTTTGTCGTTGATCCGAGAGTTAAAGCAAAAGTAACCGTGGTGTCTTCTAACACCATGTCTGAGTCTGAAGTTTATGAAGTTTTTCTATCTGTTTTACAGGTACATGGATATGCGGCTGTCCCTGTCGGTAACATTATAAAAATTGTACCTCAGGTCAATGCGAAACAGGGACCATTACCCGTTGTACGTGGATCTAAAAACAGAGGTGATCAACTTATTACAAAGGTCATTACTCTTGATCATGTGCCCGCAGCTCAACTAGTACCCATTCTCCGACCTCTGGTTCCTCAGCAGGGACATCTTGCGGCTTATAACCCAACTAATACACTGATTGTTACCGATCATGCAGCAAATATAAAACGTCTGGTACAAATCATTCGCCACATCGATCGACCTGAAAGTGACGAGCTTGAAATCATTCCATTAAAACATGCCTCAGCTTCTGAGCTGGTACGTATACTTAATTCATTACAATCTGGTGGAATTGGTGCAAAGTCACCCTCTACTAAAAAAATAACCTTAGCTGCTGATGACCGCACAAATAGTATTTTAATGAGTGGTGAACGTTCCAGTCGATTAAAAATTCGCGCAACAATTGCCCATCTCGATACACCTTTGCAAAATGAAGCCGGTAATACACATGTTATTTATTTGAAGTATGCCAAAGCTAAAGACATTGTTACCATATTAACAGGTGTTCAAAAAAATCAGTCCAAAACAACCAAAAAGACCAGCAAAGCAATTACCTCTACAAAAAAAGCTGATGTGGACATACAGGCAGACGAAGCAACCAATTCATTAATAATAACCGCAGGCCCGGATGTTGTTCGTAGAATGAAATCCATTATACGTCAGTTAGATATTCGTCGTGCTCAGGTGCTGGTTGAATCGATTATTGCTGAAATTTCGAATAACACAGGTAAAGAATTTTCTTCACAGTTTGTCGTTGGACCACCTGAAGATAGCACCAGCGATAGCGTACCAATAGGTGTTGGTAACTTTGGTGGCGCGGGCGGCATAATTGGTTTATTCAGCGGTGATGCATCAACCATAGGTAGTTCAATTGGTGATGGCATTACCTTTGGTTTCGGCAGTGATGGCGGTACGCGTTTTGCTTTTTTACTCAAAGCACTTTCATCTGATGCGGCAACAAATATCTTATCAACACCCAGTGTTGTTACTCTGGATAACCAGGAAGCTACAATTGTAATTGCTCAAAATGTTCCTTTCCTTACCGGTTCATTTACAACTGCGGCAGATGGTGCATCCAATCCATTTCAAACGGTTGAACGTCAGGACGTTGGTATCACTCTTAAAGTAACTCCCCAGATAAATGACGGCAACACTATTAAACTTGAAATAGACCAGGAAGTTTCAAACGTTTCAGCAAGTGCTGCAGCAAATGGCGGAATTGTCACCAACAAACGTCAGATTACAACTTCTGTTCTGGTAGAAGACGGTGAGATATTAGTACTTGGTGGTTTAATTGATGATACGTTACGTGATACCGTTTCTAAAGTTCCTATCTTAGGTGATATCCCTCTACTTGGCTGGTTGTTCCGTTCACATACCACCTCAAAAGAAAAACAGAACCTGATGATATTTATGCGCCCCAGTATAATGCGTGATGCGGGAGCTGCTGCATATCACACCAATCAGAAATACAATTATTTACGCGCTCAACAAATAAGTGCTGGTGAAAATGGCTTTGGTTTATTAAAAGATGAAAAAAATCCTTTATTACCTCCGTTACAAAATCTGGTTGTACCAGAAGATGCATCCGACGAGAAACTGCGATCTCCACTAAATAAAACAGAAGCAGATAACAAGAACGAAACTTCTGAACTTGAAGACGAAGACTTTGAGTAATTTATCATCTAGTGAATCGGATGAGCCGTTAACCCCAAACATGGGCTTAACGGCTCAAAGTATTTCATATGCTTTTGCAAAACGTCATGGTGTTATGCTGGGTCAAATAGATGAAGATAAAGCACTGTTATTTTATCACGGCAATTTAAACCCTCAGGCAATTTCTGAAGTCCGACGCATAGCCGGTCGACCAGTTGAGTTATCCAGCATTAGCAACGAACAATTCGACGCCCTTCTTGCACAAACATACGAACAGAATTCTGATCAGGCTATGGCAATGATGGAAGGCGTGAGTGATGAACTTGACCTTGACCAGTTAGCCGAAACAATAGAACCCGAAGATCTATTAGAAGCTGAAGATGATGCACCTATAATCAAGTTAATAAATGCTGTATTAACAGAGGCAATAAAAATAAATGCTTCAGATATACACATTGAAGCATTTGAAAATAGAATGCGGATTCGCTTTCGTGTTGATGGTGTATTGCGTGAAATATTACAACCGCCAAAAAATATCGCACCTTTGGTTATTTCTCGTATTAAAGTAATGGCAAAACTTGATATAGCTGAAAAACGCTTACCACAGGACGGACGTATTTCTCTTAAAGTTGCTGGCAGGTCTGTTGATGTTCGTGTATCCACATTACCTTCCGGGCATGGTGAAAGAATTGTATTACGTTTATTAGATAAACAGGCTGGGCGTCTCGATTTACAACACCTGGGCATGTCTGATCATGACCGTGATCGTTTAAGTGATTTACTACATCATCCACACGGCATTATTTTAGTCACCGGTCCAACCGGATCAGGTAAAACGACAACGCTTTATGCGGGTCTTACCCGCCTGAATGATAATAGCCGTAATATTTTAACCGTAGAAGATCCCATCGAGTATTATCTAGATGGAATTGGTCAAACTCAGGTTAACAGTAAAATTGACATGTCTTTTGCCCGAGGTTTACGCGCCATTTTACGACAGGATCCGGATGTTGTAATGATTGGTGAAATACGTGATCTCGAAACCGCTTCTATTGCCGTTCAGGCAAGTTTAACCGGACATCTGGTATTATCAACACTGCATACAAACACCGCTATTGGTGCGGTTACACGCTTACGTGATATGGGTGTTGAGCCCTTTTTATTAGCATCAAGTTTAATTGGTGTATTAGCACAACGCCTTGTTAGACAACTTTGTCCACACTGCCGAGAAGCTCATACTGCAACAGAGAGTGAGTGCGAATGGTTAAGCATTAAATCTTCACAGGCTCCACAAATTTACACACCTAAAGGTTGTGATAAATGCAATCATCTTGGTTTCGGGGGGCGTACAGGTGTATATGAACTGATTCCTATTGACGACAGGTTACAACAGATGATTCACGATGGAGAAGGTGAACAGGCAATGGAAAAATATGCACGTGGATTTACATCAAGTTTGCGTACGGATGGAAAACGTCTGGTACTTGAAGGAACAACATCATTAGAAGAAGTTTTAAGAGTTTCCCGTGAAGACTAATTTTCAACAAACAACATCGTAATGGCAGCTTTTGAATACATCGTTCTCGACGATAAAGGTCGCGAGAAAAAAGGTATTATAGAAGGTGATACACCTCGTCAGGTAAGACAGGTGTTGCGCGATAAAGGCATGATGCCTTTACAAATAGAAACTGCAGCCAATGTTGAAAAAAAGCAGCAGGACAAACCCGTACAAATTTCACGTCGTAGTATCAGTGCCACCGATCTTGCCCTGTTTACCCGTCAGTTAGCAACATTGGTTCGTGCTGCAATACCTTTAGATGAGGCCCTCTCTGCTGTTGGTCAACAAACAGAGAAACCACGCATTCAAAGCATGGTATTTGCATTACGTTCCAAAATTTTAGAAGGCCACACACTCGCAGCAGGCCTGGCAGATTTTCCAAAAATATTTCCACAGTTATTCCGAGCTACGGTTGCAGCAGGCGAATCATCCGGGCATTTAGATATCGTGCTTGACAGACTTGCCGACTACACAGAAAGCAGACAGCAAATGGCATCTAAAGTTGCTCAGGCCACAATCTATCCTGCCATCCTGACAGTTATGGCTTTTCTTGTTGTTACCGGTCTATTAATGTTTGTCGTACCACAAATTGTAGAAGTATTTGAAACATCCGGTCAGGAGTTACCCGGCATCACAAAAATGATGATCTGGATTAGCGAGTTTTTACAAAACTGGTGGGGGTTATTATTATTACTTGCCGTTGCAGCATTTTTTGGAATTCAGAAATTTTTATCCATACCCTACAACAAACGTCGCTTCCATTTATTACTCTTGAAAACACCTGTACTGGGAAAACTTGTTAGAGGTTTAAATACAGCACGTTTTTCGCGCACTCTCAGTATACTTTCTTCTAGCGGTGTACCCGTATTAGATGCTCTACAACTTGCCGCTCCCGTAGTCGCAAACTTACCTATGCAGGATGCCATTTTAACTGCCGCAGAAAAAGTAAGAGAAGGATCTAGCATATACGCTGCGCTTGATCGCAGCAAACTATTCCCTCCGATGACATTACATCTGATTTCCAGTGGCGAAAAGTCTGGTAACCTGGAAGACATGTTAGATAAAGCTGCACAGCAACAGGAGAGAGAACTTGAACTTCTGATTGCAACTTTTATGGGACTGTTTGAACCTCTACTAATTGTGGCAATGGGTGGCATTGTATTAATTATAGTACTGTCCATTTTATTACCTATTATTAACATGAATGATTTAATGCAATAATTTTTATGTCCTGAAATTATTTTTCCCGGCAATAAACACATGCAACTCAAGCGGCTAGTTCTTTTAGTAGTAATAAACTTTTTCTTTCAATCTTCGAGTGCGTCTACTTTAGTTGACGCAACATTTAATGTTCCTGCTTCAAAAACATTCTCAACTTATACGCTTAAAAAAATCAGTCCAAAATACACTGAACTTGATTATGACGCATTAATGAGCGCTCGTTTTTATATTCGAACTAAACTGAATTCAAGCTGGCCCGATGACGATTTTACAATCGATGAAAATAGAAAAGGACTGAGTTATGACGAGAGTAATTTTAACAAAAGAGTATTTTTCACTTATACCGTATTAAACAGCAGTGAAGACAAAGTACTAGGCTGTATCTATATCAAGCCATCGTCTAACAAAAAATTTGACGCATCTGTTTTTATCTGGACAAGGCAGGATTTACCTGAACAAAAGTTACACAATCTATTATTAGGCGATATAAAGATATGGTTAAGTAATGACTGGCCATTTAAAAATATTGATTACTCACTAAATTAATCATCACTCCCTTTTGTAAAGCCTGCACTGAGACAATTGATAACCAAAACGAGAAACTGACAAACTCTCTCACCTTAGCAGGGAAAATTGCACGATTTAAAAAATCGTGCAATCAGTGAGTGATCATACTTACTGTCGTTGTGCATCCAGAGCACGTTGTTGCGCCTCCTGTGCCTGCTGCTCTATCACCTGTGCTCGATCTACATATTCCTGATAAGAGGGAATCGCAATTGCCGCAAGAATGCCGATAATAACAATCGGCGCTATCAGCCCGATAATTATTTCTAATGCTGTATTCGCCTGAGGAGCCGGCCCATATTTATTCGCCCCGGGGCTACCAGGTCCAAACAACAGATATAAGCCAAAAATTATGTTAATCAATGGTACAAACATTAATAACGTTAGCCATCCTGTTCGATCTAAATCATGTAATCTACGTCTGGCAACAATAAAGAAAATCGCAAACACAGGCAAATAAATTAAGCCCATCACCATTACCATCATCACGCCGGACTCTTCACCATTTCCAGCAATCATAGGGATCAATATTGCACTCAAAATGCCAACTAAAAACATAATTAAGAAATTGTAAATCATTGAGTACGCCAAATATCTTAACCGTCCTATTCGTCCTTTTGTACTGAATATTACGGGTTTATAATCTGCTAACTGCTCAATATTCGGAGAGGTTTGTGGGCTTTCATACGGATTACTACCTGTTGATTCATTGCTCATTCTCATTCCTCATCGTGATGTCCATGATTTAAAACTAACGTATAAAAAGATTAGCATAAAATACACTAGAAACAGGTAATGCTACGCATTACACTAAAATATCTATCAATAAAAAAGCCATATAAGAATATGGCTTTTTAAATCAACTTATTTCGAACACTTACGTTATAAGCGAGATAAATAATCTGCTATCGCATCCAGATCACTATCAGACAGGGCCTTAACTTCAGCAACCATCTGTGGATTGCTATTTTTTCGATAACCATCCCTGATCCACTTTAACTGACGAAATAAATAAGAGTAGTGTTGCCCACTAAGCCTGGGGAAAAAGGCGTCATTATTACCCTGAGCTTTATCTCCATGACACACCATACAACGTTTTTCAAAAATAGACTGCCCTAAAGCCAGTTGCTGACCATTACCCACACCTACATCATGGGATTTATCCATTGATGCAATATACGCTGTAACATCTGCAATAGCCTGTGAACCACCTATAGATTTAGGGTCGGTAAATGGGTACATGGTCGGGTTTTCACGATTTTTTGCCCTAATATCAGACAGTTGCTTAATCAACACATTACGGTGCTGACCTGCAATAACCGGAAAACTACCATCTTTTTTACCCCAGCCTGTTTTCATATGACAGGTAGCGCATAATGGATAGATCTTTTTACCCCTGTCCAAATCAGGCTTCAGCGTTAACGACTCGTTTATTTCTTCTGGACTTGACGATACACAAGGAACAACAAGGCTGGTTAGCACTAAAATGCTAGCTGTTATAAAATGTCTTTTAATCATGAAGGTAGCTTAACATCCCTAGCCTGTTAATTTTAATAGACCAGATCAATTTATTATGAATTTAAGAATACAATTTACGTTTTTAGCTATTTTGACCATTATCAGTCATGTTTCTATTAATACAGCTTTAGCAAAAGAAGTTAGAACAATAGAAAGCAGCGATACTGAAATAGATATTCGTATCTTCCCCGCGAAAGGCGATACACTTTTATTAGGCTTCCCCTGCGACGAGGGTAAAAGCATTGCTGAGGAAAAAACAGCCATGTCTTTGGCTGAGGATGGCATAGAAGTGTGGATGCCCGATATGTTATCTGGTTTTATGTTACCTAAGGTTCGCAGCAGCCTTTCACACATTTCTACTGATTCGCTTACCGCTATCATAAACGAAGCGACTAAAACGGGTAAAAAAGTTTACCTGATTGCCAGCGGACCTGACACCGAACTGATTTTAAGAGGCGCCAGTCAGTGGGAAGCTAACGACAAACATACAAAACTTGCAGGCGCGGTATTAATGTTTCCTCGCCTGTTCAAGGACTCCCCTGTACCGGGTGAAGTACCCGAATATCAGGACGCTGTAGGCAAAACTCAACTGCCAATATTACTCCTTGAAGGCGAACGCACACCAAACCGATGGGGGCTAAACACCCTTAGCCATGAATTACAAAAAAGTGGTAGCCATGTAAAATCCAAAGTTATTCCTAATGTTCGCGGATACTTTTTCAAACGAAAAGACGCAAATCGTTCAGAAGATGTTGTAACTTCACAGATGGCCGGTTTAATCAAAGTTAGTATATTTTATCTTGAGGAAGAAGAAAGTAATGATTAAAAAAGTACTTTTATTAACGATTTTATTTTTTGGTATAACTAATATCCATGCTGCAAATTTAAAAGCATTTACAGCCAACACACCAACACCTCCATTAAAACTTACCGATTTGAATGGTAAAACACATGATTTAAACGATTACAAAGGCCAGATCGTTTTAGTACAGTTCTGGGCAACCTATTGCACCCCCTGTCGCAAAGAAATGCCATCAATGAACAATATGATGAAAAAAATGGCTGATGTGCCTTTTAAAATTCTCGCCGTTGATATGGGCGAAACAAAGGAAGAAGTAACACAATTTGTTAATGAAGTTAAACCCGAATTTAGCATTTTAATGGACGAATCGGGTAAAAGCATTGCAGACTGGAGAGTATTTGCTGCACCGTCAAATTTCATTATCGATCCACAGGGAAAAATTCGTTACACCCTTTTTGGTGGTGTTGAATGGGACTCTGATGAATTAATAGACAAACTAAAAGCTTTAGCTGCTAAATAATTAGTAATTATTTAAACATACAATTCAGTGTTAATTCGCCTGCATTAAGGCTTGAATTAACAGCTCTTATATAATACCTTATAAAATACTTCCCCCGCATATACCATCGTCTATAGTTGTATATTTTTTAATGTATTTTCCCGTTATTATCGGGTTATACGATTCTTATGGATTGACCTGTCAGCATTCAGGTCATAGGAGATAAAATGATCAATAATATATTACGCAGCTTCTTAGTTTTATTCTTTATATTTTTTACAATCACAGCTAACGCTAACGATCGGACATTAATTTTTTCTGCTATTCCTGACCAAAATCAGTCTCAACTCAATCAGCGTTTTACCAAAATTGCGACTTATCTTTCTACAACACTTAATATACCGGTAAAGTATGTTCCTGTTAAATCTTATGCCGCTGCTATAACTGCTTTTCGTAATAATCAGGTACAGCTTGCCTGGTTTGGCGGCCTATCTGGTGTTAGAGCCAGATCAAGTGTTGTAGATTCTGAAGCAATTGCTCAGGGTAAAGAAGATACCGAATTCGTTACTTATTTTATCGCTCATCACAGTACTGGGCTTAAAAAATCTGCGCAATTACCCGATTCTTTTGCAGGTAAAAATTTCACTTTCGGCTCAAAAGGTTCAACCTCAGGCAGGTTAATGCCTGAATTCTATTTACGTGAACGGTTCAAAAAATCCCCATCCGAATTATTTAACCGGGTTGGTTTCAGCGGCAATCATTCTCGTACTATTGCACTAGTCCAAACCGGTGCTTACCAACTGGGTGCCGTTAATTATAAAGTCTGGGAAAATGAATTAAGCAATGGAAAAATTGATCCCGAAAAGGTAAGTATCATATGGAAAACACCATCCTACCCAGACTACCAATGGTCTGTAAGAGGTGATATTGATACAGTCTGGGGAAAAGGATTTAAAAATAAAATAAAAAATGCACTGCTTAATATGAAAGATCCAGCACTACTCGAAGCATTTCCCAGAAGTGCTTTTATTAGCGCTGACAATGATGATTATTTACCGATCTTACATACCGCAAAAAAAATTGGTCTAATTGATTAACTTTACATATTAAGCACATACGCCAACACTAGACATGATTCATCTTAAATCTGCCAATGTTGCGTACAAGGGAAAGACAGCTCTTTCAGATATTACCCTGCACGTAAGTCAGGGGGAGAAACTCGCACTTGTTGGTCGTAGCGGCTCGGGCAAGTCTACGTTATTAAACCTACTCTACGAAACCACTGACAAACTATCAAACGATACTGCTTTCGTTCCACAGGAATATGGTCTGGTACAAAACCTGTCTGTTTACCATAATGTTTATATGGGACAACTCGGTCAACATTCAACCTTGTATAACCTTATTAATTTAATGAAGCCTTTTTCAGAACAGGTCGAACAGGTTAGTGATATCCTAAAGAATCTGCAGTTGAGTGAAAAACTATTTGAACCCGTAGCGCAACTTTCTGGTGGGCAACAGCAACGCACAGCTATTGCGCGCGCACTAATGCACAATGGTCATTTTCTACTTGCTGATGAACCTGTTTCTTCACTTGATGAGATGCAGTCGCTACTCGTAATGAACTTGCTTTGTAAACAATTTGATACAATTATTTTTTCTTTACACGATGTTGATCTCGCCCTTAAATTCTGTGATCGCATTATCGGTCTCGATCATGGCCGAGTAGTCATAGATGACAGATCAGAAAATCTAAATCGCCAGCAACTACTCAAGTTATATGAAGAATAATATTCTTACTTATCATCATTCCCAACGCTGGAATGTGAGCTGGATATTTATTTTCATCGCAATTGCCTGCATCCCTTTCGCTGATTTAAACATACATTCTTATGATCCCATGACAGAACTCGGTCGAGTTTTTTCAGGTCTAACGAACCCTTCCCTTCTTAATATAAACAATCCGCTTGATGCCTTACTTCAAACCATTGCATTTGCTCTACTAGGTGTTACATTCGGAGCTGCAACCGGGTTTGTTTTGTCCTTAATTTTTCACTGGAAACTTATAAGAGTTATTTGTGCGCTAGTGCGTTCTGTACATGAATTATTCTGGGCACTCATTTTTTTACAAATTTTTGGCTTACACCCACTTACCGGCCTACTTGCTTTAGGCTTACCTTATGCAGCTACATTTGCAAAAGTTTATGCCGAAATAACGGAAGAAAGCGATCACCGTGCTTATAACTCTATTCGGCAGAACTCAGGCGTTATTTCAGCATTTTTTTATGCAAGACTTCCTGACTTATGGTCTCATTTTGTTACTTACACAAGTTACAGATTAGAATGTGGTTTACGTTCTAGCGCCGTATTAGGATTCGTTGGCCTACCAACTCTTGGTTATTATTTAAGTACAGCTTTTCTGGAAGGTCAATACTCTGAAGTTTGGGCATTATTGATCCTGTTTTACCTGTTGATTGCCAGCATTCGTTATTGGGTTCATCCTAAACTCCTTCCTATTTACGTGCTCATATCTCCATTTATCATAGCTAATGACACTGTAATTTCTTTTGATAATGTTAAACGTTTTTTTACCCATGATATTATCCCCTTCCCTGTTCGCAATGGCGAATCATTTAATGCACTATGGAACTGGTTTTGCGATCTATTTTTAAACGAAGCTTTACCCGGAATTATCAATACTATTTTACTAACGCAACTAGCTCTCGTGACGACTGGTATTCTTGCTTTACTTTTGTTTCCACTCATTTCTAAATTATTTTTCAATCGGTTAGGTCGTTTATCAGGTCACAGCTTTCTCGTTATTATGCGATCAACACCTGAATACATTCTAGCTTTCATACTTTTAACATTATGGGGGCCTTCAATGTTACCGGCAGTGGTTGCACTTACTTTACACAACGGTGCAATTATCGCTCACTTAATGGGTCGCTATAGCAATAATCTCACCATAAGAAATGACTTAAGTTCAGGTTTGAATCTTTATTTTTATGAAGTTTTACCCAGAATTTATGGGCAGTTTCTAGCGTTTCTTTTTTATCGCTGGGAAATTATTATGCGAGAGACTGCAATTCTTGGAATTCTTGGAATTGCTACTCTAGGTTTTTATATCGATAGTGCAATTTCAGATATTCGGCTTGATAAAGCCATGGTATTAATTGCCTTCACGGCATTTTTAAACATTGGTATAGACATTTTATCTCGTTATATACGATCTAATTTAAGACTGAAAACGTCTGTAGAATGTAACTGATTTAATATTACTCAGACCACCTGAGACAGGTGATCTTAACTTTTAAAACTAACTGCCGTATGTTTCAAGCAACACACTCTTACCTAACATTTCAGGTGGTTGCTGCAATCCCATAAGCTGTAAAATAGTTGGTGCAACACTGCTTAATCCCATACCGGTATTCAAGCGCCAGTTTTCCTGATCAATAATCATACAGGGAACCGGGTAAACCGTATGCTGCGTATGTGGCTCACCTGTTACAGGGTCAACCATCTCATCACAATTACCATGATCAGCTGTCAGAAATACAGAATATTCTTCTTTTACCGCAACATCCAGTAAACGACCGACCTGCTCGTCCATTGCTTCAACAGCTGCAATAACCGCATCACGTTTTGCTGTGTGACCAACCATATCGCCGTTAGCAAAGTTAACAACAAGGAAACCGTGCTCATGAGATTCAATGGCTTCAATCATGGCATCTGCCACTTCTTTTGCGCTCATCTCAGGGCATTCGTCATAAGTCGCAACCTGGGGTGATGGAATCATCACTCTTTCTTCACCCGCCCAGGTTTCTTCACGCCCACCATTAAAGAAAAAAGTGACATGAGCGTATTTTTCAGTTTCAGAACAATGAAATTGCTTAAAACCTGCACGACTCACAACTGAAGCCAGTGTCGTTGTAGGGCGCTGAGGCGCAAAAGCGATTGGTAGCAGAAAATGTGGATCATATTCTGTTAAACAGGTTACCGTAACCGGATCGTATGCGCCTCGCTCAAAACCTTCAAAATCAGTCTGACTAAGTGCAGCACTTAACTGGCGTGGACGGTCATTTCTAAAATTAAAGAAGATTACATTATCATCTTCTTCAATTTTTTCTGCCTCTGGAAAAATACAGGGCATAATAAACTCATCGGTGATGTCTTTATTATAAGACGACTCAATAGCATAACGAGCAGCCTCATGTTGCTCACCTTCAAGGTTGGCCATTGCTTTAAAGGCTATTTCAGTTCGTTCCCATCGATTATCACGATCCATTGCATAGTAACGACCACATACCGTTGCAATTGCTCCACCAGCATCATCTAAAGCATCTTCCAGACTCTGCAGATAACCCATTGCTGCCATAGGTGCCGTATCTCGTCCATCAGTAATCATGTGAACAAGTGGTTTTACCTTGTATTTCCCACACATAGAGATCAAAGCACACAAATGTTTCGTATGACTGTGTACACCACCATCTGAAACCAGACCGACCAGATGCATTGGTCGTTCATGCTTAACCGAGTCTTCCATAGCCGCTACCAGAGCAGCATTTTCGTAAAACTCACCACTCTCTATCGAGTCATCAATGCGCACAAGATCCTGCCTCATGATCGTGCCACAACCTAAAGTAAGATGACCTACCTCAGAATTGCCCATCTGACCACTCGGTAAACCTACAGATAAACCCGATGCATCAAGTGTTATGTGAGTATTTTTAGAAAAATATTCATCCAGACGCGGGGTATTTGCTTCGACAACTGCATTATTGATACGACTTGGATTAACTCCAAAGCCATCAAGTATTACTAACACCGTGGGACGGCGGGGGACACTACGCTTGCGCTTTTCAGCCATTATTTTGCTCGATTCTCTCTTGTTCTGTGCATTATTTTCGGCACATAGTATACCCGATATTAAGGGCTTTGTGGGGATGGATATCAAGAGAGCGACAGGCAGGCTAGCGTTTTACTGGAAAATGATATCCTTGAAGATGAAAAATCATTTTTTGTCAGTCACTGACTCTAACGACCTCTGATTTAAACGGACATCATATAACCGCTAACCCTTCCTAAAGGAAATTACAGTCTCGGGCCGTTATCATCTTCTGCTTCTGCACGATCAAGTTCAGCTTCCATATCTTCTTCAGTTAAAGCCTGATACTCATCATCTTCTACATCTTTCTTTTTAATCGCACGTGAAACAAGCAAGCCAAGCTCAAACAGTAACCACATAGGTATGGCCAGCATAATTTGTGAAGCAGGGTCTGGGGGCGTTAACAACATACCAAAGATAAATGCACCCACAATAATATAGGGTCTTTTTTCAGCAAGACTTTGTGGCGTGGTTACACCGCCTAGCACCAGTAATATCGTTGCTACCGGCACTTCAAAAGCAATACCAAAAGCAAAAAACATTTTTAACGTGAAATCCAGATAATAAGTAATATCAGGTGCATGAGTAACACCGTCAATTGCCATCGACATCATAAATGTAAACACGTTTGGCAAAACGATAAAGTAGGCAAACACAATACCAATATAAAACAATATTGCACTGGAAACTATTAAGGGTATCGCCAGCTTTTTTTCATGTCGATACAAACCCGGTGCAATAAAAGCCCAGGCCTGAAAAATGATATAAGGGAATGCCGCAAATATCGACATGATAAATGCGAGTTTAATTGGCGTTAAGAATGGAGATATCACGCCGGTCGCAATCATATTTCCGCCATCAGGCAAGTTATTAACTAATGGCAATGCCAGTATATGGTAAATTTCATTTGCGAACGGAAACGCGCCAAGAAAAATAACGATAATAACAACAACGCTACGTAATAAACGATCACGCAACTCCATCAGGTGACCAATAAAACCTATTCCCTGCTCTTCACCTTCATGACTTCCTAAAGGTGTTTCTTCGGATGTATTTTCTTCAGACGCTTTGCCTGCAGATGATTTACTCATTGCGCCTTGTCACTCATAACACTATCCATAGCATCTTTAGTTTTGTCTTCTGTGGCTTCTGAATAAAACTCATCTTCAATGATGTCATATTGTGGCGCAGCAGGCTTCGACTCTACTTTAGATTCAACTGCCTCTTCATGCGAGTTACCCGGATCATCATCGTCAAATTGATTTGCAACATCAGACTTAATATATTGATCTGCATCTGTAATTTTATTTTGTAATTCCTGGATCTGAACTTCCTGATTGCGCAATAATCGTTTTACTTCATTCGTATCAAACTCAGCTTCAACCTGAGATTTAACACCTTCCATATAACGACGCGCCTTGCCAATCCAGTAACCTGTTTTCTTTGCTACTTTTGGCAGGCGCTCAGGACCAAGCACTAGCAAACCCAGCACCATAATTACGGAAATTTCTAAAAAACCAACATCAAACATAGCAAATATAATCTACAGTTATTAAATTTTATGCCTGATCTTTTTCTTTACTGGTTACTTCAGCATCGATCACTTTGCCGTCTTTACTTTCCAGCTTATCATCAGAAGCACTATCAGCATCATTGGCACCGTCTTTCATAGCTTTTTTAAAACTATTGATTGCAGAACCCATGTCACCACCAATGTTACGTAGTTTTTTTGTACCGAACAATAAAATTACAATACCTAAAACTATGGCTAACTGCCAAATACTAAAACCCATCTCTAATTCCTCTCATGCAAAATTGTTGTAATCTGATTTATTTTTCAGTTCGCGAAGCTTTTTCTTCAAGACCTGACAAACCAAACCGTCTATCTAATTCATTTAAAACATCATCAGGACTTATACCCTGATGCGCCAGTAAAACCATAGAGTGAAACCATAGATCAGCCGTCTCGTAAATAATTTGATCTGCATCACCATCCTTAGCAGCCATCACAGTTTCGGTCGCTTCCTCACCAATTTTTTTCAAAATTGAATCAAGCCCTTTACTGTACAGTTTAGCTACGTAAGACGAATCAGGGTCAGCCTGCTTACGCTCTTCAAGTACTTCAGCCAGTTTTCTTAATACATCACTCATAGATTTAATAACTATCTCTAATAGATACCACTAGTAGATATCTTTGGGGTCTTTTATTACTTTATCAATGGCAACCCATTCACCATCTTGAAATTCTCGATAAAAACAGCTCTCTCTACCTGTATGACAAGCTATTCCGCCGGTTTGCTCAATTTTCATGGTAATAACATCACCGTCGCAATCTAAACGTAGAGATTTTACTTTTTGCGTATGACCCGATTCTTCACCTTTATGCCAGAGCTTTTGACGTGAACGGGAGTAATACACCGCTTCGCCTTTTTCAACCGTTAACCCAAGTGATTCCCTATTCATCCAGGCAAACATCAGCACACGCCCACTTTCAGCATCCTGGGCTATAGCCGGCACAAGACCATCATCGGTCCACTTAATTTGATCTAACCAGTTATCGTTCATCAGGGTATTTTAACATATGTGGCATGTACATGCTTTTGACATTAATCTGTGCTTTGCCCTTCGATTACAGGCACCCCTGCAAACGAATATGCTACAGACGAACCTCTATGCCTTTCGATTGCATATGTAATTTGGCTTCTTCTACAGAGTACTCTGCAAAATGGAAAATACTGGCCGCAAGCACCGCATCAGCCTTGCCTTTAATAACCCCATCAGCAAGGTGATCTAAATTACCAACACCACCAGATGCAATAACAGGCACACTGACTGCCTCACTTGTTGCCGCTGTAAGCTCCAGATCAAAGCCGATTTTTGTTCCATCACGATCCATACTGGTTAACAAAATTTCACCAGCACCAAAGTCTGCCATTTTAACCGCCCACTCGATTGCATCAATTCCAGTCGGCTTTCGCCCACCATGAGTAAATATTTCCCAACGATTTTCTTCGCCTTCTTTACTTACCTTTTTAGCATCAATGGCCACAACGATACATTGTGAACCAACTCGGTCACTGGCTTCTTTAACAAATTCCGGGTTAAACACAGCGGCAGTATTGATGCCGACTTTATCAGCGCCCGCATTTAACATGCGTCGAACGTCTTTAACTTCCCGTATTCCACCACCGACAGTCAATGGAATAAAAACTTCTTCTGCAACTTTTTCTACCACATGCACAATTGTGTCACGGTCATCTGAACTGGCCGTGATATCAAGAAACGTAATTTCATCTGCACCTTCACGGTCATAACGACGTGCGACTTCAACAGGATCACCCGCATCACGGATATCAACAAATTTCACGCCTTTAACAACGCGACCATTATTAACATCCAGACAGGGAATTATTCTTTTAGCAAGTGACACTTTCTATACCTTAACGTATTAACCTGAAGGAATACCTACAAGCTTTATATTTTATTGTCGCTATTCGAAAATAACGATAACTCTGTCAAATTAAGACTGACAACTTAAGATTTACAACTAACTTTATTCCTGCTCATCTACCCATTTCTGTGCAGCAGCAAAATCTAATGTCCCTTCATAAATTGCACGGCCAGTAATTGCGCCCATAATCCCTTCGTCTTCAACTTTTGATAATGCAATTACATCATCCATATTAGTAATACCACCAGATGCAATGACCGGAATATGAACTGCCTGCGCTAACTTAACTGTCGCCTCAACATTAACACCCTGCATCATTCCATCACGTGAAATATCTGTATATATAATTGACTCAACACCATCTTCTTCAAATCTCTGAGCCATATCGATAACATCGTGACGTGAAACTTTTGACCAGCCTTCTGTCGCAACCTTGCCATCTTTTGCATCAAGACCAACAATAATATGCCCCGGAAAACCTGCACAAATTTCACTAATAAAATGAGGGTCTGTTACTGCTTTTGTACCGATAATGACATAACTAACACCCGCATCAAGATAAGTTTCTATGATTTTTTCATCACGAACTCCACCACCAATCTGCACTGGCACATCAGGATAGGTTTCAACTATTTCATGCACCACTTCCGCATTGACAGGTTTGCCTTCAAAGGCTCCATTTAAATCAACCAGATGCAATCTGCGACAACCCGCTTCTACCCATTTTCCAGCCATGGCGACCGGGTCTTCAGAAAAAACCGTATTATCTTCCATTATGCCCTGACGTAAACGAACACAATGTCCGTCTTTTAAATCTATGGCGGGTATTAATAACATGTCTTAATTTACCTTTTATATTTTAGTTTTTACTTACCATTCCACTGAGTGAAATTTTTTAATAACTGCAGGCCATCCTGCGCACTTTTTTCAGGATGAAACTGAACTGCAAAAACATTATCTTTTGCAATTGCAGTTACAAACTCGATACCGTAATCACTTGTTGCGGCAACCAGATTTTTATCCTGAGGATCCATATAATAACTATGCACAAAATAAAAACGGCTATGGTTTTTTATGTTATGCCACAAAGGATGTTCAACTGTCTGATCAACACCATTCCAGCCCATATGTGGAATTTTTAGTTTTTCGCCCTTATCACTTTTCAAATCCTTACCAAAGAAACGCACATTGCCTTCATACAAACCCAGGCAATCAATACCATCATTTTCTTCACTGTGATTTAACAGAACCTGCATTCCCATACAAATTCCCAGAAAAGGTTTTTCTTTTGCGGCAGTTAAAACAACCTGAGTTAAATTACGATCATCAAGTTCACGCATGCAATCACGTGCCGCACCCTGACCGGGAAATACAACATGCTCTGCATTAGCAATTTCATTCTTATCCGATGAAATAATAACGCTTTTATCCGGGGCAACGTGCTCAACTGCTTTTGCCACTGAACGCAGGTTACCCATACCATAATCTACAACAACAATTTGCGTCACTACAAACTACCTTTAGTAGAAGGCATCACCCCTTGCATACGTGGATCTTCTTCTAACGCCATTCTCAATGCTCGCCCAAACGCTTTAAAAATTGTTTCTGCAACATGGTGTGCATTACGACCTCGAACTGAATCGATATGTAATGTTACTTTTGCGTGATTAACAAAACCCTGAAAAAACTCAAAAAACAGATCAACGTCGAAACCACCAATACTGGCGCGCGGAAACTCCACCGGCATTTCAAGGCCCGGGCGACCAGAAAAATCAATAACCACACGAGACAAAGCCTCATCTAATGGTACATATGCATGACCATACCGACGAATACCTTTTTTATCTCCAACCGCCTTATCAAACGCCTGCCCCAGAGTAATGCCAATATCTTCCACTGTGTGGTGAGCATCTATGTGCAAATCGCCTTTAGCCTGAATATTTAAATCAATCAAACCATGACGAGCCACCTGATCCAGCATGTGATCAAGAAAAGGTACACCCGTATTAAATTCAGATTGACCACTGCCATCAATATTAATTTCGGCAATAATTTGAGTTTCCAGCGTGTCGCGAGCGATTTTCGCAGTGCGATCAGTCATTTACTTAAATCTCCAGAGAGTAAATTCTTAAGGACTATATATCTAAACGCTATAGGATACACTGTAATAAAGGTAGGGAAAAGTCGATGCAAAAAATAAGGCCGACCCCTGTCAGGGGGCCGGCCTTATTTGAAAATCCAGTTATATCTACTTTGCAGTATTATTCATATTATATTTAAGGCGCGAAAAGTAGCAATTCAGAAAAGTAGATGCTGAAAAAGCCAACCACATAAACCCAAAACTAAATGCATAAGCCTGAATGCGAAATACACTTTCATCAATATCAAGCATCATGGCTACTGCAATATCCGCTGGATCAATAAAAGTAAACATCAAAAATACCAGCGCACCCACAACTAAAGCATTGGTCCATAAAAAAGAAATTACACATTTACAATTTGGTGCATCACTCATATTAAAAACTCCACGTCGATATTAGTCATTTGATTAGTAATCACACATTCGATCTAAATGAGCATCAAATCGAATATTGATTTAGATCAATTAAACTTGAAGCGCCGCAGAGTGTCAAGCATGTATTTATATTTAATATTGATATTTTTAATAATTTCTCAATATTCTCTGAATAAGTATTTTTTATGGTTGCGACCAAGCAATTCATTAAGCTTATAGGCCGACACAATCACATTAGCGCATATAACATGCCATTTATAATAAAACCCTAAACAAACATTAACTTATAAATATTTAGCTTTTTTTATGTATATAAATTATAAAAACATAAATATCCACTTCTTCTAAATTTTATATAAATTCACCACGACATTATAGATTAAAAGAATGCATCAATAAAAATACATTATGTCTCGAGCCAGAATGTTACGGGGCCATCATTTAATAATCCCACTTTCATATCTGCACCAAACTCACCTAACTGAACTTTTCCAAGTGTTTTTTTACACTTCCCTGCCACATAATCAAACCAGAATACTCCTTCTTCAGGAGGAGCTGCCGTTGAAAACCCGGGGCGCATTCCACTCTTTGTATCGGCTGCAAGCGTAAACTGTGGCACCAGCAGGATCTCCCCGCCAACATCCTTAACACTTAAATTCATTTTACCTTCAGTATCTTCAAACACACGATAACCCAACATTCTATGGACCAGCTTATCTGCTTTTGCAGCATCATCCCCTTTTGAAACACCCAGCAGCACTAATAAACCCTTATTAATCTGAGCAATCTCCGAATTTGAGACCACCACATTTGCATGACTTACTCTCTGTATCAACGCAATCATGTTAATTTTTTACTCATCTCTTTAATCACATCTAACAACTCATTCGTAATGCCAGATTCAACTATTGCATGACCCGCATCACCTATTATTGACAATTTTGCTTCTGGCCACGCCTTCGATAACTCCCAGGCCTGCTCAACCGGGCAGATTACATCATATCTACCCTGCACTATATATGCGGGTATATTTCGAATTACATCTATATTATTAATTAGCTGATTTGGCTCAAGCCAGCAGTGATGCATAAAATAATGACATTCAATACGAGCCACACTGAGCGCCGTATGTGAATTTGAAAAACTATCAACTACCGTTTTATCTGTCTGTAAGGTTGCTGTCATCCCCTCCCAGACAGACCAGGCTCTGGCAGCTCGTAACTGCTGAATTTCATCATCACCTGTTAACTGTCTGGAATAGGCTGCAACCATATCACCACGCTCCGACTCTGGTATCGGCTCAATAAACTTCTCCCAGTAATCGGGGAAAAGCTTACTCGTGCCCTGCTGATAGAACCATTGCACGTCCTTATCTCTCGCAAGAAAGATACCGCGAAGAATCAGACCACTCACACTAGCCGGATGTGTTTGCGCATATAACAAACCTAAGGTTGACCCCCACGAGCCACCAAAAACCACCCATTTATCAATATTGAGATGACGCCTGATCACCTCTATATCGGCAACCAGATCCCAACTGGTATTTCGTTCAAGACTGGCATGTGGTGTCGATTTTCCGCATCCCCGCTGATCAAATAAAATTATTCTGTACACATCCGGATCAAAATAACGACGATGATATGGCGCACAACCGGCACCTGGCCCGCCATGTAAAAACACCAGAGGCAAACCCGCCGGGTTTCCACATTCTTCTATATATAGAGTATGTAAATCATCTACCTGCAAGTGATGACTTACGTATGGTTTTATAGAATTATATAAATTACTCATTATTTTTATACCATGTAGGATTTATCCTACATTCGTTACGTGAGAATTCTGACATTAAGCACCTGATTCAACTGATAGCGACATTTTGAACGTTTGTCCATAATACTTACATGGACACAAGGACATGGCAAAACAAGGACACAGGGAATAGTTAGGAAGTAGCACAATAGGAAATACATGGATAAGGAATCCACGGAAGATAAGAATGTTATACAGGAGTATATGAAAAAACGGAGCTAGCTACAACGCCATAATCAATCACCAAGGGCAACGGAAGTCCAAAACCCGGCACGGATCGCCGGGTTTTTTATTGCCTGCAATAAATGCATCTCATCAACCACAATAAAGAAGAGCTATTAATTACCCTAACTTTTTCCCACAGGGTTAACATTCCAGCACCCTCTCTTTCAGAGTTTGCGCTCAATAACAGATCTACTCCAAAAAACGTAAATCATCTCTAAACCTCTCAATACTCAACAGGCCTTAAATTTCACTTTACAGAAGAATAAGGAGCCTACTCACTTGACTTAGTAATGCGAATCATTATCATTCGCGTTACATAAAATAAAAGGCTTGCACAATGACACAACTAAAACAGATAAATATTTTTTTAACTTTACTACTTACAGTCAGCTTATTCGCCTGCGATACCAGCAACACCTCTGACAGTTTATCTCTCGAAAAACAACAATTAGGTAAACAGATATTTTTTGATACCAATTTATCAACACCACCGGGACAGGCCTGCTCAAGCTGCCACCTGCCCAGTGCTGGTTTCGCAGACCCGGACAGGGAAATTCCCGTATCAAGAGGCGTTCATCCCGATCGATTTGGAAACCGCAACACCCCTACAGCAGCTTACTCATCATTTAGCCCGGAATTTCACCTTGATACGGAAGAGGGTATATTTTTCGGTGGTCAATTTCTTGATGGCCGATCTGCCACACTTGAAGATCAGGCTAAACAGCCTTTCCTTAATCCGGTTGAAATGGCCAATGCTGATGCTACATCAGTTGTCGAAAAGGTAAGTAATTCAGATTACGCCTCTGACTTCAAAGCCATTTATGGAGAAACAATATTTAATGATGTAGATCTGGCTTTCGATAAAATTGCTGATGCTATTGCCAGCTTTGAACGCTCTAAAGAAGTATCTCCTTTTTCTTCTAAATTTGATGCTTTCATTGCGGGCGACACAAACCTGACAATTCAGGAAATACGTGGACTGGATTTATTCAACCGCCAGGACAAGGGAAACTGTGCTGCCTGTCATCCGAGCACTAACGAAAACAATGACATTCCCGCCCTGTTCACCGATTTTAGCTTTGACAACCTGGGCACCCCTGCCAATCCAGTATCCCCTTTCCTGAGTCAGGATCTGGAATTCAATCCTGACGGTGCTAACTTTATTGATTTTGGTTTAGGCGGTGAATTAGCCGATATTTCTGAAAACGGTAAATTTAAGGTCCCTACTCTACGTAACATATCTATTACTGGGCCCTATATGCATAACGGTGTATTCAATACACTCGAAGAGGTATTAGATTTTTACAACGAACGAAATAATGACGGCGTTATTCCAGAGGTTGCGAATAATGTAAATACTGAAGAGCTGGGAAATCTGGGATTAAGCGCACAGGAAAAAAACGATATTATCGCCTTCTTAAAAACACTTACTGACGGTTATAACAATGAATAACGCATATTTATGATGAGCAATACAAACCAGTAAATTTTACCATCATGGGAATACGTCATTTTGACGTTACCCCCCATGATGTAAGCCATAGAAACACCGGCCAGATAACCTGGTGACTTATAATAAAGTGTCTCGTGCTTTATTTATCTGCTGCGCCAGATAATCAGACCCTCCTCTATCGGGATGCAGCTTTTGCATCAACCGCTTGTGAGCTTTTGTAATTTCTTTTTTATCGGCGGTTTCTGTAACGCCCAATATATCTCTGGCCTGCCTCTCACTCATTACCGAATCTGATGCAGGCTGCTCATACCTCCCTCTTTCATCTTTAGCCCAACCCGAGTGCATGCGATCCAGGTAGGCAACCAACAGGGAAACGGACTCACTATCAAGCGGCTTCAATTCATCAAGAAGTAATAACAACCGTTCTAATGACAGAGCATTCAACTTTTGACCAGCGAAACCGCCCTCTAATACTTCGCCCTGTAACTCGCCACTTAACATATCAATTTGAAGATGTATAAACCGACTATGCATACTCGACTTTCTATTTTGCTGGTAACGCTGAAAATAGGGCTTAACAGACGGCCATACCCCCATTAAGAAACGAGCAGCCCGGGGAATCAGCGGTAGCAATGCCCCTACAGCAGCTATTAACCAGTTAAGACGCCCGGTAAGAACAAGTACCGCCAATAAAACACTTATTAATATAATCGCTAGAAATTTTATAAGCTGTTTCTGCTTAACCGCATCCAGCCTTCGGTATCGATATACCAGATAGTACGCAAAACCCAGCACCAGCAATAACAGAATAAAACGTATCAAATCTTAACCTTTCTTTTCAACGGGAAACAGGCATTGTAATAATCTACTGAATTATTATTTAAGCCTGCAAAGCTATATTTTCATTCTATACTATTAAATGTTACCTGGAATAATAAAACCTATAACAACAGGACTAAAGTAACTGCACCGGATGCCGCTAAATACATAACATCCGAATTACTTGAGCTGATAGCCAATAACTATTCTAATCAATACTATCAGTTTCCCGGATGCCCAATTAACACACAAAATCACGGTATATTTATGCGAAAATTAACGCTTAAGCTACAAGTTTGGCTTGGATTCGGGCTCATGCTGGCACTGACTGCCATAATTGCTTTTACTTCAATATTCTTTCTAGTACAGGTAAACAAGGGGACTGACTATATTGCATCTAAGGCCCAACCCACAATGGTCGAGGCTCTAAAAATCACCGCCAGCCTAAACAATACTGCACGCATAATTAATGCATACATGATTACCCATAAGTCGAATGATAGAAAAGATCTGGCTTCAAGTTTAGAAACACTGGAAAAGCACCTCGATACTTTTTCACATCTTGGCAATGTATCAGAAAACAATTCACTCACATCCAGCATAAATGAAATACATACCCTTGTTGGTGACTTTAATGAATACATTATTGAAATAGAATATCTGATTGAGAACCCTGTAGATAACTACCCGGCACTAGCACTTTCAAACACAAAAATTAATCCACTAAATCAATCCATATTATCATCCCTTGATCAGGCAATAATTTCTGAACTAGAAGAAGGGAATACTCAACAACGCAAAAAATTACTCATTGCAATATCTGACATACGTCACAACTGGATGAATATCGTAGCATCTAACCGTGCTTTTCTTGCCAACCCAAGTGATACCAGAGAAAAACAAACACGTGTTTACCGAGATAATCATGTTACCTTATTAAATGCCCTACAGAAAAAATCAAACCTTTACACTTTTGAACAGGAAGAAGCTATTGATTCGGTTGCTTCTGATAGTAAACGTCACCTTAAATTACTGGATCAGGTTTATAAAATATTTAAGTCAGGTGACTGGAGGGCAGACCAGCTCTTACTAAGCAACCAGATAGAACCTTTAATTAATCAAATTTCTGGTAAATTAACTGAAATAAGTAACGCACAACTGGAAGGCACCAGTAATGCATCTGAAGACTTACTTGGAAAAATTGACACCGCAATTTTTATATCAATAACTGCGATGATTATTGCTATTATAATTGGCGTAGGGATTGCCTGGTCTAGTGCAAAACAGATTAATACTATCGTGACAGAGGTATCATCTAGCCTCGAACAAATGTCTCAAGGTAATTTCAATATAAACCTGAATGAAAATCAGGCTGGTGAAGCAGGACAGATCGCGGTTGTATTAAATTATTTTTCAAATCAACTAAAAGACATGATCAATAATTTAACCAACTCAGTTGGCCAGCTTGAACATGCATCAGCATCAATGACTTCTATCATATCAGAATCATCTGATAACATTTTACAACAGCACCGTGAAACAGAAATGGTAGCCACTGCTGTAGAAGAAATGACTGCAACCGCTCAGGAGGTTGCCACTAGCGCTGCAACTGCAGCAACTTCAGCCAAACAGGCTAATGATCTAGCCGGGTCTGGCGCACTTGTTTCAACTGAAGCGTTAGGCGGTATTGAGCATCTTGTTAACGACCTTGATAAGGCCTCTAAAGTTATACAAAATCTCAAAAATGAATCAAACAATATAAGCGTTGTTTTAGATGTTATACGCGACATATCAGATCAGACAAATCTACTTGCATTAAATGCTGCAATTGAGGCCGCTCGAGCAGGTGAACAGGGAAGAGGTTTTGCAGTAGTTGCAGATGAAGTTAGAACACTTGCAAGCAAAACACAGGAATCAACGAATGAAATACGCTCTAAAATAGATCAATTACAAAACGGTGCAAATGATGCTGTAGAAGCGATGGATAACGCAATAAAAGAAGTGACTATAAACAGTGATCAGGTTGAAAAAGTTGCCGAATCACTAGGTGAGATTGCAGGTGAAATACAGACAATAAATGGTCAACTTGATCAGATGGCAGCAGCATCAGAACAACAAAGCGCAACATCTGAAGAAATAAGTCGCAACATTATCTCTATTAGTACATTAGCTGAAAAATCAGCCCAGGGAACATCACAGGTAAGATCAGCTGAAGATGAACTGGCGATGGCAACACAAAGCATTCAGAGTGTAATAAGTGATTTCAATACGTAACTATTAAACAATTTTCAATTTCAATAACCTGAAAAGCAACCTTATAACGGTTGCTTTTTTTATTCACAAAATACAGCGCTTATTTTACAGCTCTAATTATTTTTATAATTAATAATTATCGTCACCCTGTCCCCGGGGTATATCAGATCAGGATTTTTTATACGACTAAGTTTAGCGAGCTCTGGATAACGCCATGGATTATTAACATATTTTTTTGCAATAAACCATAAGGTGTCACCCTTAACAACTACATGTATATGTTTTCTCGTTAAGGATACTGTTTCTTCATTGGATGACACTTCCTTCGCAGGTTCTTCCTCGACAGCCAAACTTTCCTTACTATCAAATTTTTCTTCTTTTATTAACCTGCCTTCATTTGTCTTTTCTTCAGAAGAAGATCCAGCTAATTCATCATTATCCAATAATAACTTATCTTCATTTGATTTTTCAGACTCTTTATCACTCGCCTCATCTATCACTTTTTTATCATTAAAATCATCACTTAATATTTCGATTTTATTTTTTTCAACTTCAATATCAGGTCCAATAAAATCATCTGTTTCATCATTTCCAGTAACATCAGTTTCGTCATACTCATTTATAACAATAAGCACACCATGTTCATTTTTTGATATTTCAACAGCCTTATCTTCTGTCGAAAAATCCCGTACAATACTCCGATCATTTACGCCAACAATTTCATCATATTTTATATCTGAACTATCTTTAATATTTTCTATCACTTCACTTTTTTTATTTGCTATATAATACCTGCTACTTCCACCTGTTTCTTCACTATCAAACGCATCGATTAATAAATAAATTATACCTGCAAAGAAAACAACTGCTATCCCGACCCATAAAACCGTATTATCAGCTGAATTATCAACTTCATAAGGTCGAACCGAGTCTATTTTTTTATATTTATTTTCATAAGAATTAGATTCAGATTTTGATGTTATATTTATTTTATCAGTTCCCGCGTTCATCTTGATGCCACCAGGAATCACTTTTGAAATATCAGGTTTTTTATAATTTTCTTTCTTGTTTTTTAAATTTTCCTTACCCTCGCTATACAAAGGTCTTGCTTTAACTAGCCTATCATCTTCTTTTTTAAATATATGCTTCTGCTCATGAATTTTATTCGCTCCAGTCAAAACAGAAGCGACTGAGTTTATTTTATTCTCTTCGTTTTTATTAGATACTGATGATACGTCTGATTTAATCTTTTTATTATCTTTAATTTTCTGATTAACTTCAGCGCTAACCTCTGCTGTTTGCACGACTGAATTCGCCACTGTAGATTTATACGCTTCTTTAGATCTAACATCAGCAATCTTCTCTGCCTCTGCTTTTTTAATCTTCTCTATATGCTTACGTAAATAACCTGATGTTTTAAATTTATCTAACTGTTCAAAATCGGCATACAATCTTATATTTTCTTTTTGTGTCAATACTCTACTAAATACATTACGGGGAATATAAGCAGGAACCTGCGACCACCCTGATTCAGGAAAACTAACTACATCTTCAATTTCATCCACCCAGAAACCTGCATGACCTCCCTCAACTTCAACAATTACAATTCTGCCGGGTTTAGTGAAATCATCCTCGTCTACTCCGAATCTAACACGCAAATCAACCAGCCTGACTAAACCGTGTAATGATTTGAATACACCGGGCTCAGCAATGCTAGCACCCGGCGGCACAGTTAATTTAGGCGGCATTACAACCCCCTCTACTGGCATTGTAGGTGAGCACACTAATACCGGCCCTACCCTGTAGAGCAGCAATGCATTTGATTCCTGGATATTATGAATTGCCAACGCTTATTCCATATATTTTTCCTGCCAGTTTTTATATAACTGCCAGGTATATTCTGTAAATTCTTCTTTAGATTTAAACTGCGCCGGATCTATTGCATCAAACACATAATAATTTGCCGTACTATTTTCTGTATTTAAAAAATGATAAAGCTTATCTAGTAAAGTATGCGGATCACGCCACTCAAAATCATCCTGAGCCTCATAGTGCAGAAACACAGGTAATATAGGCACACCTGTTTTCATCGACACATCAAACGCACCATAACGAAATGATTCGAAAATTCGCTTACCCTTACAGCCTCCCTCAGGATATAACGCGATATTTCTTCCGCTTTCCACTTCTTTTCTCATTGTTTCTGCGGCCTGATTCCTTGATTCTCTGGATTCACGCTTAACATAAAGATTACCTGCTGCAGATGATATTCTGCCTACCACCCACCATTTTTTAACTTCTATTTTTGCTAAAGAGTGCACCTCAAACAATGCAGGTATACCAATATCTTCAAATGCAGATGGATGATTCGCAATAAGAATATAATTACGCGGTATATCATTCAGATTTTTCTGATGCAGCTTTAAATCTACATCTAATGCCCTTACAAATGATTTACACCAGACCCTGAACAGACGAAAGTACCAACGTCCAAGAAGTTTTTCAGGCAGCCATGATAATCCATACAACAATACTGTCAGGGTAATAAAATCAGCCCACATTGCGCAAAGCCTGATAATTCTGACAAGATAGTAAAACACGGTATCCCCTAATATTTGTTATTAATATGATTATAGTTCAATAAATTAAGTCTCCTTAAAATAGATTAACTGCAACCAACAACCATATCCACTGTCTATTTTTTAAAAGTAACGCCTATAAGTCAGCTTTTAATTGACCTGATTCAATGCTGTTGTTAACTTATCGTCAAATCCAAAATCACATAAACAATGAAATCTATATACATAAAATACCTCATACTACTGACATCTCTTATAACTACCGGCTGCGCGAGTGTAAGCGGCCCTTCTGATCCTCGAGATCCACTAGAAAGCTACAATCGTGCAGCTTACGCATTTAATGACGGCTTCGATGAATATCTATTAAAACCAGTTGCTAAAGGTTATGACGCTGTTACTCCAGACCCGGTAATTAAAGGTGTGAACAATTTCTTCAGCAATCTGGATGATGTAATTGTTATCTTTAACGATCTATTACAACTTAAACCCCTTCAATTTGCTTCAGATACAGGTCGTTTCATTATTAATAGCACACTCGGCCTTGCAGGACTTATAGACTGGGCAAGTGATATGAATATGCCAAAACATCAGGAAGACTTCGGCCAGACACTCGGTTACTGGGGTGTACCTCAAGGGCCTTACTTAGTTATTCCTTTCTGGGGTCCGAGCACAATACGTGATGGAGCAGGACTTCTAGTCGATAGCGCTCAATTCGACCCTGTCTGGCAGGAAGTAGAAAATGGTTTTCCGATGGAACATCGTGAGCGCGGCCTTTCATGGGGCGTAACCGTTGTTAAAGCAGTTGATACCCGTGCATCCTTACTTAAAGCTGAAAATATTTTAAATGAAGCAGCGCTTGATCGTTATACCTTTATCAGAGAAGCCTTCTTACAACGACGCCAGAATCTGGTTTATGATGGCAACCCTCCTGAAGAGGAAATTGAATTTAATGAAGATGAACTATTTGACTTTGATGAGCCAGAAACACCGTCAGATAAACCCGGATCGACCAGGTAATGACTGAATTTATTAAACCACCTAAAACCTTACTTCGACAGACAGGTCGTGCACTTATGGACTTTAATATGATCCATGAAGGAGACAGGGTGTTATTGGGTTTATCCGGCGGCAAAGACTCACTTGCGTTATTACATATTCTCAACCATTTTCAACGCCATGCACCGATAAAATTTGAATTCGCTGCTATGACAGTAGACCCCATGGCAGGTGACTTTGATCCATCACCGATGATTCCTTATTTAAAAGATTTGGGTGTTGAATATCATTATCGCCGCGAAGCGATTATGGATATGGCTAAAGAGCATATGGGAAAACCGTCTTATTGTGCTTTTTGCTCACGCATAAAACGCGGCATTATGTACAACACTGCTCGTGTAAATAATTTTAATGTCATTGCACTAGCTCAGCATCTGGATGATCTGGCTGAAAGTTTTATGATGTCTGCTTTTCATGGAGGCCAACTTAGAACCATGAAGGCGAACTATGTTATTGATGAAGGTGACCTGAGAGTAATCCGCCCACTCGTTTATGCCCGTGAGCGACAAACACGTGAGTTTTCTATTAGCGCAGAACTACCCGTCATTCCTGATTCATGTCCGGCCTGTTTTTCTATGCCGACACAGCGACAGCATTTTAAAGAATTATTAGCCGCTGAAGAGCAATCAAATACGACTTTATTTAAGAGCTTATTAACAACAATGAAACCACTAATGAGTGAAGGCTGCCCTGACATTCCTGATAAATAATAGATTAGGAAAATTTTATATATACATGGAAAGAGTAGAAATTCGCTCCGTACTTACCCGGATCCACACCGAATACCTTATGACTAATACAACTTCTGTTTCCCATCCGGTCTTGTTTTAAATAATTTCATAATCCAGAAATACTGTGACGGACATAATCTGATTATTTCTTCTAATGATTTATTCATCACCAGTGTATCCTCATAATCATCTCCAGTTGGAAAATCAGGCAAAGCGGGTAACACATGAATAACATAATGATGTTTGTCTTCATCATAACAAGCCATACAGGGAAGCACATCTGCTTTGCATGATTTGGCCAACCTGCCTAATACGGGCACACTGGCTTTTTCCACACCAAAAAAGGGAACAAATATAGAACGATCAGCACCTAAATCTTCATCCGGTAGATAAAACATAGTGCAACCACCACGTACATCTTTAATTATTGGTCTCAAACCGGCGTCACGTGTATACAAAATACCACCATGCCTGGAACGACCTTTCGCCACTAACCAGTCTACCAGTTTATTCTTCATAGGATTAAAAGGGCCGGAAGAAGGGTAATTCATTGTCGCCGCTGAAACAGCCGCTTCCAAACCAAGACTATGGGCCGCCATAAAAATCACTGACCGATTATTACTTAAAGAGCTTTCAATATTCTCCTGACCTTTGAAAACAATTCTTTTTTTCAAGATAAATCCGGGGGCCCACCAGATAATTCCATAGTACAAAATACTTCTTGCCTGATGACGAAAACATCTTCTAACCAGCTCTTTTTTTTCATGCTCATTTAATTCTGGAAAACATAAATCAATATTAGTTCGTGCTATTCTGCGACGCTTTTTATTTACATTCCTGAAAATATCGCCCAGTTTATTTGCCAGCGCATCCAGAAAAGAGCCTGGCAATAACATTAATACCCATAAAAAGGCAACAGCAATCCATACGCCCCAGTACCCGGGTTTAAGGTAACTCAATTTAAAGCTGGTATCGTATACCAGTGAACTTTTTTTATTTGATAATTTTTTTTGATTCATTTTTTCGCCACGAAATAAACCTGTCCCTGCCTTCCACGAGTATCATCTGAGCGACAATCATCTTCCTGATAAAATAACAGTTCCATATCTGGAAAAACACCTAACAGTTCATTTTTCTTCAATCTAAAATCGGATCTAGATGGACCCTGCCCCTGATACTGTTCGCCGCTAAATGTTTGATAAAACAATATTCCATCTTTTTTTAAAATATGAAATAAATAACGTAAATTTTCACGATCTAAAAAATAACTTACTACAACAACATCAAATTTATTTTTTACATCTGGTAATTTATTTTCCAGATCATGCATTTCAGCTTTCAAATTTAAATTTTCTGCTTCCGCATATTCGTTGATTTTATTCACTGCAATCGACGATTTATCCCAGGCAACGACTTCGTATCCTTTTTGAGACAAATAAACAGAATTACCCGCAAGCCCACTCGCAAAATCAAGCGCCACACCTCCAGACTGCAATAAACATTCATTCTCTTTCAATACATTGCAAGGAGTTGCATCAGCAATTGATTTTTCCGAATAAACAACATCCCAGTCAGGCATTATTTTCTCCAGAAAGCAGGCGTTAATAAAACCAGTAACGTAAATATTTCAAGACGCCCCAGAAGCATGCCAAAGCTTAAAACCCATTTTGAAAAATCATTAATACCCGAATAATTAGAAGCAACATCACCCAGACCCGGGCCTAAATTATTAAGCGTTGCAGCAACCGCCGAAAAAGAAGTTACCTGATCAAGACCTGTTGCCATTAACAACAACATCATAATCACAAATACGGCAACATAAATTGCAAAGAAACCCCATACTGCATCAATAATTGAATCGGCCACTGGTTTTTTTCCAATCTTAACCAGTATCACTGCATTTGGGTGAATCAGCCTCTGTAATTCGCGCACACCCTGCTTTAATAACAAAATAACTCGTATCACTTTCATGCCGCCACCGGTTGAACCTGCACAGCCGCCAATAAAACTGGTAAAAATCAAAAGCACCGGTAAAACTGTTGGCCACAAATGAAATTCAGTTGTAGAAAAACCGGTTGTTGTCGCCATTGAAACCACATGAAACACACCCAACAATATTGAATCTGAATGATTTTGAGTTGCACCTGAAAAGTGCAGAAATGCAACAACGATTATTGAGACCAAAATTAGAACACGAAAATAAACCTTGAATTCAGTATCATTTATATATGCTTTAACATTCCAGTTCCGAAATGCCACGAAGTGTAAAGCAAAATTAACCCCGCCCAGAAACATAAATACGATTGCGACAACCTTTATTGCCACACTATCAAAGTAACCTAAACTTGCATCATGGGTTGAGAAACCGCCAATAGCTACCGTAGAAAAACTATGCGTTACGGCATCAAACAAATTCATTCCGGCAGCCCAGTATGATAATGCGCATGTTACGGTTAATGTTAAATATATATACCAGAGAGCTTTTGCGGTTTCAGTAATACGTGGTGTTAATTTATTATCTTTTATCGGGCCGGGTGTTTCTGCTTTGTATAACTGCATACCACCAATACCCAGCATAGGTAGAACGGCTACAGCTAAAACGATAATACCCATACCACCTAGCCACTGTAATTCCTGTCGATAAAACAAAATTGAATGGGGTAAATCATCAAGCCCGGTTAATACTGTAGCACCTGTCGTCGTTAACCCGGATACTGATTCAAAAAAGGCATCTGTAATAGAAATATCTAACTGTTCATAAAGAAGCAACGGCAATGTACCGGACACACTTAATATAAACCAGAACAATACAACAACTATAAATCCGTCTCTTAAACGTAAATCTTTTTTTGAGTTTTTTACGGGTAGCCATAAAACAAATCCTACGGCCAGCAATGAAAGGTAAGAGGTGAAAAACGCATCTGCTGCATTTTCCTGATAGATAAAATCAATAATTACAGGCGGTATTAATGTAAAGCTGAAGAGCATTAACAATATACCTGAAATACGTTGTATGACTGTGAAATGCAAAAAATACTACCTTAAATAAATGTAATGCCAACCTGAAACAGGTGTTCAACATCATGAATTTTTTTCTTATCTACTAGAAACATTATGACGTGATCTTCAGCTTCAATCACCGTATCATGATGTGCAATAATTACTTCATCACCCCGCACAATTGCTCCAATAGTTGTACCTTCAGGCAATTCAATCTCTTCAACAAGATGCCCGACAACTTTTGAGTTTCCACTATCGCCATGTGCTATCACTTCTATTGCTTCTGCAGCACCCCGGCGCAACGAATGTACAGCAACAATATCACCACGACGGACATGCGTTAGCAGAGCTCCGATAGTGACCTGCTCAGGAGATATTGCCACATCAATTGCTTCCTGATTTTCCATTAAATCAACATAAGCAGGACGATTTATTAACGACATAGTTTTTCTTGTGCCAAGTTTTTTAGCTAACATAGCTGATAAAATATTGGCTTCATCATCATTAGTAACTGAAATGAAAACATCCATGCTATCTATGTTTTCTTCTAGCAACAATTCTTCATCGGCCGAGTCACCCAACAATACAACTGACTTATCCAGCGATTGTGAAAGGTGAAATGAACGATCAGCATTACGTTCTATAATTTTTACCTGATGCCGTTTTTCAAGTCGCTCGGCTAACCGTTTTCCTATATTTCCGCCACCAGCAATAATAATGCGTTTATTACGCTTATCAAGTTTGCGCAATTCTCGAATAACAACACGAATATCACCACGGGCAGCAATAAAAAACACTTCATCACCCGCTTCTATCACGGTATGCCCCATCGGGATAATTGCACGGCCTCGTCGGTAAATCGCCGCAACACGCGTATCGGTTCCCGGTGTATGTTTTGGCAACTCGCTTAACTGGTGCCCTACCAGCGGCCCACCATAATATGCACGCAAACCAACTAACACGACTTTACCATCAGCAAAATCAAGCACCTGTAGTGCTCCGGGGTATTCAATTATGTTAAATATATAATTTGTAACAATTTCTTCCGGGCTGATAATGACATCAACTGGAATTGCGTTACCTCTAAACAGCTCATTGTGTTTTAAATATTGAATGGAACGGATACGGGCAATTTTTGTAGGGGTGTGATGCAAAGACCAGGCAACCTGACAGGCAACCATATTTACTTCATCACTGTTGGTTACAGCTATCAGCATGTCTACATCTTCAATTCCCGCCTGCTCGAGAATATTCGGATGCGCCGCATTACCGACAACTGTCTGTATATCCAGTCGATCACGCAGCTCATTGAGCACTTCTACACGGTGATCAATCAGCGTAATATCATTCGCTTCAGACGCAAGATTTGCCGCGACTGAAGAACCTACCTGTCCAGCACCCAGAATTAGAATCTTCATATCTTAATTTCATATAAGTTTATTCGCGAAGTGTACGCCTTTGTGGACTATTTTCCAGTAAAACACGGTGAAATTTTTCAGCTACTCACCTCTTAAACACTTTCAATGACACAGGTTAAAACCTGACCTGTCTTTTAACCCAGCATTAATCTGAAAACAGATTACATACAGGCAGACTATATAGAATTAAGCCGGTTATTTACTTTTTTTTAGCAGCGCATAAAAGAAACCATCAGTTACGCCATCAACTGGAAATAACTGCACTCCATGAGATACTGGTGACTGACTTTTGAATTGTGTTATAACGTCCGGTAATTCTTCCGAGACAACATCATCAACCTGCTCCAGAAACCATTCTATCTGTTGTTCATTTTCAGCTTTAAGTAGAGAACAGGTTACATATAAAAGTTGACCACCGGGTTTTAATAAGTCCCAGTTTTTTAGCAGAATTTCTCGCTGTAACTGTACCAGCGCTTCAATATCATCTTCTCTTCTTAAACTTTTTATATCTGGATGACGCCTGATAACACCCATTGCCGAGCAAGGTACATCCAGTAATATTTTGTCGAATAATTCACCCTGCCACCAGTTATCAACTGCTCGTGCATCCGCAGCAACTAACGTGGGATTAAAACCTAATCGTTGACAGTTTTCTTCAACTCGTTTCAGCCGACTTTCTGATATATCTAATGCCGTAATCTGCACATCTGGTTGCAGCTCAAACATGTGTGCTGTTTTTCCACCCGGCGCTGCACAGGCGTCGAGTATTTTATCACCTGCTGCTGGTTGCATTATTAACGCAGCAAACTGCGCACCTGCATCCTGCACTGAAAACCAGCCTTTACTGAAACCCGGCAACTGCTTTACATCTCGAGCCTGTTGCAGAATAGCTGCTGATGGTAGCCCGGGCACTTGCTCTGCGCTCACTTCCGAATCTTTTTCAAGTGCCTGAATAAATTCATCAACACTCGTCTGTTGCTGATTGACTCTTAAAGTCATTGGCGCCTGTTGATTATTCGCTGCCAGTATTTTCTGCCAGCTATCAGGCCAGTCCTGTTTTAAACTGTCGATTATCCACTGGGGATGTGCAAAACATGCTTCCTCTGAAGTTAATTCATTAATTACATCTTCAGGCTCTTTACCTTCAATATCACGAAGAAAGTTTCTCAGCACACCATTTACCATATTGGCAGCCCATTTCTTTCTGGATTTACGCACCTGCTTTACAGCACTATCTACAACCGCAAAATCAGGCACGCGGGTATGCATAATCTGATAAATAGCCATTAACATAACCAGCTGAATATCAAGATCTTTTGATTTAAGTGCTTTTTTTATATACGGCTTAAGCAAACCCTGTAGCTGTTGATAAAATCTCAATACACCAAAACTTAACATGCGCGCAAAAGCGGCATCACGCGGCTCAATATTATCTGTTAAATGAGTAAGCGATGACAGTGACTGTCCATCTTTTAATACTGCTAACAAAATAGTCTGAGCAACTTTTCTGGATGTAATTGATGTATCGTTTTGTTTGTTTGTCATGAGTTTCTTGTACTGCAACCTGTCATTACGGGCTATTGTAATTTTTGTGACCGCTGTATTAAATATCAACTACAACGCGGATGTAAATTTAATTTAACCTAATAGTATTCCACTAATATCATTTGCATTCACAAAGGCTTTTACATCCATCGGTTTTTTGCCCGGCATCTGAATTTCTAACAAGCGCAAAAGCCCTTCTCCCGTGACAACATCAATACCCTGCTTATTACAGCTAATTACTTTTCCAGCCTGCTCACCGGAACCTTCTACCGCCTGCGCTCTCCAGATACGCAACATCTGCGTTTTACCTTTAACTTCAATTGGTGTTTGCGCTACCGGCCATGCATTAAATGCATTTACCTGACGCTGTAATTCAGTTGCCGATTTATTCCAGTCAATCAACGCTTCGGCTTTTTGCAATTTATTTGCATAGTTTGTCAGACTTTCATCCTGTTTCTCACCTTTCAAGGTTTCATTTGCTATACCTGGTAGCGCCTCCATTAATGCCTCAGCTCCCATTAGCGCCAGACGATCATGCAAACTGGAACCGGTATCATCCGTTTCAATATCACATCTGGTCTTTAACAACATATCACCCGTATCCAGCCCTATATCCATCTGCATAATGGTAATACCTGACTCGGTATCACCAGCCAGAATGGCACGTTGAATTGGAGCAGCGCCCCGCCAGCGAGGCAGTAAAGAGGCATGAATATTAATACAACCGAGACGGGGCGCATTAAGTACAACTTCTGGCAAAATAATTCCATATGCCACAACCACCATCAAATCCGCCTTTAAATCAATAAGAGGCTGCTGGTCTTCTGCTGCTTTTAATTTTTCTGGCTGATAAACAGGAATCCCATACTCAAGCGCACAGGCTTTTACAGGGCTTGGGCTTAGTTTTCTGCCGCGGCCAGCTGGACGATCAGGCTGGGTATAAACTGCCACCACATCATGCTCAGAATCTATCAACTCTTTTAAAGGTGCTACCGAAAAATCAGGCGTACCCGCAAAAATTATCTTCAGGGGTTTGTCACTCACTACATATCCGCCGTTTTCTGATGTTTTTCCATTTTCTTTTTAATGCGATTACGCTTCAGCGGAGAAAGGTAATCAACAAACAGCTTACCCTGTAAATGATCTAACTCATGCTGAACACAGACTGCCAGCAAATCATCCGCACTCATTTTATATTCTTCACCATTTCTATTCAGTGCCGTAAACTCGATACGCTCGGCCCGCTCTACGGTTTCATAAATACCCGGAACAGATAAACAACCCTCTTCATGTTGCTCAATTCCATCTTTTGCCGTAATAACAGGGTTAATCAGACACAATGGTGCATCTTTATCTGGCGATACATCTATCACCACAATACGCTTATGCGCGTTAACCTGAGTAGCTGCAAGCCCGATACCCGGTGCTGCATACATGGTTTCAAACATGTCATCAACTAACTGTTTTACTTCTTCGGTAACCGCTTCCACAGGCTTTGCTATGGTACGTAATCGGTCATCAGGAAACTTCAAAATTTCCAGTATGGACATACAAATCTCACTTATTCTTTAATAAACAGTAAAAAAACCTGTAAATAAACTATTATTTACTGAACAAACTTACTTCATTAATTCAAGTTTATCAGCTAAACTCTTGAAAACCACGGATAAATATGGGGATTCATACCTTGGATATTAAAGCACTCATGCCCAAATATGGACGCTTTGCACTCTTACTTGCATCTGCAGCATTAATTTCTGCCTGCTCTAGCACACCTACGGCAAAAAATAACGAACCAGCACCATTTGAACCACAGTCTGGCTCAATTGAACCCGTTAATACACCCGACGCTACTGAAGCCAGTGAAGATGAGGCTACAAGCACACAAAGTTTTCAGTTAGCCGCTGATCACCCCCGTGAGTATATCGTGAAAAAGGGCGATACGCTCTGGGATATTGCCAGTATGTTTCTACAGGACCCCTGGTTCTGGCCTGAAATCTGGCAACGTAACCCACAGGTTCAAAACCCTCACCTGATTTATCCAGGAGATATACTGACACTAACCTATGTCAATGGCGTACCTAGAATACAGGTTGCACGCGCTGCGGAAGGCGAAGATGTTATTCGCCGTGAAAGCACTGATACCGGTGGCCGTAAGGTTGTTAAATTATCACCTTCAATTCATAGACAAACCCTGAATGAAGCAATCCCAAGCATACCAGCAGATGCTGTTCGCCAGTTCCTGACCCGACCACGGGTTGTATCTGAAGACGAGTGGGCAAATGCACCTTATATAGTAGGCAGTGATGACGCTCATCTTGTTTTAGGCGCTAACAACAAAGTTTACGTTAGAGGCGAGTTAGATAAAGAACGTAGCCGTTACAGTGTTTTCCGTGAAGGCAATAGACTGGTAGACCCGGACACAGATGAATTACTGGGTTTTGAGGTTGTTTATGCGGGTGAAATTAGAATACACAAATACGCCACACCTTCTTCAGGCCTTCTACTAAGCACCTCACGTGAAGTTCTGGTTGGTGATCGTTTACTACCTACCGATAAAAGCGCTATTGACCAGCAATACTTCCCTCGCCTACCAGACAACTATGTTGATGGAAAAGTCATTTCTCTATTTGATGCAATTTCATCTATAGCAAAATATCAGGTAGCGGTTATCAACCGAGGCAGTAATGACAACCTTGAGGTAGGCCATTTGCTCGCCACCTACCAGGCAGGCGGTTACGCAAAAGATCGTTTCCTTGACCGCACCAGTCGTGATCGGGACGATGAAGATAAACTGGAAATCTTATTACCAGATGAACGAAGCGGCCTTATGATGTTATTTAAGGTGTTTGATAAGGTTAGTTATGGCCTGATACTTAAATCAACCCGCACAATTAGCAATGGCGACAAGGTTGATAAACCAAGATAAATTTTGACCCATAATAACTATAAAGCATGAAACTTGAACTGGCCGCCTAATGATTAGGGGCCAGTTTTTATTTGTGTGAAACGAAATGGCAAACACCAGAACCTGGTAACAATTTCTGCCAAACACTCCAGTTTAACAATTTAAGCAGAACGGGTGACACAGAACACAAAGCCAGAATATTTCAGCCGATAACTCACAAAAATAAACACTTCCATTTGCCATCCTGAATTCTTTAGCTATAAACTATCGCTCTAAACCACCTCATATGGACACGTTATGGCAGCATTATCCGATAATGACCTACATAACCGGCTCAAGCTGGTACGCTGTAACCTGCCCTTTTCAATAATACATCAGCTGTTAGATCAGTTTTCCAGTGCCAGTGATATCTTTGATGCTTCAATAAGCCAGCTCAACAAAGTTCATCTAACGGATGCACAGATAAACAGAATTCAGGGTATTGATAATAAAGACATCGAGCGTGATCTGGCCTGGCTTGACCATGCAGATCATGGCATTTTGTTTCAGGATGATAAAAATTTTCCCCAACAGTTACTGGAAATAAACGATCCACCTTATGCCCTGTTTTACATTGGTGATATTGATTACTTACAACAACCCCAGCTCGCCATGGTTGGTAGTCGCACGCCCACCGCGGCTGGCAAACAGATAGCTGAAGATTTTGCCCGTCATTTATCTAATGCAGGCCTGACCATCACCAGTGGTCTGGCTCATGGCATCGATGCAGCCTGCCATCAGGGTGCGTTAAAGGGTATAGCCGGCACCGTAGCTGTGGTTGCGAATGGTTTGCATACCATTTACCCCAAAGCGAATACCCGGCTGGCTGAAGCAATTTCACAAAATGGCTGCCTGATTACCGAATCACCCGTCGGCACTGATCCTCATAAAGGCTTATTTCCTCGACGAAACAGAATTATCAGTGGTTTGAGTATTGGCACATTAGTAACAGAGGCCGCAGTAAATAGTGGTTCACTCATTACTACACGCCACGCCATGGAGCAGGGACGAGAAGTTTTTGCCATTCCGGGCTCAATCCATAACCCTCTGGCAAAAGGCTGTCATAAGCTGATTAAATCAGGCGCTAAGCTGGTAGAAACAGCCTCAGATATCCTTGAAGAACTGTTACCACTGGTAAATTCCATTCCAATTCGCCATACTAGCGCCGCAGAAACACGACAATCCCCTGAAAATAATTCACTGGATGGGCTTGATTCCAGTTACCAGACTCTGTTAAAACACATGGAGTTTGAACCTGTCGGGATTGACGAACTAGTAGAACGCAGCCATTTAAATGCGTCTGACATTGCCTCAATGCTCTTAATACTCGAGCTAAAAGACCAGGTTGTTTCGCAAAACGGGTTATATTCACGCGCCTGATAAGCGTATGAATCACAAGAAAAGCATGACTCCTAACACAATGAATTATTGTTATGAGAGATTAAAGTTGTTGTTTTTTCACACTATTTATAAATAGCGTGAAAACTAAGAGAGAAAGAATGAAACAAAATGTAGTTGATGTTTTGATGTTTTTATTTGAAAACATCATCACTGATGAAAGTCAGATTTTTCCGGAAAACGAACAGATGTTCGACCATCTGGAAAACTTAGGTTTCCCACAGCATGAAATTTTACTGGCCTTTGACTGGTTAGAAGATCTGGCCAATATTCATACTGACCTGTTATCTTCCTCTGAAAATAGCCCCATAATCAGTACACAATCCGTGCGGATTTTTAGTGAGCTTGAAAAAATGCTGCTAGACCCTCAATGCATTAGCTTTCTGATTCACCTGGAACAAAGTCAGGTAATTTCAGATGTTAGCCGCGAAGTGATTCTGGATCGTGTCATCGCTCTGGATGTAGAACTTGAACTGGAACAGCTTAAATGGATTATTATGATTGTACTGTACAGCCAGCCAGGTGAAGAAAATGCGTATGCATGGATGGAAAACCAGCTTTTTGATACAAATGAATCTAATTACCTGAACTAATTTGTTAAAAAATTACACAAAGTTGAAAAAAATTTACTACCATCAAAAACATAATTTATTAAAAATAACAAAAATCATGAGTATTACATGAGTAATAGCCTGTTAATTGTAGAGTCTCCGGCAAAAGCCAAAACCATAAAAAAATATCTGGGCAAAGGATTTCATGTACTTGCTTCTTATGGACATGTACGTGACCTGATACCTAAAACAGGCGCCATAGACCCGGATGATCACTTCAGCATGAAGTATCAGCTCATTGAAAAAAATGAGAAACATGTTGATGCCATAAAGAAAGCCCTTAAAAAAGCCGACACCCTCTATCTCGCGACCGATCTCGACCGCGAGGGAGAAGCCATTTCATGGCACTTATATGAATTACTGAAAGAAGACGGCTCACTCAAAGACAAAACAGTTCACCGGATTGCCTTTAATGAAATTACCAAACGCGCATTAAGAGAAGCGGTAGATAATCCACGTGAATTATCTATGCCGATGGTTAATGCTCAACAGGCCAGACGTGGCTTAGATTATCTGGTGGGCTTTAACCTTTCACCATTATTATGGAAGAAAATTCAACGCGGTTTATCTGCAGGTCGAGTACAAAGCCCTGCATTGCGTATGATTGTTAGCCGCGAAGAAGAAATAGAAGCTTTTGATTCAAAAGAATACTGGACTATCCTTGCTGACACTGAAAAAGATAATAAAAAGATTTCTAGCAAACTGCGCATTTACAATAATGAAAAAGTTTCTCAGTTCACAATAAATAATACCGAACTGGCTGAAACCGCTCAAAAATCATTACTCAGTGCCTCCAATGGCAAACTGGTCGTTTCTAAAATAACCAAGAAACAAACCAAAAGAAATCCATCACCACCTTTTACCACATCGACATTACAGCAGGAAGCCTCCAGAAAACTCGGGTTTTCAGCACAAAGAACAATGCGAACCGCACAACAATTATATGAAGGTATTGATATAGGCGGCGGTGAAACTGTTGGTTTAATTAGTTATATGCGTACCGACTCATTAATGTTATCTCAAGATGCATTAGATGAATTACGTGAATTAATTTCAAATCGTTATGGCAAAGAAAACCTGCCAGATGAAGCCCGTGTATTTAAAAATAAATCTAAAAATGCGCAGGAAGCTCACGAAGCAATTCGCCCAACGTCGGCAAATCATATCCCCGACCAGATAAAAAGCGCATTAAAGCCTGATCAATTCAAACTATATGAGCTCATCTGGAAACGTACCGTTGCTTGCCAGATGGTGCAGGCCACATTAGATACAGTTGCAGTTGATTTAAACTGTGGCGATGCCAATCAGTTCCGTGCAAATGGATCAACAATTAAACACCCGGGATTCATGGCTGTTTATATGGAAGATCAGGATGATGCCGAAACGGAAAGCGATAACGAAGCAGACGACAAGAAAAAAGATGACGATGAGAAATTTTTACCTGAATTAACAGAAGGTGAAGAGTTAAGGTTGCTGGAAGTTATCACTAACCAGCACTTTACCAAGCCACCACCAAGATATACTGAAGCAAGCCTGGTAAAAGCATTAGAAGAATACGGCATTGGCCGACCTTCTACCTATGCAAATATAATTTCTACACTGGTATATCGTGAATATGTAGAAAACGAGAATCGTCGTTTTACACCTACAGATATGGGCAGAATTGTTAATCAATTCTTAACTCAATATTTTGAAACCTACGTAGATTACGACTTTACCGCACGCCTGGAAGATGAACTTGATTCTATTTCTCGTGGCGAAAGCGAGTGGCTACCACTCATGGAAAACTTCTGGACACCTTTCATTAAGAAAGTAGAAGACATAGATGAAAATGTCAGCCGTGCAGATGTTGCTCAAAGTCGTGATGTAGGCACAGATAAAGAAAGTGGAAAACCCATTACTGTTCGCATGGGGCCTTATGGTGCGTTTGCACAAATTGGTGATAAAGACGATGAAGACAAACCACGTTTTGCCAGCTTAAAACCCGGGCAGAAAATGAATGACATTACAATGGATAATGTCTATGACTTATTTGTTCTTCCAAGGCTACTTGGTGAAACGGATGAAGGTGAAGAAGTTTCATCTAATGTCGGTCGTTTTGGCCCATACGTTAAATTCGGTAAGTTCTTTGTTTCAATTCGTAAGGAATTCCAGGAAAAAGGTGTAGACCCTTACAATATTGATTTTGAAACCGCGATGATTCTTGTTCGTGAAAAGAAGGAATTTGAAGCAAACAAATACATCAAAACATTCGATGACTCTGAAATACAGGTGCTGAACGGTCGTTATGGCCCATACATAACTGATGGCAATAAAAACGCCAAAATACCTAAAGACAGAGAACCTGCCAGCCTGACACTTGCAGAGTGCGAGGCATTAATTGAAGCCGCTCCAGAAAGAAAAGGCAAAAAGAAAAAAGCTGCCAAGAAAAAGGTCGCGAAGAAGAAAGTGGCTAAAAAGAAAACAGTAAAGAAAAAAAACGCGAAGAAAAAGACAGTAAAGAAAAAAGCCGCTAAAAAGAAAACCGCAAAGAAAAAAGCAGTGAAAAAGAAATCAGCAGATTAACAACCTGCTCTATCTCACGTTATGAAGGTATACCCCAAGCTTAAAGGGGCATACCCGAGTCAATCAACTCGACCGCACCCTCAAACATATGTCATCAACTTCACAAATCCAGCAAGCTGCAAGAATAATCTTAGATGGCGGCATTATATCTTACCCAACAGAATCGGTTTTTGGCCTGGGCTGTGATCCACTAAATGAAAAAGCAGTTCATCGTATTCTTAAACTCAAAAATAGATCTGTTAATAAAGGCCTGATTATTGTTGCAGGCGACCTGAAACAACTCTCTCCTTATATAGAAATATCTGAAAATGAAAAGCAAAAAATATTAAATGAAAAACCAGTCACAACCTGGCTGGTAAATAAATCTTCGCTCACACCAAATTGGGTCAGCGGAAAACATAAAAAAGTAGCTGTTCGCATTTCTAAATACCCACTTATAATTAATTTATGTCAGTTAATCAACCAGCCCTTAATATCAACAAGCGCCAACCCAGCTGAGGCAGAGCCTGCCACTACCAGCCAGCAAAGTGAAGATTATTTTTTTAATAATATTGATTTATATATTGACGATCAAAGTGAACGTACCGGACAACCCTCTCAAATTAAAGACATAACAACCGATACCATTATCAGATAAAACAAAGTTTCTGCCTTTCGCCTGTAAATATTTATCCACAGTATCAGCAGTATGGCCTTTTAAACGATCTGAATGATCCTTAATATAAAGCTCGGCATAACGAACATACCGACGCACTAAATTATCTGGTATATTATATCTCTTTTATTTAATAATAAATTTTTCTCAGAAACAAGAAACATGACTACTAACCATACATATTAGTCATAGGCACATCCTTATATAATTAAAGTTGAAATCTAACCAAATAATGCATAACTTACAGACAAAATACAAAAGAAATAGGCAGAATGTCAAATATTCAATATCCCACTTTCTGTCTAATTAACTGTTAGGCCACATAAGGAATAGCATGAAAGAATATCAAGCGCATTGTCAATGTGGTGCAATAGAAATAAAAATTCAAAATTCCCCTATTGTGCACGCAACTTGCCATTGTGAAGATTGCCGCGATTTATTAGATATTCCATTTCATGCTGTAACAGCATGGAATAAAGATGATGTGCTCATTGTGAAAGGCGAGGAAGACCTTGCTATTTATAAACACCCTTCATTGGATATGACCAGGTGTTTTTGTAAAAAATGTGGAGAAACAGTTTTTAATACAAACGTCATGGATTGGCGTGTGGTATCGCAATTTCTGATATCTAAATGTAATAACAATGAAATTCCTGAGCACTTAAAATCCGACATGCATTTTTTCTACGAACAACGCGTGGTAAACGTAATAGATGATTTACCCAAGTTTTTACGCGGCACAGATGGCCCTTTGTATGAACATTAATGCCAATTGCTAATGGCCTAACAAGTAGCTCAATCGGACTGACAAACCCTTAACTTCTATGGCTCTTTTAACGTACACTACTAATCACTATTACAAACAATTAGCCTATTGGGTTAGCAGCCCATTAGCAAAGCGTTATGCGTAAAAAGAAATGAATATACATTTAAAATTATTCACCAATACAAACAATGAAGACAAAACTAAAAAGCTATTTAGTAAATTCATTAATAATCTTAATTGTGAATATGTAAATCTAAATATAGAGCCATATCATAAAGGTGGTTACATCTGTTCATTTGAAATAAAAACAACAAAAGAAAAATGGCCAGAAGTTATACTTTATTCATTATCTAAAGCACAAATTGTAGGTAGAGGCTGGGCTATACATGGAAACATTGAAACAGAGCTAGATGCATGGAGTAATGAAGCAACAATTTCTGGTATTGAAAGCATTCAGCTGCATGTACAAAAAAGCGGATAACAAGACACTCAAGAAGGAAAATTAACCCTTAACTTTTATGGCAGTTTTAACTTACACTACCAACAACTACAATTTTAGTCCTACTACTGGGTTATTTTCCTCTTAGTTGGGCGTTATGTGCAAAAGGAATTACAAGATCATTAAAACAAAAAATATAATTATATTGCTCTCTTTAACTCTACTTATGAGTTGTGCTAGCTATCATTCTTATGAGCCAGATAAATCAAAAGAATATAAAGAGCATTGGGAAAACAATGAAGACATAAAAGATAATTTATTACTTTACCCTTATTCAGAAGAATGCAAAGAAGAAAAGAAGCATGGCAAATCATGTCGTTAATATTGTTGCAACCAATCCAATCTATGCATCACATAACAAGGCGTTTAAGAAAGACGGTCAACCCTTAACTTCCATGGCAATTTTAATTTATACTATAAAATACTACAATTTTAACTACCCTACCGGTTGCCGCGTCTTAACTGGGCGTTAGGTTTATAAAGGAATAAAAAATGAGAATAATATCAACATGCTTATTAATATTGATAACAGTTTTTGTATTTGTAAAAAATACAAGTGCCAGTACGTATAGCTTTGAGCTAGGCGGTTGGTCTGATGGGGGTCAATTAAGCGGGCAATTTGAAACATCTTTCGGGGCTGAACTTAACACATATATAACTACCCCTGAAATCATTAGTTTTGAAGCAACGTATACTGGATTATATACATTTGATTTTGATATTAATGATTTAGTATATTTTGGTTACCCTTCACCAGGAGGAGCCTCATTTCAATTAGGCACAGAGCGTAATACAGGCGGCTCATATATAGGCGACCCATTCTCCTTTACTTTAAATAGCTTTGTTGCTTATTATGAAAATACTGAATTCAGTTATACGAATGAAAATGCCGTTATTCGTGAAATATCTGCTGTTCCATTACCACCATCTATTATACTATTCTTTAGCGGTTTAATTGGTTTTTGTGGTTTTCTACGTCAGCGCAATTAAACCTAACAAAACAGTCAAGTTAGCATGTGAAAAAAACTCACATGCTTGGACTCCGCTTACGCTCTGCCACTTACCTCAGCGTTATATACGTAAACGAGTTCATGAGCGTTTAATCAATAAATGAGTAACTAGCCTTCTATGTTTATCAGTGTTTTAGAGCTATTTAAAATAGGTATCGGACCATCAAGTTCGCATACACTCGGGCCAATGGTTGCTGCGAATGACTTCATTAACCGCATAAAAGATAAGGCATTCAATGCGCTAAACTTAAAAGATTCATATATTAGTTGCACGCTCAAAGGTTCTTTGGCGTTTACTGGGAAGGGACATTCTACCGACCGTGCAGTTGCGCTCGGATTACATGGTTATCTCCCAGCCGATTTAACTGATAAAAATGTAGACACATTAATTGATCAAATTTGGCAAATTAGCCATATTACTTTTGAAAAAAATCAGACGATTTCATTTAATCCAAGTAGCCATATTGTTTTTGATAAAGGTGACCCTTTACCCGAACATCCTAACGGCATGATTTTTGAACTTATTGATAGTGATAATAAGGCGCTTTATTCAGAAACTTATTTTTCAATTGGTGGTGGCTTCATCAACACGTTGGCCGAAATAAATCAATTACAGGCACCACTTAGAATGGTGTCGTCTGACTCGTGCCGATACCCATTCGATTCAGCCAACACCATGTTACAGATGGCAGAGGACAATCAAATATCGATTGTACAGATGAAGCGCGTTAATGAGCTTGAGCACCTTGATGAAACCGCACTTCTTAATGGTATAGATAAAATCTGGGAAGCCATGCAGACATGTATACAAAGAGGTTTGGCAGCAGAAGGAACTTTACCTGGCGGCCTGGATATCTCACGACGTGCTAAAGACATATATCAGGATATAAAAAATAATCCGGAGACTGCAAACATTAACGACTGGCTTTGCGCTTATGCCATGGCAGTTAACGAGGAAAATGCCGCGGGTCATATGGTTGTCACCGCACCAACTAATGGTGCTGCTGGCGTCATACCGGCTGTACTTTACTATTTCGTTACCCATGAACAAGGTACAATTGAACAGGTGCGTGATTACTTACTTACGGCCAGTGCCATAGGTGGTTTAATTAAACATCGTAGCTCTATTTCTGGCGCTGAAGTAGGTTGTCAGGGCGAAGTTGGCTCTGCGGCAGCAATGGCCGCCGCTGGTTTATGCTCGATACGTGGTGGTACAGCGCAACAAGTAGAAAATGCTGCTGAGATAGCTCTCGAACACCATCTTGGAATGACTTGCGACCCTGTTAATGGTCTTGTGCAAGTACCGTGTATTGAACGAAACGGTTTTGGAGCCATTAAGGCCTATACTGCAGCATCTCTTGCGCTTCGAGGTGATGGCAAACACTTTATGCCACTGGACAGTTGTATCGAAGCGATGAAGCAAACCGGTTTAGAAATGTCTCATAAATATAAAGAAACATCATTAGGCGGGCTTGCTGTTAGTATCACAGAGTGTTGAGAGTTAGCACAAACACATCACTCAACCGGTCGTGCTACGCTAAGGCTTCGCACGCCTGTTAGCTCAAACGTTAGGCGAAAGATACATAATATGGAAATTTTCATATCTTTAGACATAATTTGGCAAGACCAGGATCTAGTGGAAATACTAATCAAATCATCTAATGGAAAGTTCTATGGCGAGACAGAAGTGTATACTAACTACAGTGAATTGTCCGACTTAGCCCTTTCATTAATGGGGTTCCCTAAATCAGTTTCTGAAAATATATATTATTCTGCTGGGGAAAAAAACAGCTATTCTTTTGCGTCAATTTATTTTTATTGTTTCTCTGTCACAGGCCACACAGCTGCATTAGTAAATATAGAAGCTAATATTGCCAGCAACCAAAGAAAAGAAGAAAAACATGAAATAAAAATGGAAGTGCAATTTGAAGCATTAGCGATAGATAAGTTTCAGAACCAAGTAGTAAATATGGTTAAAAACAAATATGGCAAAGCCACTCTAAATGGTGTGTCACCTTTTACCCAAAACATTGCCTAACAAAAAGCTCAAACGGGACTACCGTCTGATCTCTATTTAACTCATCAGACCATTAGGAGCAAACCATCAACATTCCAGATAAAAACAAAGATGTATGTTACAAATATTTTGATTGTACAGAGTATGATTGTGCTCGACGCGAAGACTTATCTAAAAAATGCTGGTAAATTAATGATGTCCGATGTCAAAGCCATAGCCAACAGTTTAAAAAAATAAAAACAAGATTCCAGAGCAAGCTGGAAGCATGCAAACTCTGCATTTATTACCAGGACCTCAATTAGCCTAAATGGTTATCGGGAAGCTCTCAATTAATCCTGAGGAATTAGAAAGAATAAGATCGCGAGCAGTTTAGCCCTAAACAAGAAACAAAGAAAAGCAATTGAGCTCAATGAAAAAAAAGCTCATAACAAATCATTTAAGAAAGCCTGCTACCCCTTAACTTCTGTGGCAATTTTAATTTATACTACTAAGCACTACAATTTTAATTATCCAACTGCGTCAGCAATTCTTAATGAGACGTTACGTTAGTAAATAAGGAGAAACTGTGCAAGTAATTATAGGATGGGGAATATTGATTATAGGTGGCGCACTATACCTTGCCCAAATAATTTCATCTGTCAATTTCAGATTAGCACAGCGACTGGGTATTCAAGAGAAACCTGAGTTTACAGATAAAATATTACAAAGATCAGAACTATACGCAGCTTATTGGGATTTAGTGACACTTGTGTGGTTACCTTTAGCTGGTGTTCTTATGATTTTCAATCATGAGTGGTGGCCAATAATATCACTGATTGGCGGTGCAATATATTTAGACACATCAGGTAGAGAAGCAGCAAAAAACATTAGCTTTCGCCATGAAGGTATTAAAGTCGGCACAGATAAACAGCAAAAATTATTCTTTGCTAGTTATATAATTATGGCGATTATTGCTATAGTTCTTATTTCATACTCTATCAATGCTTTGGTATCATAGTTTGTTATGGCGCCTGAAACATTAAGCATCCGTTGTAGAATGATTGCGCTCTGGCACCAACTAATTACAAAACATTACATTTTTAACCTTACTACTGGGTTATTCCACTCTTAACTGGCATTAGGGTTCCAATAATAAATGAATCACAGGGAAGCCACCCATAAAGATCTAAAAGTAATTAAAAAATTACTTTATACTGGAAACTTACCTTCTGAAGACTGTGACGAGCACATTAATAACTTTATTGTTGTTGAAAATAACGAAGAAATAATTGCTGCTGGTGGCATCGAGGTTTATGGCAAGATTGGCCTACTTCGATCAATAATAGTTAAACCCGGGCACAGAGAACAAGGCATAGGAAAACTAATAGTCAAATTATTAGAAGGAAAAGCACATAAGTTAGGAGTTAATGAACTCTATTTATTAACAGAGTCAACAGTAGATTTTTTTATGATGCTCGGGTATTCAGTAGTAAAAAAGTTTGAACTACCTATTGAAATAAAAAAAACCAGACAATTCAAAGAACTCTGCCCTGCCTCTTCGAAATCTATGAGACATGTCATCCAATACTAAACTAGAAACAAGCCCTAATAACTTGAATCAGAGCAAAATTGTTGCCAATATTAAAATGCGTGTGTTCTTGAACCAGTTAATTTAGTGTTTTTTAATAACATAATTTTTAATTTATTTTTTATCGTGAGTTTATGAACATACTTTTAGTTGAAAAAAACAAAATGACTCTCCCTTTATATTTATTTTTAGACAATATATCTGGCGGTCTTCGTATTAAGATATACAATAAATTTCAATCTTACACGCAGTATGGAGACATTTATCATGGCAAACATCTTAAAGCATTAAATTCTAAAATATGGAAATATAAAGGTACTATTTATAAACTCAGAATTGACAATGGCAATGAATCAGCAAGAGTCCTTTTTTATAAATCAAAAGAGGGAAACTTAATCATTATTCACGCATTTTTAAAGTCCACTAGAAAAACTCCCGCAAAAGATGGTAAACAGGCAATTATAATTTATCAGGCACTGGAACAACTTGATACAGTTATTTGGGACAAATAATCAACAATATCTGCTAAATCACTAACAAGCTACGCTTAGAAGAGCCATGATTAACTAAAGAGATTATCGCATGCCCTACATATTAATAGCATTCATTATCACATGGCTGAGTATATTTATCAGTCTTATCGAATTCGGATTTAATGTTGAGTTTTGGACATTAATAGTTTCAGCTTCGATTGGTGCATTATTATCTAGCCTTTTAGTGTTGCTAGGTGAAACAATAATTGAAGATATTGTGAAGCTAATTCTTATTATTGTTATGCCCGCAATCCTCATGAACTCAAACCCTAAGCTAGGATTTATCTTCATAACTGCGTTAATCTCTTGTATAACAGGTGTCACTATTAATCAATTAAATAAATATTTATCTTATAAGTCGAACAGAAGTAACTAACCAATCTTAACAAGGCGCAAACTATTGAGCATATTATGAAAGCTAAATTAATTAGTGGAAACATTCTTCAACAGGACGTAGAGGTCATAGTAAATAGCTGGAATCGCAATATTATTCCATGGTGGTTATTACTACCTCAAGGTGTGTCAGGTGCAATAAAAAAAGCATGCGGAACCCAACATTTCAAAGAACTTGCTAAATATGGAGCAATTCCATTAGGTGAATCACGTGAAACAAGTGCTGGAAGATTAAACTTTAAAGCGATTATTCATGTTGCCGGTATTAATATGTTTTGGTTTGCTACTGAATACTCAGTAAAGCAGTCTGTAATTTCTGCGATGCAAATTGTTAATCAAAAAAAGTATATAAGTGTGGCATTTCCATTAATTGGTTCTGGATCGGGAAACAGAGGAGATGAATGGGCACTAAACGTAATGAATGAAGCTCTGTCATCGATTGAAAGCAACGCTAAAGTGATATTTGTTAAATATGAATGACCCGATCAACAATTCGCTCCAACGGCATGCTTTTTAGCTAAAACAGGCCATTATATTTTTCAATCAGGAACAACAAATCTATCGTCTATTTCACTATAAATTTCTCTTCATTAAAATCAAACATATTAGCAAGAACAACATCCGGTATTGATTGTATTCGTGTATTATACACCTCAACCGCATCATTATAACCAACACGCATATACATTAACTCATTTTCTATCGCATTAATTACATCCATCATTTTTTCAAATAACTGATTACTTTTTAACTCCGGATACTTTTCCTGCAGGGAGTTTATGCTAATTTTTATTTTTTTCTGCCTGTTTGACAAGTCGTCTAATTTATTAATATCTTTGATAGATTTTTTAAACAGCGTTCTAAACTCAATCACTTCTTTAAATACATCAGCTTCATGTTTCGCATATTCTTTAACGAGCACCTCAATATTTGGTAGCAAGTTATAACGTTTTTTTAAACTCACCTGTATATTAGACTTATTTCTTTCGACTCTTTGTTTTAAAAATACAATATCGTTATAGTGTAAAATAATCATTATTAACAACATAAACAAAGGTGCAATTAATGCCGACATAAGAAAGTCAGTTGCTGCAAAACCACCCGCCATTCCGAATAACAATAAAGAAGCCAGTACTACAGAGCTAAATGCCATATTTAAATTAAAAATACCAAGCCTTGCTTTTGATATCATCACTTCATTTTCAGTTCGGTTACTCACAATAAAAGGCTCTCGCTCACTCGAATAACCTATTGCCAGATTTGAACCCAGTTGATTATTTAAATTTGCATAACCAATCACATATAACTCATCATTAAGTCTGAGTGTTTTTTCTGTGTAACGTCTGGAACCTCTTCGATTAACCTCACAATGTTTCGTAATGATTTCTGCATTATCTATATCTATCTGTACTTTTCCATCATTATCTTCACAATAAAAATCTATGCTTTCTGTGTTTTCCTCAATGGTTACCCAACGTGCATTTTTACCTGAACCTCTACGCTCTTCAACCAGATAATGAAACCAGCTACAGGAACTTTTTGTTAAAGGTGAACTCAGGCTATCGCCGCTCTCTTTTATAATTAGACGACCTTTCACCTCACACACACCATAAACTACACCTGACGTGCTTGAGGTCGGTATATTCTCGATATACCGCTTTAACTTAACCTGCCTGATACCAAACCAGGAAAACACAACCGCAAGAACAATACCTACTAACGTAAAGATAAGCGGCCACAACTTTGATAATCGACTTGGCTGGTAGTTTTTTATTCTAAGCTGTAATGCTTTCTTTACCTCTAAAGGCACTACAATTTTTTCAGGTTTATCCATCCCCCATAAACCCGTTAGCCATTTTTCAGGAAATGCTTCCATTTGCCTTATAAGCTGCTGCCTTGCAAATAATAAATTTAATCTGATTTCGTTTGTTTTTTCTTTACTTGCTGCTTGTAAGTTATTGTATCGAAAATTATTCATCTCATACAACTCAGACCAGCCTGAGAATGTGACGCCATCTCTTTCAAGCAGTTGTTCTACGCGATAAATCGATGCTTTTTCCTGCTGGTTATAACGAGCCAGACCGCCTTTAAGGTCTTCCTGCATCATAACCAGACCCATATCAATTAGAATAAAGGCTAAAACAAAAGTTAGAATACTTAGATATTTAATCAGTCTGTGAATTTTAAATAAATACGCTACAAAATAAACACATAGAGACATAAACGTAATGCCTAACCATATTTTTAATATCGTTGCGACACCCATATCACTTCGTTCTTCAGCTTCGCTGTATTTTGAAATTATGGGTGTATACTCACCTGCATTTATAAAATTAATTACCGGCTGGTCCTGGATCAGATTACCCATACCAAATATAAACACCGTATCATTTTCTTCCAGACGATATTCTGTGTAACGATAATCACCTTTTATCACCTGAAAACTTTCGGGCATAGACCAGTCGATTCTTGATGCCCCTCTATTAACCAAAGCATTACCCGTTTGATCAGACACATAAAAATCTACGGATTTACTTACTGTATTAATTGTTTTCCAGCTTGTATTACCATCAGAGTCTGTTTCTTCAACTTCTTCGGTATAGAGATAATAAAGAGATGGTGTATGCGTATAAAAGCTACTGACTGTACTTTTATATTTTACTGCTGTGGCAGTTATATTCACTTCGCCGGGTAAAATAGCGCCTACTTTAGTTGCGGGAACCCGCTCAAGCTGACGCATCTGCTTTACAGAATCAAAACCGTTATTTGCAAGCCAGTAGCCACATGCAGAGAAGATAATCAGCATTATGACGGGGAATAGATACTCTTTAATAAACCTGGACATAATTCCCTCTTTCTATTTATAAGTTTTACATTCGATAAATAGTTAACGGTTCCAGCGAGATGAATCACCTATTTCTAACAGCTCCTGCCGAATCCAGCTCTCTACTTTCTGCTTTACGTCAGATGAATCCATCTCACTCGCATTAAAAGCATCACCAATTGAAACTGTAATGGTGCCGGGATATTTTATAAAACTATGTTTGGGCCAGAACTCGCCCGCATTATGCGCAATGGGTAAAACAGGATGTGAAATTCTTGAAGCAAAAATAAATGCCCCCATCTTAAATTTGCTTTCTACACCGGGAGAAATTCGCGTGCCTTCAGGAAACACAATAACCCACCGCCCCTGACTTAGCTTCTGCTCACCCTGTTCAACAATTTGGTCGACCGCTTTCTTACCTGCACTTCGATCAATCGCTATAGGACTCATCAACGCAAGCCCCCAGCCAAAGACAGGGATACGGAAAAGTTCTTTTTTCATTACCCATAACTGATTTGGTAAAAAATCCTGAAACGACATGGTTTCCCAGGTTGACTGGTGATTTGATATAACCAGACTTGCATCATCTGGAATATTTTCTTTACCTTTTATTTCGTATTTTAAGTTACAAAACCAGCGAAGAAAATGCATATTCATTTTTGCCCAGCTTGAACCAATCGCATAGCGCTGATTAATCGGCAGCCAGAAAAAAACAAGCACTAGCGCCACCACCAGGATCATGCTCACAAAATGAAACAACCAGAAGATTGAGGAACGAATATATAATTCAAACCTTGAAAACTCTTTACTCACTAAATTTCCTTATGAATAGTGTTTCGTCATTCCCGAACATCATCTTTGGAATGGCATTTTAATCATGACTGCAAACGCGAAAGATCAGCAGCTTTTATAAACATGCTGTGCAACTGATTCAGCAATGCTATGCGATTATTTTTCAATGCATCATCATCAGCCATTACCATCACCTGATCGAAGAAAGCATCAATCGGATCTCTCATTGATGCAAGTTGCTTCAATGCGTCCGAATAATCACCCGAGTCAAGCTTCGGGGTAACTTTTGCAGACATTTTTTGCAGCTGATCATTTAAATTCTTTTCAGCTGTTTCCTGCAATAAATTTTGCTCTATCGTATTCGGTAATGTTCCTTCTATTTTTTTCAAAATATTACCGATTCGTTTGTTTGCAGCAGCAAGGCTATCTGCTTCTTCAAGTTCTCTAAACTCATTCACCGCATGCATTCTTTTATCAAAATCCATTGGTCTCGTCGGTTTAAGCGCAATAACCGCATCATAAACATCCACTGTAATATTTTGGCTGGTGTAATAGACTTTTAATCGATCCAGCATAAAGTTTATTACTTCATCTATGGCCTTTTCACCTTCAACTTTTTCGCCATACGCTTTCGTTGCATATCCAAGCAATACTTTTAAATCTAAATCCAGCTTACATTCAATTAGAATTCTCAACGAACCTAATGCAGCACGACGTAATGCAAATGGATCTTTTTCACCCGTGGGTTTTTGACCAATCGCAAATATACCCAATAGTGTATCCAGTTTGTCTGCTAAAGAAACAATCTGGCCAGTTTTACCAGCTGGCAATTTATCGCCTGCGAAACGCGGCATATATTGCTCGTCTAATGCATCGGCAACTTCAGCTGGCTCACCATCATTAATAGCATAGTAACGCCCCATAATGCCCTGCAAGTCTGAAAACTCACAAACCATTTCCGTCATCAGGTCACACTTACTTAATAAACCAGCTCGCTTTGCAAAATCTGTATTTTCACTTAAGTCTTCAGCAATTGCTTCTGCAATGCTTGCAACCCGGCGAGATTTATCACCCACCGAACCTAACTTATTCTGGAACACCACTTTATTTAATGATTCTATATGATCTTCCAGTTTCTTTTTATTATCCTGCTCCCAGAAAAACTTTGCATCCCCCAGGCGTGGACGAATAACACGTTCATTACCTTCTTTAACTTTTTTCTCATCTTTACTTTCAATGTTACTGATCGTAATAAAATGAGGTAACAGGTCACCTTTCTTATCAATGACAGGAAAATATTTTTGATGATCCTGCATAGATGAAATTAAACTTTCTGCCGGCACTTCTAGAAATTCTTTATCAAAATCACCTGACACAGCTACTGGCCATTCAACTAAACCACTGACTTCCTGCAACAGATTTTCATCTATTAATGCTTCACCACCGAGTTTTTTTGCTGCGGCTTCTGCCTGCTCTTTTACATATTTTAATCGTTCATCACGATCAACCATAACGTAACCGGGAGATTTTAAACGTGACACATATTCATCTGGTGTCTGTAAATTTATAATTTCAGGGTGATGGAAACGATGCCCGCGAGATTCACGGCCTGATTTAATTTCAAGAATTTCAGTTTTAATTACATCTTTACCAAACAATAGAACAACCCAGTGTACCGGGCGCACAAATTCAGCATTACTATCACCCCAACGCATGCGTTTTGGTATAGGCAGTTTGGCTAATGACTGACTAACAATATCAGGTACAATTTCAACCGTCGGCTTACCAATTTCTTCTATTCGAAAAACCAGACGTTCACCTTTATCAGTATCAGTAGTAGCAAGATCTGCCACTTCGACACCACAACCCCGGGCAAAACCCATCGCTGCTTTTGTAGGATTACCATCTTTATCATAAGCTGCCTTTACAGCAGGACCGAGTTTTTCTACATTACGGTCTGCCTGAGACTCTTCTACTGAATCAATTAATACTGCCAGACGTCTTGCTGAGGCATATGTTTTTATTTTTTCAAAATTAACACCCGCTTCTTTTAAGCCTGATTCAATACCAGATGCAAATGCATCGGATAATTTATTCAGGGCTTTCGGTGGAAGCTCTTCTGTGCCTATTTCAATTAATAAATCACGGCTACTCATTATTTTTCTCCCCCTGTTGATACCTTATCTAACGGAGCAGATTGACCAATGGGGAAACCTAATGCTTCACGTGTTTCGTAATATGTTTTAGCGACAGCACGGGATAATGTACGCACACGTAGAATAAAACGCTGACGTTCGGTAACAGATATAGCATGACGGGCATCTAATAAATTAAACGTATGAGATGCTTTTAAAACCTGCTCATATGCAGGCAAAGCTAAACCTGCTTCTATTAAACGTGCGCTTTCTTTTTCACAGGTATCAAACCAGGCGAATAATGAATCTGTGTCTGCCTGTTCAAAATTATAATGAGATTGTTCAACTTCATTCTGATGAAAAACATCACCATAAGTCACAACACCCTGAGGGCCTCTCGTCCAGACGAGATCAAAAATACTTTTTGCATTCTGAATATACATCGCCAGACGTTCCAGACCATATGTAATCTCACCGGTTACCGGACGACACTCTATTCCACCCACCTGCTGAAAATAAGTGAACTGGGTAACTTCCATACCGTTTAACCAGACTTCCCAGCCTAAACCCCAGGCACCTAATGTAGGCGATTCCCAGTTATCTTCAACAAAACGGATATCATGCTCAAGGGGATCAAAGCCCAGCATTTTCAGAGAATCTAAATATAACTCCTGAATATTCTCAGGGTTAGGTTTGAGCGCTACCTGAAACTGATAATAATGCTGCAGACGATTAGGGTTCTCACCATAACGACCATCTGTAGGGCGACGACAGGGCTGAATATATGCTGCTCTCCATGGCTCGGGGCCGATTGAACGCAGGAATGTCGCCGGGTGAAAGGTACCCGCACCCACTTCCATATCCAGTGGTTGAATGATTGCGCAGCCCTGCTCCGCCCAGTAATCCTGCAGAGCGCCGATAAGCCCCTGAAATGTCGATACGTCGTGTGCCATTTAAATATTATTCTGTTTTATTTACGAGCCCGCTAGTATACCGAATTAAGCACCAAATGGCCTGTAAGTTTGCCTTCAATTTTTGTGCTTATTTCTGAATACATTCAATAAACGACTTTTGACTGAAATTTCTTTGCCATCAATACAAAAAACATGCTCTTGGCGATTAAATTCTCAACCGCTTTAATCCAGCCTACTAATTAGAATTACTTTAACGGATAATACGTTTCCTTTTTATCATCTGAAGCATTATGCCCAAATCAACCATTACATTAAATCAACTCGCAATCTGGTTAAGTGATGAATCACGCCCTGCCAATACGCTTTCACTCGACCAGCTCTTCGGATATCTGTTCGCTATAAACTGCACGCCAACATCGCTCAAACACAGTGACTGGATGCCGGCTATATTTGCTGACCAGTTCAACCTGATCAAAGATGCTGATGAATACCTTGATGCCATTACAAATATGCAGCAACACATAACGCAGGACATCAACGATTTCATGGTTGGCCTTCCAAAAACCTGCCAGCTTACTGAGCCTTTCGAGGCAAATTTCAATGATAATCAACTACATATGTGGAGCAAGGGTTTTGAGCTGGGACTAACCCTTACCGAACATTTCTGGGATGACTGCAAAGCAGAAGCCCAGCCTCAGTCATTCTGGATGATGTTAAGTTTCTTCTCTAATTTACAGAATGCACAACAACTTACTGCCAAATTTCAAAATGGCGCCCTGCCAATTGAGTCTGTCACCCGTCATATTTTTAGCGAATTCAATAAACTCATGCAAGGTTATGCTGATCTGGCCAAAAAATATAAACAGGATACCGCACCCGCAAAAATCAATATTACATCCAGTGCTGTTAAAAATAGTGCGGGCATCCCGATTATGAATAACTCAAACCCGGGACAGGACGCTAACCAGTTAATTCAGCAGGCCTGGTCGACAGACAACCCGGTTGAGAAAGTGCAGCTTGCTCATCAGGTTCTTAAACAGGACCCGAACAATATCAATGCGCTGATGTTATTAGCACAGTGGGAAGCTGCAAACTCAGCAGAACGTAAAGACCTGCTTGTTCGAGCGGTCGAAGGTTGCGAAAATAGTCTTGGAAAAGATTTTTTCGAGAAAAATACTGGCCGTTTCTGGTTAATTAGAGAAACCCGCACCTTTATGGAAGCACTGACTAATTTAGCCAGTAGTTATGCCCAGTTAAAAGATTTTAACCATGCAATCAGTTGTTATGAACGGGCTATATCGCTCAATCCCGCTGATAACCAGTTTAACCGATACCCCCTGAGTAACTGTTATATTCAAAAAAGAGATCTGGAAAAGGCTCGACAACTGGCACAGCAGTTTCAACAGGATCAGGGTGCATTTTTTCTATTTGATCAGGCTCTGATCGCTTTTATCGATTCAGGTGACGATAAAAACAGCAAGATATTAAAGAAACAGGCCCTGGCTCACAATAAATATGTACCTAAAGTATTATCGGGCAAGATAAAAATGCCTAAGCGCATGCCAGAGCATTTAAGCTCGGGCGACAAAGACGAAGCTGTTTTATATGCGGCTCAAAATACTGAACTATGGCGATCTGTGGCAGGCTCGATACCCTGGTTGATGAAGAAATAAGCATTTACTGATAAAATAACCCATTCTGTTTCATATTTAGCCAGGTTCCCCCATGTCCCAACAACGTAAAGCCGTCGCCCTTATTTCTGGTGGCCTTGATTCATTACTTGCCGCTCGCGCTATGCTTGAGCAGGGCATCCATGTTGAAGGCATTAACTTCTTTACCGGATTTTGTGTCGAAGGCCATACTCACGCAATACGCAAAAAAGATAAATCCAAACCTAAACGTAATAACGCTTTATGGTCTGCTGAACAGCTTGGTATCAAACTGCATATTATCGATATTGTTGAAGAGTATAAAGATGTATTACTCAACCCTAAACACGGCTATGGGAAAAACATGAACCCATGCCTGGACTGTAAAATCTTTATGGTCAATAAAGCCAAACAATGGGCTGAAGAAAACGGTTTTGATTTTATTATTACCGGTGAAGTCATCGGCCAGCGCCCTATGTCTCAACGCAAAGACACCATGCCGGTTATTTCAAAAGAGTCTGGTGCAGATGATCGTTTACTACGCCCGTTATGTGCACAAAATTTACCAGAAACGTTACCTGAAAAAGAAGGCTGGGTTAAACGTGATGAACTGTTTGCTTTTTCCGGCCGTAACCGCAAACCTCAAATGGAGCTAGCCAAACAATACGGTTTTGAAGATTACGCAAAACCCGCCGGTGGTTGCTGCTTCCTTACCGATGAAAACTACTCGGCCAAACTTGTGGACTTATGGGATGCACGGGGTAATCGTGAATACGAAATGGATGACATCATGTTACTCAAAGTAGGCAGGCATGTTCGCCCTGCGGCACACTATAAATTAATTATCGGTCGTGAGGATGGTGAAAATAAATTTCTTCAGGGTTATAAAAACAGTTACATTACTTTTAAAACCATGGATTGTCCCGGCCCTTTGACATTACTCGACGGCGTTGCATCCGATGCAGACCTTGAGTTTGCTGCCCGCATAGCCGCCCGATTTTCTCAGGGCAGAAATTCAGACAGTGTTACCATAGAAGCAAGACGCACCAATGGAGACACCAGCACTTTAGTCGTCAAACCTATGCCTGCTTCTGAAATCGATCCTGAGTGGTATGTGTGATTTTAAATCACCTTTTCATCACACTTAATTTTTACGGAGATTAATAAATTGGCTCACTTTGAACTGGATGCACGACGTATGTTTTGCCCGATGCCCGTTATACGCACTCAGGATAAAATTAAAGAATTACAGGTTGGCGATACGCTTGAAGTTGTATCAACGGACCCTGGCGCTTTAAATGATATTCCGGCCTGGAGCCGAATTAATGGTCACAAAATTATTGAAACCCGTGACATGGATGATGAAGTTTTTGTTTTAATTGAAGTCTGTGACAGCTAAGACTGATAATCAGGCATAAGCCATTACAGAACTGCTTTCTAACCCAACCTGCTTATATTGAATAGCCACATTATGTTTTAATTCACTAGCATTACAGTCATACCACTGCGAACAGGCATCTAATGCTTCTTTAACAGAATTAAAATATGACAATACATGCCCGGCTTCTGTCATTAATACCACCGTGTTTTCACTCCATACTCGAATACAAAATTTCATTTTATTTTCCTCTTAATTATATTAATTTATAAATATAATTTTTAAGGAAATATATGACGAAATCATTACAGCAAGATGAAAAGTATATTAAATGTCCTGCTAAATTTAACGAGCAAACTGGTTTTTCTTTGTGTATATCATTAAATAAACAATGCTGGACAGTGCAATCATCAACAAAGGCAACACACCCAGATTAACGCTTTTCCAGCCATAGTGAAACTGCAGGTAACCGGCAGACAATGATGCAAAAGCGACCACACTAAAAACGATAAAATCATTTAATGCCTGAACTTTAAATCGTTCTGCCCGATGATATGTTTGCGTCAACAGGCTTGTTGCGCCCACAAAAATAAAATTCCAGCTCAAACCAAGTAAGACCAATGCCAGCCAGAAATGTGTAATAGTTGATCCTGTTAAATTTACAAATACACATGTAAAGCCCAGCAGCACGCCACTAAACATAACTTTTAATTCACCCACTTTTCTTATTATAGATCCGGTAAAAAATGATGGCGCGAACATAGCCAATACATGCCATTGAATAACGAAAGAGGTATCTGAAAAATCATGACTATGATGATTCATTGCCAGTGGTGTAGCCGTCATTACAAAACTCATCACACCATAACCCAACATCCCACATATTATTGCAACGATACAGGCAGGCTGTGTAACGATTTCTATTAACGATCTTTGCACCTGCAATTTTTCATCTTTGTGTTCTGCTTCCGGCAGCTTCAAAAAACTTAACGCCATTACTGACATAAGATACAAAATAACTAACGATGCATAACTACCGGCAAAAGCAACTCCATTAAAACTGTCATGAGTATAGCTTGCCAGATTCGGGCCTATCACCGCTGCTAAAACTCCACCGGCTAAAACATAAGATATAGCCCGGCTTTTATGATCAAAATCAACTGCATCGGCCGCTGTAAAACGATAATAATTTGCAAAACTATTAAACACACCTATTAATGAAACACCTGCCACAAACCCCCAGAATTCATGCTGCAATATTGACCAGCTTGAAAGCACCGCACCACTTAAAGCAAATAAAGATGCAAACAGAAAACTGGCCTTACGACCAATTTTGTTCATCAACATTGCTGCAGGAATGCTTGTTAACATAATAGAAATAAACATAGCCGCTAATGGCAAAGTAGATAATGACTTATCTTCTGCCAGCTCAAGACCAACCAGGGCGGCACTCGCAACCATTAACGATGCACCACTCATAGACATGGCCTGACAGAAAGCCAACACTGGTACGTTATGGGAAAATGAACTCATAATTTTATTTCAGGGGGGAGTAATTCTTATATAACTCTTTAAAAGCCTTTAAATTATCAATTAGAAATAAGTAGAATTACTTATTCACCATGTTATCAACCTTACCCACTGCACAACTTACAAATGATTTTGCTTTGGCTTTCGCGGCAGCTAAACCTTCGGCCGTTCCACTTTCCGGATATCCCATTTTAAGTAACGCCGCACTAAAATCAGCTCGTGCATCATCCGCAGAATCAATAATTACCATACCCTGCTCAATATCCACTTCAACCCCACTGACTCTGCTGTCATTTAACATGTTTTTCTTAATCGTACCGGCACAGCCGCCACATTTAATATTTTCTACCTGAATTTCGATTTTCATTTATTACCTGACCTGATTCTAAATAAATTAGTGTTTAATTATACAGCATGACTTGCAAGCAATGTCACAAGACAGGACAATAGCGCATTATTTAAATTAGATAACTAGATGCCTGTGGAATTAGATAGCAACCAACGAAAGAAAGCCATGGACAAAGCCACCTGGTGGGGGCTTATTGTTAACCTGTTGCTTTCTATTGGAAAACTGGTCATTGGATACATTGGCCATTCACAGGCACTCATTGCTGATGGCCTGCACTCTTTGTCAGACCTTGTCTCCGATGGCATGGTACTGCTGGCAACTCATCATTCCAATATTGATGCAGATGAAGACCACCCCTATGGCCATGCACGATATGAGACATTCGCCACTATCACTCTGGCCGTATTACTAAGTGCTGTTGGTATCGGCATAGGTATAGACGCCATAAACCGACTGATGGACTATGAGAATATTGCTGTCCCCACCCAGATCACACTTGTTATCGCCGGATTATCCATTGTCAGCAAAGAAATTTTATACCAATACACTATGCTTGTGGCGCGTCGGGTTAAGTCAAAATTACTTGAAGCAAATGCCTGGCACCATCGCAGTGATGCTATTTCTTCCATTGTTGTTTTTGCCGGTATTGCTGGCGCTATATGGGGCTACCCTATATTAGATTCAGTCGCAGCCATTGTTGTTGCTTTGATGATTTGTAAAATTGGCTGGGACCTGGGACACCAGAGCTTTCAGGAACTTGTCGATACCGGACTTGGACATGAAACGCTGGATGCTATGGAGAAAACCATACTATCAATTGACGGCGTTAATCAGATGCATATGTTACGTACACGGAGAATGGGGCACAGTGCACTTGCCGACGTACATATACTGGTATCACCCACAATTAGTGTGTCTGAAGGACACCAGATATCTGAAGCGGTTGAAATGTCTCTCATCAAACAGTTTGATGAAGTTAATGATGTTACCGTTCATATCGATCCTGAAGATGATGAACACACGGAAAACAGCTGCAAACATCTGCCTCTGAGAGCAGATGTAATGAATTACTTAACGGCTCACTGGAAAGATATTCCTGAAACCCGTGAACTACTACATACAACTCTGCACTATCTTGATGGAAGCGTTAATATCGAATTAGTTTTACCCCTGAAAATAATTCAGTCTGGAAAAAATACAGACGAGCTGAATCAACAGATAGAAAAAGCCACAAAAAAGCTGGAATGCATAGGATCTGTCACCATTTTATACAAATAAGCACCATAATAGTGCGGCAATATGAGTCTTGCCCTTAAATGGTGCAGAAAAACATGGAAACTAGTTTTAAATCCCCCTACGAATAGGTTTTACAAGTGGCATATTTTGTGCAAAATAGTCCGCTGAGCTTTTGTGACACGAGAGACCTGTCGCATTTGAGTATTTTGGGCGAATAACTGGATTAACGCTTCAATATTTAAATACGACAAGTTTCGATTCACAATTTTATTATGGTCAGTTTTTATGGCCTGAATTTTTAGATTAACATTTGGAGACAACCACATGTCAGATATGACAGCTAGTGACGTACTAAAAATGGTGAAAGACAATGATGTTAAATTCATTGATTTTCGCTTCACAGATCCACGCGGCAAAGAACAGCACGTTTCTGTTCCATCTCATACTTTAGAAGAAGACACTTTCGAAGAAGGCAAAATGTTTGACGGTTCTTCAATTGAAGGCTGGAAAGGCATTAACGAGTCAGACATGATCATGATGCCTGACCCATCAACTGCTGTAATGGACCCGTTCTGCGAAGAAGCGACCATGAACATCACTTGTGACATCATCGAGCCTGCAACTATGCAAGGTTATGAGCGTGACCCACGTTCAATCGCCAAGCGTGCTGAAGAGTACTTAAAATCGACTGGTATTGCTGATGCAGCTTACTTCGGCCCTGAAAACGAATTCTTCGTATTCGATTCTGTAACCTGGGAGAACTCAATGGGTTCTGTTAGCTACAAGATTGGTTCTGACGAAGCGGAATGGAGCAAGCACATCCAGACTGAAGCCGGTAACCTCGGTCACCGTCCTGGCGTTAAAGGCGGTTACTTCCCTGTACCTCCAGTTGATTCACTACAGGACTTACGTTCTGCAATGTGTTTAGTGATGGAAGACATGGGTGTTGAAACTGAAGTTCATCACCACGAAGTTGCGACTGCTGGTCAGTGTGAAATCGGTACTGTATTTAACACTCTTGTTGCAAAATCAGACGAAGTTCAGAAAACTAAATATGCAATTCATAACGTTGCACACGCTTACGGCAAAACAGCTACATTTATGCCTAAGCCATTAGTTGGTGACAACGGTAACGGCATGCACGTTCATATGTCTCTTGCTAAAGATGGTAATAACCTTTTCTCTGGCGACCTTTACGGCGGCCTGTCTGAAACTGCATTATTCTATATCGGCGGCATCATCAAGCACGCTCAAGCGTTAAATGCATTTGCTAATGCATCTACTAACTCTTACAAGCGTCTAGTTCCTGGTTTCGAAGCACCTGTTATGCTTGCATACTCTGCACGTAACCGTTCGGCATCTATTCGTATTCCTTTCGTTTCAAACCCTAAAGGACGTCGTGTTGAAGTTCGTTTCGGTGATAACACAGCTAACCCTTACCTTTGCTTCGCAGCAATGTTAATGGCCGGCCTTGACGGAATTGAAAACAAGATTCACCCTGGCGATGCTATGGATAAGAACCTGTATGATCTTCCTCCTGAAGAAGAAGCAGCTATTCCACAAGTTGCTCACTCTTTTGATCAGGCACTTGCAGCGCTTAATGCTGACCGTGAATTCTTAACTAAAGGCGGTGTTTTCACTGATGACCAGATTGATGGTTACCTTGAGCTTAAGAACGAAGAAGTACAGCGTTTACGTCAGGCAACTCACCCAGTTGAGTTTGACATGTACTACTCTCTATAATAAGTTTTAAACCTTATTTAGAATAAAAAAAGCCCCGGAAACGGGGCTTTTTTTATTCTCTTTTTTACCAAAACAAAACTTCTCTATTATTTTATTTCATTATCCAAAATCTGATTTAGTTTATTTTCTTTACCTTCAAAATAAGCTGCCATTGCTTTATCTTCATGCATGATATGACCAACCAACCAGTCAGATAAGAATATTAATAATTCGTCCTCTGTCAGTTCTTCATTATCAAACAACACAATCTGCTGTTTGATATCTTCTAATAACTCCTGATGAATTTTCTGATGCTGGCTCATACCTGGATAACCACATACCTTCATCAACTCTTCTTCTCTTTTGCAGTGGTGTTCGGTATATTCAACAAGCTCATCTAAAACAGAACGACTTTTTTTCTCATCCAGCCTGCAACTCTCCATAGCTTCTGCACAACGATTGAATAATGAAAATAGTTTTTTATGATCATTGTCTATTTGCGGCAACCCTACACTCAATTGTTCATTCCACTCAACTGATTTAAAATGATCTTTTTCTACAGATAATTTTCCTGTATTTCTTTTAACACTGATTTTTTTACTATCTAATAATGATCTTATTTTTTGTAACAGATTTTGTGAGTTAAATGGTTTTCTCAATAGCTCGCTCTGCAGCGTAGCATCAACATCATCACTATTACGCTTATCAGTAAAACCACTGGCTAACTGTATTTTTATATCAGGATATTTTTTTTGCACAATTTCAGCAAGTTCAAATCCGTTCATTTCTGGCATAATTACATCAGATAACATTAAATCAACATGCTCTGTTTGAAGAATTTCAAGCGCCTGTTTCGCATTTTCCGCAGAAAACACTTTATAGTTTTTCATGCTTAACATTTCACAGCTTAACTCTAGCAACGACACCTCATCATCAACAACTAAAATTGTTTCATTGCCTCTAGATTCTGACTCTTTAATTTTTTCTATAATTATTTTTTTATTATCACTTTCCTGATATCGAGGAAAATAAAATACGAATTTCGTACCATTTCCCAGCTCAGTGTATACTTTTATCGCACCTTTATTCTGACTAACAAAACCATAAACCTGACTTAAACCCAAACCCGTTCCTTTTTCTCCTTTTGTTGTAAAAAAGGGATCAAATATTTTTTCTTTTGTTACCTCATCCATACCACAACCGGTATCACTTATACTTAACCTGACATATTCTCCTTCATTTTGTAAGCCTACTAATTTTGCATCAACACTATTTACATATTCATTATTACTCTGAATAGTTAATACTCCATTACCTTCTATTGCATGCATTGCATTTATTGTCACATTAAGCACGACATCTTCCATATCATCACTACTTAACCAGACTGGCCATAAATCCCCTTGTAAATCAAACTTAAGCTTAACTCGTACCGTCAATGTCTTTTCCAACATATGCTGCATATCATTCAACAATTCATTGATATCCACACATTGGGCATCTATATTTTTCTGTCTGGAAAAACTCAGTAATTTTTTAGTTAATTTTGCACCTCGCATTCCTGCTTTATTTATTCGGCTAACATAACCTGCAAGTTTAGGCTGATCAATCAGCGCACCTTCCAATAGTTCGGCATAACCCAAAACCACACCTAGCATATTATTATAATCGTGCGCTATACCGCCTGTTAACTTACCAAGCGCATCCATTTTTTGACTGCGTCGCAATGATTCTTCCATCCCCACCTGCTCTGTTATATCTTCTGCAATTCCTGCTATACGAACCACTTTTCCATCCTGATCGTGAATAGGGTATGCCCTGGCTTTTATCCATAAAATTTTTCCATCTTTTGTTTGTATACGATAATTTTTAAATTCTACATACTCACCAATGTTATTTATATCCTGAGGAATATCTGCAATCACCTGGTCTCGATCTTCAGGGTACACGGCTTCTAACCACAAACGAGGATTCTGATATAAACCTTCAGCACTCTGGCCCCATACTTTTTCATAAGCAGGACTAATATAAAAAACCTTATGCCAGTCAGGTGATCCAATCCAGAAAACTTCATTAACATTTTCAGCTAACTGACTAAACCGCTCCTCGCTTTCAACACTTGATTTACGTAATTTATACTGCTCTGTGACATCGTTAAACACCAGCACCATGCCGAGAATTTTTCCATTTTCATTGCGTATAGGCGCAGCGGAATCTGCTATTTGATATTCGCTACCGTCTTTGGAAATTAGTGTAGTGTGATCACTAAGATGTACTGTTTCCCCCGTTGTCAGCACTTTATCAACCGGGTTATCTATAGGCTCACGGGTTGTTTCATTTACTATGGAAAATATTGACTTTATAAACCGACCATATGCACCAGTAATCGACCAGCCTGTCAGTCGTTCTGCTACCGGATTCATACGTGTAACAAAACCATTAGCATCACAGGCAATTACCGCATCACCAATGCTATTTAATGTGATTAACAGATCCTGTTCACTCTCCTGCAATGAAATCTCAGCAACCTGCCTTGCTTTTGTCATATTTGTGATTCTGTAGATCATATCATCTAGTTCATGCACGCCTGTTGGTTCCAGCTTATAATCATAATCACCTCTCGCCACATGATCGATTGCTTCTCGAGCATGTTGAATTGGGACTAACGTTGTCTTTACAAGACGCATAATAAGCCAAATAAAAATTACCATTGCAACTAACGTTACTAAAAACAATTCAAGTAATGACTTCCAGATTGGATTAATAATATTTGATTCAATAACTTCAGATACCAGCGTCCAGTTTAAGGAAGGTATGTTAGTTAATGTTCCATATACCGGTTGATCGGTAACACCAATATATGAAATATCCGTAGGCCATTCAGCACCTATTAATGCCGTACGTACGATTGGTATGTATGTCATCAATTCACCATGTTTTTTTTCACTGCCTTCTATACCCGTAATCAGAACACCACGTCGATCTAGAATGTAATCTCGTGTAACCTCACTTCCCAGACCATGCTCAGAATACTTATGCCGTTTATCTAGCAGTAAAAACTCTTCCACACCTAACTCCAGTATCAACACCCCGATAACAGGCATACCGACAGACACAGCTATTTTAAAAACCGTTTCATCAGGATGATGCATTAGTGAACTAATATAGGTTCGACCTAGTGATGGAATAACAAATTCAGGTAACTCTTTGACGTTTTCAAAACCCCAATGTTTAAGAACAGTACTCTTCTCTTCTTCAGATAATATTTTATTACCTGAATAATTTAAACCAGGATCAATTGCTGCAATAACTTCACCCTGCATTGATAACAACATAATCCCATGCACTGCAGATTCACGCTCTATAACTAATTCCATTAAAGAGCTTATCTGTTTTATATTTTCCGGGTTATCAGGTGTGCTCGCTAAAAAAGAGAGGGGGTCACTTCTATTTCTTAACAGAGTTTTAAATCGTCTTATTTCAGATTCAATTAGATTTTTTAAATGTTCGTTAGCCATACGCTCTATTTTTAGAGCACTTTTTAATTCATGTTTATATAATGTTGATCCGTACCAGACCATAACAATCACAACTGGCACAATCACTGCCACTAAAACTATAAACGTCCATATCTGTCTAAGTGATAATTTTATCTTCATTTCTTATTTTGTTCGCATCCTCTGTTCTGCATTTATCGCAAAACTCATATCAAAATAATCGTTGATTAATTTTTCTGGAACCTCTGACCAGAGTTTCATTTCTACCAGTTTTTCGGCCATAGATTTAATATCATTTTCATTTGCAACCATATTTGTATAGGTTATCCAGTCAGGTGGTGTCGTCAGAACTTTTTCAAATACCTCTGCCTGCGCACCTGTATAATCCTCTCCCATTACCGCTGCTTCATGGGCATTGTTTTCAATAAACTCACCTGCCTTAACAAGCTGGTTAACCAGCTCCTGTAATTTATCAGGCTGGTCATTTATAAAACTATCTGAAGCAAGAAACACGTGATCCATATGATCCTTCCAGATCTGCGGTGATATACTTGCCATCCAGCCAATACCCAGACTTATTGATCGATTACCCTCAGGCTCACCAACAACAAAGCCGTCAATCTCACCATTACGTAAAGAATTAATCATATCTCTTGGCGGCATAGCTAATACTTTTATATTTTCTTCAGGTATCGAATTTTGTTTTAATATCAGATGTAACAAGACGTGATGCTGCGAATATATATGTGGCACTGCTATAATTGCTTTCTGTTTTTTCAGGTATTCAATCGTTTTGATTTTTTTCGACAGAACAAAGCCATTACCATTACGATCCGCCATAAGCACAATTTTACCCGGGAACCCTTGATGAATAAGATTCATAGCAAGAGGTGATAAAATAAATGTGCCCGCAAGTTTGCCGGATTTCATATCGACAATTACATCTTTCCAGTCATGATTCTGAACTGTATGTAATTTAAATGTTTTAAGTTTATGCTGGTATTTTTTCTCTACTACCGCCAAAGGCAGATGACCGCCACAAATTAATCGTCCGATATTAACTACATCAATCACTTGCTCAGACTGGCTTGATTTTGATACATCTGATGTTGAATCACACCCTGAGACTAATAGACAGACTGCTACTAAATGACTCAACATACTGATTTTGTAAGACTTAAATTTATTTTTCATTTAAAGTGCCTTTATAAATATCATTCCTTTTAAGACATCTACTCTTATCGCATACACTATCAATTATTCGTTACAAAAATGAGAAGTGTAAATAAGTACCTAATACTAAATAATAGACTAATACTCGTGGTTATATCTTTAGCCTGAAGACTTTCACATCTTCTGACACAGCCAACCTGCTCACAGTAAACTCTTTGCACAGCTGACTAAAACCCTCTACTATATTCCTATGAATAAATTAATATTATTGATCACCCCTGTACTCCTTACCTTCAATACATCTAATACACTTGCCGAAATGTATAAATGGGTCGATCAGGAAGGAAATATCAGCTACTCGGACCAACCGCCATTCAAAGGCGCTGAAACTCTGGATACCCCTGCATTAACGACAATGCCTTCCACTAGTACTCCTGAAAATAATTCGACCGCTCCTCAAGTAGAAGATGACGCTAAAGAAGAGGTTACTAAGTATTCTTACCTTAAAATCACTTCACCTGAAAATGATGGGACTATAAGAAATAACGAAGGAAATTTTTCTATCTCGATTACCGTTAAACCACCTTTAAACACCAGTCAGGGGCATTACTTTAGCGTGAGCATGGATGGGAACACAGTGCATAATAAACTCACGACTTCATCAACAAGTATGAAAAATATTGATAGAGGTACGCACAAACTCAGTGTTTCAGTTAAAAACAAAAAGGGCAAAACCCTACGTAAGTCAAAAGTGACCACTATTCATCTGCACCGTCAGAGCGCTATAAGAAAACAGCCCAGATAGTCTGAATATAAACATCTAAATAAACTTTTCCTCCCGTATAAATGTCACACAACATATGGCGCACCAATATGGTGCGCTATTTTATTATTTGAGCTATCATATACAAATGCACATAAAATACAGCTACTCATAAGACATATTAGTCACTGTATAGTTTTCACAACCAATTGATTTATAATGTTTTATTAAACAACCATCTGTCATTTTGATACATCGAATGCAATTGGTTCATTTCTTGCAACTCTACATATTATGGTCGATAAAAATAATTCTAATACAAACTACCAACGGAATATTCTTGATAACCTAAGTACAGCAGTCGTACTACTAAATTCAAGCCTTATTATCGAATACATAAATCCGGCCAGCGAAAATCTCTTTCAAATATCAAAAAGACAGGCAGCAGGCTCACAGTTAAATAAAGTTATGCACGTCGATGATGATTTTATTGATCGTCTGCACGATGCCATTATAAATTTTCACCCTGTCACTGAACATGAAGCCGCTATTTCTTTACCTGGCGGCCGTGAAATCATTATTGATTACCACCTCAACCCGCTCCAGTTAGCGGATCAGGAAATACAGTTAATACTTGAAATTTCACATATGGATAGACACATTCGCATTGCCCGGGAAGAAAAATTACTCAGCGAGCAAAGCGCTACACGAAGTCTGGTGCGCGGGATGGCACATGAAATTAAAAACCCACTTGGTGGATTACGTGGTGCTGCCCAGTTACTTGAACGAGAATTACCCAGTACAGAACTAAAAGAATACACTCAAATTATTATTGGCGAAGCAGATCGCTTGCAATCATTAGTCGATCGTATGTTAGGCCCTAACAATGTACCCAAAAAGCACAATGTAAATATTCACCAGATACTGGAACATGTTCGTCAATTAATTCAGGTTGAATTAGCTGAAGATGCACATGTCTATTTTAAACTGGACTATGACCCAAGCCTGCCAGATATTATGGCGGACTCTGACATGATGATTCAGACCGTATTGAATATTACACGTAATGCGGTACAGGCGTTAAACGGAAATGGGGAAATCACTTTTAAAACCCGACCACTACGTAACTTTACTATTGGCCATACTCATCACCGTCTGGTGCTGCAAACTGACATTATTGATAATGGCCCGGGCATTCCCGAAGAGATACAGGAACAAATATTTTATCCCATGATCACAGGGCGACCTGAAGGAACAGGTTTAGGTTTATCAATTGCACAGTCACTCATTAATCAACATGGTGGACTGATCAAAATGAGCAGCCGCCCCGGTGAAACTATTTTTACAATTTATTTACCCTTATCAGTTGCTTCTCAGGATCATAAAAATGGAAAGAAACAAATTGGAGAACATAAATGAGCGAGCATAATGTATGGGTTATAGATGACGACCCTTCCATTCGCTGGGTGCTTGAAAAAGCATTGAAATCTGCAGACTTTATAGTAAGTAGTTTTGAAACCGCTGATGCTGCACTGGAATATTTAAACAATTCCAAACCCGATGTCATCATTACTGATATCCGCATGCCCGGTATGGATGGCATCGAATTTCTAAGCATCTTAAACGAAAAACACCCTGAAATTCCGGCCATTATCATGACGGCTCATTCAGATCTTGATAGTGCTGTTTCTGCCTATCAGGGTGGCGCTTTTGAGTACCTGCCTAAACCTTTTGATATTGATGATGCTGTAGATTTAACCCAACGCGCCTGCAAAAAAAGTGATGAGTATGCAAATAAAAACACATCTCAGGAAATTGGCTCACCAGATATTATTGGTGAAGCCCCTTCTATGCAGGAAGTATTTAGGGCAATTGGTCGTTTATCAAAGTCCAATATCACCGTTCTGATAAATGGTGAATCAGGCACAGGAAAAGAACTGGTAGCAAGTGCATTACATAAACATAGCCCCCGAGCAAACCATCCGTTTATTGCCATTAATACAGCCGCTATCCCTAAGGACTTATTAGAGTCAGAATTATTCGGGCACGAACGTGGCGCGTTTACAGGCGCGACATCTCAGCGTAGAGGTCGATTTGAACAGGCAGATGGCGGCACCCTGTTTCTCGATGAAATCGGTGATATGCCTGCAGATTTACAAACACGGTTGTTAAGGGTCCTGGCTGATGGACAGTTTTATCGTGTTGGTGGGCATACTCCGGTTAAATCTAATGTTCGAATTATTACTGCGACCCACCAGGATTTACAACAACGGGTTAAAGAAGGCCTGTTTCGAGAAGACCTTTTTCACCGTCTCAATGTTATTCGCATCCAGATTCCACCATTGCGCGAACGCAAAGAAGACATTCCTGCATTGTTACACTTATTTTTACAGCAGGCTGCTGAAGAAATTCAGGTAGAAGCCAAAATACTGCTCAGTGATGTTGAGGCTTATTTATCCAGCCTTGACTGGCCGGGCAATGTAAGACAACTGGAAAACAGCTGTCGCTGGATTACAGTTATGGCTTCTGGCCGTGAAATACATATGTCTGATCTGCCTCCCGAGCTTTCTCCTGAAAGTGTTAGCCCAATGGACAGACCTTCTCAAAACTGGGAGGACGGACTACTAAGCTGGGCTGAGGCTCAATTAAATATGGGAAAAGAAGATATTCTAGCTGAGATTCAGCCAAGATTTGAACAGATACTCATTGATGCCGCACTGGCTAAAACCGGAGGCAAACGTCAGGAGGCAGCCAAGTTGCTTGGCTGGGGACGAAACACCTTAACCCGCAAAATCAAAGAACTTGGTATGGAATAGAGTTTTTTATATTATAAACATCAAACAAAAAAGGCCTGCTAATGCAGGCCTTTTAAGTGCTAATTTACAGTGTGCGCTTAAAGCTTTTTACAAACTTCCAGATTGGTAACATTCTGATCATAAGTAACAGAGTTAACAGTTTGTCTAAACTCACCGGTATTACCATTACCGTCATCAACCTGTCTGTCTATAATTTCAGCTGTTTTACCTGGCATATTTAACATGCAGATTACTGTGCCCGTTAAACCTGCACCATTTTGCTGAACTCGAATAATACCACCAAATGCATGAGTGGGATTAGTAGTACCCGTGCCTGAAACCAGACCAGATGCTCTTAAGTGCTCCCAAACGTCAGGTTGCTCTCCGGCATCAATAAGGCCATCGCCGTCACCACTTACAACTGCACCACCCCAACGCGCTGCTGCATTTGGATCATCGCCCGGGAATGAAGAATAACGATCAAGATATGAAAATGTTGCTGCTGAAATACCGTTATAGTCATTAGAAATACGCTTGATCTTAGCATTGGTCATCATTTCCTGACCTTTTAATACCCCACCCAATAACAAACCGATAATAACAAGTACAATGGCTATTTCGATTAATGTGAAACCTGATTGTCTTTTCATGATTCTTTCTCCAGAAAGATTTTATAATTAAAATAATGCTTTGATGGATATATTGCACAGCCCATGCCATAAATATATAGCACATATATTTCAATAACTTAGCTAATAAAGGTGATTTTTTGCATTAATTTATGTTGATATTTCGACAATTTAAAGATAGCTTCTGTTGAAATATCAACAAATGACAATGTTTCAACAATATATGTTTAATAAACCTAATATTTACAGAGTCACCACCAGCACCCGGTTTGAGTTTATTAACCTTGGGTTAATGCTGTTATTGCTACACCTGGCATTACACCAACCAACGGAAAACAGCCCTCTTGTTTCAGCACTTCTACTCGCACACATTGGTTTTTTTCTACTCTGGCAACCCGCCTTAAATGCGACTGAAGAAATACACCTAAAGACATTAATACCTGTTTTACTCCTAAACATAGCGCTGTATTTGCTTCTCGGTGACTGGTTTATCGCGCTATGGATCATTTTATTAATTGGCTTAACTAGCGGAAGCGCTCTTGTTAATGGCTTTCAACGAACCCTATATGCGCTTTCAGCTGTAATTTTATTTCTACAACTTAGCCTTATACTGACACCTCGCTTATTTCATTTAAATGTACTTGATCATGAACTCGAACAAATTATTTTTTATGTTTTATTGTTTGCCTGTGCTTTACTTATTTTATGGCCTTGTAAAAAAGTTCGTTCTGTCAAAATTGATTACCTACACAGTATTTTAATCAGTTTTGGGTTATTTAGCTTTTATGTCACCAGCATATTAATTAGCTTTACTTCAAACATTCACTATCTCCAGTCATTACTAATTACGGCATTATCCATTGGTGTTTTCTTTATTATTCTGAGTCTTATATGGTTACCCAGACATGGTCTTGCCGGCATAGGACAAATATGGGAACAACACATTTTAAATATCGGCAATCCATTTGAAAACTGGGTTAAACATACATCATTGCTGGGGCAGAATAAAAAAATAACACCTGATTTATATCTCGAAAATAGCATTAAACAATTATTAACTCTCTCCTGGGTAAGCGGCGTTAAATGGTCAGACAATAAAAGCGAGAACCTTTACGGTGAGGTAAGTGCACAACAAACATTATTTGAAGATAATGGAATCAGGATGATTCTATATAGCCATATTCCTATGGGCTCAGCTTTAAAAATTCATGCGCAATTACTTATGCATTTAATGAGTTATTTTTATAATTCAAAATTACGTGAAATAACGCTTAAAAACCAGACACATTTAAAAGCGGTTTATGAAACCGGATCAAAACTAACACACGATATTAAAAACATTTTACAGTCTCTACAGGCATTAACTGGTGTTGTGCATGCCGCAGATGATCCGGCTGAAAGCCATCAACTTATTAGCAAACAACTACCTATATTATCTCAACGTTTACAAAACACACTTGATAAATTACAGACTAAAACTGACACTGGTAAAAGCTTCAAACAAATGGATGTCTGGTGGACAGAACTTCAAAGCCGATATCATGGACGTGATATTCAGTTTGTTGGAGAAACAGATCAAAATACCTCTATCGATACTGATGTCTTTGATACTGTTCTTGAAAATCTGCTTGAAAACGCCAGAAACAAACGCCGCACAAGACCAGAAACTGAAATTACTACCACCATCAAACTTGAAAAAGGCCAACCAGTTATAACGGTCTATGATGATGGTGACCCTGTCCCCGTCTCAAAAACAAACGTATTATTTAAACAAATATTGCCATCTAAAGATGGATATGGAATTGGTCTATATCAGTCTGCACAACTAGCTGAAAGAAATGGGTATCAATTACAACTGATTCATAATGAACCGTCTAATGTCTGCTTTCAGCTGTCCAGCTCAAAAATATAATATATTGCTGGAAAACTTTTAATTTTATATCAGGTTATTGCAATCTGATTCAGGCAATAATATTTGGTATTAACCGATCTTCAATTTTCACAATTAACTCTTTCAATACTAACTTACGTTTTTTCAAGCGCTGGATTTGCATTTGATCCAGACCACCTGTCATATGAAAGCGATGTATTACATCATCTAGATCACGATGCTCAAGGAGTAACTCATCTAATTTCTTACGCAATAACTCTTGATCCAGATCAGACATAATAAACCCATGCAATGGTCTTTCGTGAATAGTATACCGAAACGGCCATTCATTATAGACCCGATTGTAACTACCGGGCAATGCAATACACAACAAAACTTGAAGTAAGGCCATTTTATGCCACACTTAATATATCTTCTTCTGTTGCGATTACGAGCTCTTCAGGTTAATTATGAATATTACATTCCTAGGTGCAACACAGTACGTTACAGGCTCATGCCACCTTATACAGATTAATGACCATAAAATATTACTGGATTGCGGGCTTATTCAGGGCGATTACGAACAGGCCCAGAAAAACTATGATGACTTTCCTTTTAATCCCGCATCAATTGATGCTGTAATTTTAAGTCATGCTCATCTTGACCATAGCGGGAAACTCCCTTTATTAATAGAGAGAGGATTTAAAGGTGAAATATTCGCTCACCCTGCAACAATAGATTTATGCGAAGTTTTACTTGAGGATGCGGGTTATTTAAATGAACGGGGTGCATTCTGGGAAAATAAAAAACGTGAACGTCAGGGATTAGAATTAGTCGAGCCGTTATACACACAACAGCAAGCACGTAATTGCTTACGGTTTTTCAAGCCTGTCCCCTATACTCATAAAACCACTTTAATGTCCGGTGTAACGCTTGAATTTCACGATGCCGGGCATATTTTAGGTTCATGTATAGTTGAGCTTGATCTCAATGAAAATAATCATTCAAAGAAAGTTGTTTTTAGCGGTGACCTTGGACATGCCGGAGCTCCAATACTAAAAGATCCGACCTGCCTGACTAAAGCCGATATTGTTTTAATGGAAAGCACTTATGGAGACCGCCTACACAGAAACTGGGACGATACCTGGGAAGAGTTAGGATCAACTATACGCAATGCTCATAGCCAGCGAGGTAACATATTAATTCCCGCTTTTACAGTCGGGCGTACTCAGGAATTATTATACTGCTTTAATAAGCATTATGATGACTGGCAACTCGACAACTGGAAAATTTTTCTGGATAGCCCGATGGCAATAAAATCCACAAATATCTACTCAAAATACTCTTCTATATACGAGGATGATGCACGTAAAGATGCACAAAACTGTGGCAATCCTTTAAATCTACCTAATCTAACAATGACCTCATCCACTGAAGATTCAATGGCTTTAAATCGCATTCAATCTGGTGCGATCATTATAGCCGGTAGCGGCATGTGCACAGGTGGTCGAATCAAACATCACTTAAAACATAATTTATGGCGCCATCAAAGCCATGTAATTATTGTCGGTTTTCAGGCTAGAAATACACCGGGAAGGTCATTGGTTGATGGCGCAGAATGGTTAACACTATGGGGTGAAAAAATCAGAATAAATGCAAAAGTAACAACGCCTGGAGGTTTATCAGCTCATGCCGATCAACAGGGACTGATTGACTGGTATAAAAATTTTAAAAATCGCCCACAATTAGTACTGGTTCATGGTGAGCCTGAGGCTCAAAAAATACTTGCCGAAAAATTAAATACAGATTTAAATATAAAACCCGTTATAGCTGAATATAATCAGTGTATTGAATTATAGTTTTCTTCTATTCTTTCTCTGACTTAAAATCCATACACACCGAATTTATACAGTAGCGCAAGCCAGTTGGCCTTGGGCCATCCTCAAATACATGACCAAGGTGTGCGTCACATTCTGCACATCTGACCTCTACACGTTCTATACCCAGCGAAACATCTCGTATTTCAGTTATACTTGAGTCACTAACCGGCTGCCAGAAACTTGGCCAGCCACTTCCTGAGTCATATTTTTCATGGGAAGTAAATAATGGCGCATTACAACAGATACAATTATAGGTTCCTGTTTCTTTATTTTCGTAATACGCTCCACTAAACGGAGCTTCTGTTCCCTGCTCACGTGCCACTCGATAAGTTTCTTCATCGAGCTGTTTTTTCCATTGTTCTTTAGTTTTAGTTGTTTTAGTCATTTTAAAATTAATTTTTGGTTATTTAATTTATTATTACTGATTAGTTTCTATCGATTAACACTGTTCCCACGGAAAACCTCTGTATCTCCAGCCACCAGTTGAACTTCTATGATATTCAGAATCTCTATCACCTTCAAAACCTTCAGTAATATGACATACATTATGAAAGCCCGCTTCAAGAAGAACATTACCTGCATCAATTGAACGCTTCCCACTACGGCAAATCAAGATAATAGGGGGAGTACTTTCACCCTGATCACAAATACCACCTAACATTAACTGGCGTATTTCTTTTTCAAAATAAGGATTAACACACCAATCAGGTTCATCAATCCACGGAACATGTAACGCGCCCTTAGGGTGCCCAACAAATAAAAATTCCATATTAGATCGAATATCAATCAGCAATGCACTTGATTTCTGCTCGAGGATATCCACCGCTTCCTGAGGAGAAAGATGATTAAGACTTTCTAATTCTAGTTGTTTTAATTCTTTCATATTTAATTGTTTCAGCATTTAATGCTATTAAAGTATGTTTCTGTAATTGTCAGGTCTATTAACTCTAAAAATAGCTATACATAAAACTATAATCAGGTTTTTAGCTTCCTTAATTCCTGAAATACAGCTTTAAAAACTGTCACCCATTTTTCACTAAACTGGGTTCCTTCATTTTGCCCAAGCTCTATAGCGGCTCGAAGCAATGGTCTTTTTAATAATGTAGCATGTACACGTTCATGTGTTCTCGCATCTACCGCATCAACTATAGCCAGTATTTTTGCACCATCACATATATCATTATCACTCAAACCATAAGGGTAACCGCAACCATCAACCTGTTCATGATGCTGCAATACAATAAATGACGCTTCACGCCAGGTTTTCATGTATCGCATTAATTCATAACCAACAATAGGATGCTGTTGAATCTGCACTCGTTGCCCTTCTGTTAATTCATCTTCACAATTAATAACTTCTAAAGGCAACAAAGCCATGCCTGCATCGTGCATATAGATTGCAGCAGCAAGCTGGTTGGGGTTTACTGGCCGGCCTGCATGGTCATTCATTTTAAGAGCCAGGCGTAACATACGATGAACCCGCCCACTCCAGTAATTGGCTCGCGTTTCTAAAGGTTCAGACAACGCTCGAAAGAAAATAAAATCATCACTTTCCTCAACTCCATATGCTGCAAGCTCTTCTACATCTGGCGTCTCTTTAGAAAATAGATTTACCAATGAATCATTATGAGAAATATTCGTTTCAATAATTTCCATACTTGGATCGAGCAATAATAAAGCATCCTTAATTACTGCGTTTCTACTGAGCTCATCCGCTGTACTAATGGCATCTATGCTTTCACAAATTCTTGGCATTCGTGTCACTATCACACAGCGATCTTCAGCATCAATCATTTTTTCCATTATAATTTTAATGTCATCAATGGCTACCAATATCAAATCACTTAACATTGATTCAAATGTCAGATTTTTTAATTTTATTTGCTGAAGCAGACCATTCAAACTAACTGTTAAAGGTTCAATTTTTTCAAGACCGACGTCTTTCAATGACTGCTGAATTAACTCAACACCCTGCTGTAACTCCTGAATTAATTCATCATCTTGTGGTGACATTTCCAGCATTAATAGCGATTGCTCTATTTGCTGTTGTGATGAAGAAAAATTGACAAAGAAACTCGCCAGCGCACTAGCACCGATAGCTTCCAGTTGATGTACTGAATTATTTTTAGACATTTAGCTCTCCCCCATTAAGACCATGTCTATTGGGTGCCGGGAATATACATTTATTATAGAGAATTACTTTTTCAGCTTTCCACTATTCTGACTAACGGGCTATTTCCTGTGCTAAAAGACAGTAAGAACACTGAAACTTGCAGTTTCACTAATTATTCAGATGTCTGCTGAGATGTTAACAGGGTTAACTCTTCACTTTTAAGCAGCCAGTTTTCTTCTATTTCTTCGAGTTTGTTACTCAGATCACCTCTGTGTTTTGATAACTGCTCCATTTGTTCACGATTTTCTGCCTCATACATTTCAGGCTTTGATAATTCAACTTCAATCGTTTCTATTTCCTGCTCAATAGACCCCATTGCTTTTTCTAACGACTTGATCTCTTTTGTCAAAGGATTCAACAACTTGCGCTGGTCTGCCAACTGTTGTCTCTGAGTTTTTTTATTAACTGCCTTTGGCTCATTACTAGAATCTAACTCATTTTCAATACTTGTTTTTGGCTGTAATAACCAGTTCCTATATGCATCCAGATCGTCATTAAATACCTTAACTTTACCCTCATCAACCAGTAGAAACTGATCAGTAACGGCACGTAATAAATGGCGATCATGAGATACCAGAACCATAGCGCCTTCATATTCCTGCAAAGCAAGCGATAAAGCATGCCGCATTTCAAGATCTAAATGGTTGGTTGGCTCATCCAGTAATAATATATTGGGTTTCTGGTAAATAAGTAATGCCAATACTAATCGAGCCTTTTCACCACCAGAAAATGGCCCAACTGATTCAAGCACTCTATCACCGTGAAAATCAAAACCACCTAGATAACTACGAATTTGTTGCTCCGTTAATTTTGAATCTAAACGTTGCAAATGCAACAGGGCACTGGCTTCTAAATCAAGTTGCTCTAGCTGGTGCTGCGCAAAATACCCTATTTTTAATTCAGAAGATTGCTCAAATTCACCTTTCTGCGGCTGAAGCTCTCCAGCTAACAATTTTATTAAAGTCGACTTACCAGCACCATTATGACCCAACAATGCAATTCTATCACCGGGTAGCAAACTCAAACTGGCACCTTTCAATATTTCAACATCCCCATATCCAACGTTAATATCATCTAGTGTCATTAACGGATGAGGTAATTTCTCAGGTTTAAAAAATGAAAAATTAAAGGGCGAATCTATATGCGCAGCTGAAATCATTTCCATTCTTTCCAGTGCTTTTACCCGTCCCTGTGCCTGTTTTGCTTTACTGGCTTTAGCTTTAAATCGACGTATAAAACTTTCTATATGTGCTATTTCTCGTTGTTGTTTATCATATTGAGATTTTTGTAACGCGAGTTTTTCAGCACGCAATTTTTCAAATGCACTGTAATTACCCGTATAAAGATTTACAGATTGCTGCTCAATGTGAACAATATGGCTGGTCACCTTATCAAGAAAATCACGATCGTGAGAAATCAATAACATGGTTCCGGTATAATTTAACAACCATTGCTCTAACCAGATAACCGCATCTAAATCGAGATGATTGGTAGGTTCATCCAGTAGCAACAAATCAGACCGACACATAAGTGCTTGCGCAAGATTCAAACGCATACGCCAGCCCCCAGAAAAGCTACTAACGGGATTAGTTAACTGCTCAGTTGTAAAACTTAAACCTAACAATAATTTGCCCGCACGCGACTCAGCAGTATAAGCATTAATCTCTTCCAGACGACTATGACACTCAGCCTGAGCTGCACCATCATCAATATTTTCTGCTTCTGCTAATTGTTGCTGAATATTTCTTAGCTCAACGTCACCATCCAGTGCGTAATCTATAGCGCTCTTCTGTGTTGCCGGTGTTTCTTGTGCCACATGAGCAATGATCGTTTTTTGAGGTATTGTTAAATCACCCGCATCACTGTGAATCTGCTTCAAAATTAACGCAAACAAACTAGATTTACCGCAGCCATTGGCACCTGTAATACCAACGCGATTACCACGATGTATTTTAAAACTAGCCTGCTCGAACAAAACTTTTGTTCCACGACGAATTGCGAGATTTGAGAGGGTTAACATTCGTTTTTTCTTTTTAGTTTCTGCTTATTTATAAGCACCTTAACAAGTCATAAACCTTAAGTCACAATCAAAAATTAAACCTGGCCTGACAGTTAAACTTATGACTCACGACAAAGACTTACGACTATTTTTTAAACGCCTGAGCTAATGCATCAGCCATAGCTGAATTACCCATACTATTTGCAGACTGATTTTGTGGTCTTGATTTTTGCGGACGTTTCTTTTCACGAGACATATCTTTAACCTGATCACGGCTATCATCATCCAGTCTCATGCTTAAAGCTATACGCTTACGCTGTACATCAACTTCCATCACTTTCACTTTAACCACATCACCTGTTTTAACAACTTCACGTGGATCTTTTACAAAGGTATTTGACAATGCTGAAATATGAACCAGACCATCCTGATGTACACCGACATCTATAAATGCACCAAAGTTTGTCACATTTGTCACAACACCTTCAAGAATCATATCTGCGGTTAAGTCTTTTATCTCTTCAACACCATCTTTAAACTCGGCTGTTTTAAATTCTGGACGCGGATCTCTTCCCGGTTTTTCCATTTCGCCAATAACATCAACAACAGTCGGCAAACCAAAGTTATCGTCAACAAAATCATTAGCACTTAATTTTTTAAGAAAACTTGTGTCACCAATAATGGCATTAATAGATTTGCCGGATTGTTCAACTATTTTTTCTACCAGAGGATACGCTTCTGGATGAACAGAAGAACTATCCAATGGATTGTCACCTTTAGATATGCGTAAAAAACCAGCTGATTGCTCAAACGCTTTAGGTCCTAACCGTGGCACATTTAATAATTGCTTCCTGTTTTTAAACGCTCCATTTTCATCACGGAACTGAACAATATTTTCAGCCATAGATACACTCAAACCTGACACCTGCGTTAACAATGGGACTGAAGCCATATTAATATCAACGCCTACTGCATTCACACAGTCTTCTATCACGGCATCTAGTTGACGCGCTAACCTTACCTGGCTGACATCATGTTGATATTGCCCTACACCAATTGCTTTAGGTTCAATTTTAACCAGTTCCGCCAATGGATCCTGCAGGCGCCTGGCAATTGAAACAGCACCACGAATTGAAACATCTATATCAGGAAATTCTTTTGACGCTAATTCTGATGCAGAATAAACAGAAGCACCTGCTTCAGACACAACAAGTGCAGTCATTTTAAGTTCAGGATATTTACTTATCAGCTCTTTTGCTAATTTATCTGTTTCGCGAGATGCGGTTCCATTACCAATACTAATTAGTTTTACATTATGTTTTTTGCATAATGCAGCTAATGTCGCAACAGATTGATCCCACTGATTTTTTGGTACATGAGGATATATTGTTGCGTAATCAACAAGTTTCCCAGTTTCATTAACAACAGCAACTTTAACGCCTGTACGTAAGCCAGGATCAAGACCAAGGGTTGCTTTTGGTCCTGCTGGTGCTGCCAGTAATAAATCATTTAAATTTGAAGCAAATACTTTAATAGCTTCTTCTTCGGCCGCCTCTTTAAGCTTCATCTTTAACTCAACATCAAGATGACTAAATATTTTTATTTTCCACGCCCAGCGAACGGTATCCTGCAACCATTTATCAGCTGCTCTACCCTGATTTTCAATATTAAAATAATTTGTAATTTTAGCTTCACAAGGATGGGTATCCAGCTCATCTTCATTTGGCACTTTTAAATTCATTTGTAATATTGATTCATTACGGCCACGGAATAATGCAAGAGCACGATGTGATGGGATTTTTTCTACTGCTTCTTCGTATTCAAAATAATCTGAAAACTTTGCACCTTCAATTTCTTTTCCAGCTATTACACTTGATTCAATAATACCTTGCTGCCACAGATATTCGCGTAAATTTTGTAACAAATCAGCTTCTTCAGCAAACTGTTCCATTAAAATTTGTCGTGCACCATCAAGCGCTGCTTTTATATCAGGTACTGCTTTTTCTTCATCAATATATTTTTCAGCTTCTGTTTCTGGCTGTAATGAGGGGTCTTCGAATAAAGTAATAGCCAATGGCTTCAGACCTGATTCTCTTGCAATCTGTGCTTTAGTACGACGTTTTTGCTTGTATGGCAAATATAAATCTTCTAGTCGGTTTTTTGTATCAGCCTGCATAATTGAGGCTTTTAATTCTGGTGTGAGTTTTTCCTGTTCATCTATGTTTTTTAATATTGCTTCCCGTCGATCGTCAAGCTCACGCAAATATCGCAATCTATCATCAAGCATCCGCAACTGCGAATCATCCAGGCCACCTGTAACTTCTTTTCTGTAACGAGAGATAAATGGAACTGTTGAGCCTTCATCCAGTAACTCAACTGCAGCAATAACCTGCTTTTCGTTAACGGATAATTCTTCGGCAATACGTTGTGAGATAGACAGCATGGAACAGTAAAATCCTGATAATTTAAAAGACTCTATTGTACCTAAAGGCCAGTAATATCGCTGTAAATATTATCGAATTCTGCTAAAAATACCTTTTTAATATAACGACTATTAACCAACTGTTGTCATCACAAGTTAATGGTGTAGTCGCTTTTTAAGATGCAGTATTACCTTACTTAAACCCAGCTTAAGCCGGCTATCTGCGTGCGCAATTAATGGCAGCATTTTTCGCATTGCTGAAGCCAGTTGCTCATCAGTTACGCTAGCGTCTTCTCTGGCCAGTTTTATCACAATATCTTCAAGATCAACCTCTGTTTCGCTAACAGACAGTGATTCTGGTGTATTTTCTGTAACGCTGCTTTCGCCGCTCTGATATCGAACGATTTTTCCACTGCCATCAGTTACTGCTTTTTGTAATGCAATTTCTGCCTGTTTGAACAGATCTGAAAAAACAACTTCCGTATCATCCAGTACAGGTGAAGTTATACCGGTACTAAACTGTATATTAAAAACATCTTTGCCCATTTTTAATTTTAATCGTGATACTCGCTGACAAATTCGACTAACGACGACTTCCGCCCCCTGCGGATCCGAACAGGGTAGCAACAAAGCAAAGCGTGACACACCCAGACGTGCGGCTATATCTTCTGTGCGTTTACCTTCATTAATTAATGAAGCCACTTTAGCTAATATCTGTTCTGCAATATCTTTACCGTGCTTTACAAAAACATCAGCAAAACGGTCGATATCAAATCGTACTAGTGTAAATTCGGTACAATGTCGTTTGGCATAAGCAAGCGCCTGCTCTCCCTGCTGATGAAAAGAAGCCTCAGTTAATAAACCGGTCAATTTATCAAGTGCAGCACCTTTTTCCAGTGACTTCACTTCATTACGATAATTTATATGAGCCGATGCTCTGGATTTTAAAGAGATAGAATCAAACGGTTTAGAGATAAAATCAGTTGCACCTAATCGCAGCACTTCTTCTTTAGTCCCATCAGACTCTTCTGCCCCCGTAATAATAATTATTGGCATTTTAGCCAGCACAGGGTCCTGAGCATTGCGTACTTTTTCTAATAATTCAAAACCATCCATATTAGGCATACCCAGATCACTGAATACGACGGATATATTTGAATTTTTCTGCAGTTCATCCCAGGCGTCTTCGCCATCTTCTGCTTCAACTACATCAAACTCTTTCTGAAGAATTTTAACTGCGGCACGACGAATCACACGGGAATCGTCTACAACGAGGACCTGATTTTCTTTATTATTTTCTGACACTGATACTAAAACCCACTACTGATAATTATTGTTAGATTACCGGAGTTTAGCTGTTATAGACAGGGCTTGCACGAAGAGCGCTCAAGCTGGAGAAAAATTGTGATCTGGAGAATGCTCCTGCACTTCATAAGTGAAGAAGCATTCTCCAGAAGACAGGTATTGTACTAACTTACTTTCATACCACGCGAACTCTGTTTACGTAGATTTTCAGTCAATAATTTCTTACGGCTACGGATATGATTAGGCGTAACCTCAACCAGCTCATCATCATCGATGAACTCAAGCGCCTGCTCTAAAGACATTTGAATAGGTTTAACAAGAGTCAATGCTTCATCTGTACCAGATGCACGTACGTTTGTTAACTGCTTACCTTTAAGCGGGTTAACCACCAGGTCATTATCACGCGCATGTATACCAACTAACATACCTTCATAAACTTCATCACCATGCTCAAGGAACATCTTGCCACGTTCTTGCAGGTTATAAATTGAGAAGGAAAGTGCCTTACCTGTACCATTTGAGATAAGCACACCTTTACTACGCTGACCAATAATCACATCCAGCTTAGGGCCATAACTATCAAATACGTTATACATAAGACCATTACCCTGTGTCGCTGTAAGGAATTCTGTACGGAAACCGATTAAACCACGGGTTGGTATTTTATAATCTAAACGAACACGGCCTTTGCCATCTGGCACCATATCTTTCAGCTCACCCTTACGAATACCCAGGGCTTCCATTATCGTTCCCTGCGAATCCTCAGGCACATCAACCGTCAACGCTTCATACGGCTCCTGTAACTTACCATCAACTTCCTTGATAACCACTTCAGGACGACCTACACAAAGCTCAAAACCTTCACGGCGCATTGATTCAATTAATACAGATAAATGCAATTCACCACGACCTGACACTTTAAATTTATCACCTGTTTCACCTGGCTCTACTTTTAAAGCAACATTGTGAATTAGTTCCTGATCTAAACGATCTGAAATATTACGCGATGTAACATATTTACCATCCTGACCAGCAAACGGGCCATTATTCACCTGGAACGTCATGCTTAATGTAGGCTCATCTACAGATAGTGGAGGCATCGCAACAATATTTTCAGGATCACAGATTGTGTCTGAAATATTCAACTTATCGATACCATTAAAGCAAATGATATCACCCGCCTGCGCCACATCGACTTCAACACGCTCAAGACCATGGAAGCCTAAAATTTGCTGCATTCGAATACCATTACGGATATTGCCTTCACTATCTATCAATGACAAAGCCTGATTACGTCTGATTTTACCCTGTTTAATACGACCTATTCCGATTACACCTACATATGAGTTGTAATCCAGTGAGCTGACCTGCATCTGAAAAGGCGCATCAATATCAACATCAGGAGCAGGCACATGCTCAATAATTGCTTCAAGAAGCGGAGTCATGTCGCCTTCCATTACGTCATCTTCCAGACTTGCAAAACCACCTAAACCTGATGCATAAATAACAGGGAAGTCTAACTGCTCATCTGTTGCACCTAACTGATCGAACAGTTCAAATGTTTGATCTAACGCCCAGTCAACGCGTGCAGCAGGCTTATCTACTTTATTGATAACAACAATTGGCTTGAAACCCATGTCGAAAGCTTTCTGCGTAACAAATCGTGTTTGAGGCATAGGACCTTCCTGTGCATCAACCAGTAGTAATACTGAGTCAACCATAGAAAGTACACGTTCAACCTCACCACCAAAGTCCGCGTGACCCGGTGTATCTACGATATTGATACGAAAATCGTTCCAGGTAATAGCGGTATTCTTTGACAGGATAGTAATACCACGTTCTTTTTCCTGATCATTGGAATCCATAACACAGGTATCCATGTCTCCACGGCTATCATCTATTGTGCCGGACTGCTTTAACAATTCATCAACCAGAGTAGTTTTACCGTGGTCAACGTGGGCAATTATTGCGACATTACGTAATTTCATGTTTGCTTCAAGCTCCTGGCCAAAAATAGTTGCAAATGGGCCAGTTGTTCCGGCCAATCAAAAAGGGTGGCAAATTATACAGCATATTAGAGCTTTATGATTAGTGTAGAATGCATATATTCGAACTTATTTGACAAAATGCTATGAAAAACACCCATTATGAGTCCCTTGGTGGAGAAAAATCAGTACGAGAACTCGTTGACCGCTTTTACGACCTGATGGACAAAAAGTCAGATATGACAGAATTAAGAGAATTACACGCCCCGGATTTAACTGAAGCACGTAAAAAACTGTTTATGTTTTTATCTGGCTGGTTAGGTGGTCCCTCTCTCTATATAGAAAAATACGGACATCCCAGACTTCGTCAACGCCACATTTCTTTTGTCATTGGAGAAATTGAGAGAGACCAATGGATGAGCTGTATACAGCAAGCAATGACTGACATGAACATTGAAAGCGAATTAAAACAGATCTTATATGATGCATTCTATAAAACCGCCGATTTTATGAGAAACAGATAGTTTTCAGGGAACAACGTAAGGATTTTCTGATATACCTGTCGGCCTTCTGTGATAAAGGCTGGAAGGCATAGTTGTTTTACTTTCATTGTGATATAAATCACGCAACTTAATTGAATCTGTTCTATAACTATTAGTCAGATAAAAATGATAAACGAAGAGAATCGCGAGATTCCAAAGGATAAAAATGGAAAACAAGACGTATATTATTGGCCGCAGGGGCAATATAGAACTTTTTGATAAAACAACAAGCTCACGTCATGCAGAGTTAGTTGTTTTGAATGATCAAATGTATTTAACAGATCTGGATTCCACTAACGGCACTTACTTGATGGATCACGGAAAACGCAAGCGCTTCAAAGAAGGTTATATCAATCTAGAACAAACCCTGTCTTTTGGTGAGCACGTTTGCACTGTTAGAGAACTTATCGCAAGAGCTGAAATTTCACACTAACCTGTAAAAACACATATTTTCACCCTATTTTTATGTTTTTTTTATAGTTAACTAGAAAATCGACGCATTTTAAGCCATTATTCACTACTAACTCACCCGAACGGGTGGTTTTTTTTGCTCAAACTTAGGGAAAACAATGGTTCGCAAGCCCGAAGACCTCGTAAAAGGCGTCGTCAAACTTATTTCATTACCTGAAATATATATTCGCGTCTCCCAGATTCTTGAAGATCAAAATCATAACGCCAAACAACTCGGTGAAATAATTAGCCACGACCCGGCTCTTACCGCACGCATTTTACGCATTGTTAACAGCGCTTATTACTCTCTCAGAGCAAAAATAGAACTCGTTAGTCGGGCTGTATCGGTTATTGGTGAAGACGATCTACGTAATCTGGTTCTGGCAACATCAGCCGTTGATACATTCAAGCGGATCCCCAACCAGTTGGTTGATATAGATTTATTCTGGCGACATAGCGTACACACAGGCATTGTTTCACGACTGCTATCTAAACACTGCAATATTTTACACGGTGAACGTCTGTTTGTTGCCGGCATGCTACATGACATTGGTAAGCTAATTTTATACTTTAAAGAACCTGCGTTATCACAAGAGGTATTACTTGCTGCAGCTGAATCTGATGGTCAGTTATTTCGCTCAGAACAAAAAATCATTGGCTTCACCCATGGCGACGTTGGTGCTGCTTTAATAGAAGCCTGGAAACTATCAGACACCCTGAAAGAAGTTGTCGCCTACCACCATACCCCCCTTAAAGCCAAAAACTATCGTATGGAGGCCTCTATTGTGCACATTGCAAACTGTGTAGTAAACGCGCTGGGGCCTGACATTGAAGTAGATGAACACTTACTCGATGATTTTCCAGGTTTTGAACCTAAATCTCTTGAAATAACAGGTCTGGATTTAAAAATCCTGCCCGACGTAATGGAGCAGGCCTGGGAACAGGCCGCTGAGGTGCTGGACATTATCTGCCCCAGGGTATAACTGCCACTCATTAGAGCGCCTCACAAGGGGCTCTAATGATTCAAAAAGATGACGATTTAACCTCTCATCTTCGATAACCTCATTATTGTCTGCTTCTACTACTATTCTCTAGAAATAGAACTAAAATAAAACTGTCCTGTCAAAATTATCGACTGGACCGCTAGATATATGGTTATCTCTTTTGTGAACAGGATCACGACAGAAACCCGCAAAAGCAACTAAATTATTAAGTAACGGTGTGCAATACTTAATTCACCACACGCCTCAAATGTTAAAAGCATCGGAAGGTTAACCCCTTTTATAGAAGATGCGCACTAACACCAAGCCAAAAGCTTTTTCTGGGTTAGAAACTATAGTGCCATTATGTAATTAAATTCCTGAATGGAAAAATACATGAGCGCGATCATACACAACTTTAACAACACATCCCGAACACCCGGGCAGACTGCTGAGATAAACCTCAAACAGTTAAAAAGTAAAATTGCATACTGCCTCAATGAGGAGTTATCTGAATTAATGGGTCGTATGTTTGACGGTGCTGATGATATGTTATTCCAGCTAGCCGAAAATGCGGATTCAAACGAAGACCAGAATCAGTATTTTGACACGATGCGGATGTTACGTACTGAACGTCAACAAATCGGGCAAAATTTCGCTGTCAATTTAAAAGAATACTTACAACCAGCCAATAACCAAAACAACCAAAACAACCAAAATACTACCGAGGAAGATGAGCTAAGCCTTGTTGATCAGGACGAATTAGAGGAAATGGTTGCCATATCCACTATGCACTCCAAAGCAATGAATTTATATGGCGAGGCTGTTGGTCACCTTGAAGCCAGAATAGAATTTTTATCACTTAAATCTTCCGATATTTTTATCAAGAATGCACTTGAACCTAAAAACATTTGCGAATCATTTAAAGACGCACTATCTGAAATAGAACTTTCAACAAATAATAAATTAATTTTATATAAGTTATTTGATCAGGAAGTCATTTTACACCTGGAAGATCTTTACAAAAACTTAAATCAGCTATTCATAGAACAGGGAATATTACCTCAGATAAAACTTGGGGATGCTACAGATAAAACATCGTCTAAAATAAATGCACAGGTAGCGCCTGTAGATCAACCAAAAGAAACAGATGCTGTTTATATTGAAAACCCGACTTATAATGCCTCACAGAGCTCCACTTATAATTACAATTCATCTGGCACCGGGTCTTCATATTCGACAGGCTCTGAACAAAGTCAAATTTACAATTCTTCATCAAACAATACAAAGCAACAGCCGCATCAGGTTATAAGTCAATTTATAAATGGCGAACTAACCGCTTCTGGACCAGGAATACCAGCATCATTTACAACGACAAATAATGCGCACGCTTCAGTTGGCACGCAATATTATGACCGCCGCGATGTAATGAATGCACTGTCCAACCTGCAACACAATGTTTCACAGTCAAGCGAACCTATAGAACAGATAAATGCTGCCGACTTCAAGCGAGCCCTGTTAGCCGACATGGGAAGTCGCAGTGGTGGAGCTATCACTAAACAGGTCAATCAGGTTGATGAAAAAACCATCGACTTCATTGAAATGTTATTTGACGCCATTACTGAAGACATCAGTATTTCAGAACCCGTTACAAACTTGTTACTTAGATTACAAATACCCGTAATAAAAGTAGCCATGTTAGACAAAACCTTTTTTGCAGATGGTGAACACCCATGCAGAGCTACACTTAACCTTATAGCACATCTTGGTCGCGGCCTCACTTCAAGAGATGACTCTCTCTTTTCCAGATTAAACGATGTTGTTGAAATGCTATTGAATGATTTTGATATTGACATTAATAGCTTCGAAAATTCCACAACGCAGTTAGAATCCATTGAGCTTGATGAGCTACAAATAACCGCTAAAGAAGAAAAAGAAACTCAAAAATCAGTCTTGCAAAAACATGCTCGCGAAGTCGTTCTTGCAGAGCTGAAACACCTTGTAACAAATAAAACCTTGCCTAAAATTTCACAAAAATTAGTCCTTAAATTCTGGTCAACACTTATGTATCACCGGTACATAAAGTACGGCAAGAATAGTGACGACTGGCGCGACTCTGTACACATAGTAAACAACCTGATCAAATTATTACAGCCTGTCGAATCATCGCAGGCATACAATACTTTATCTACTGAGAAAGATGATGCTCTCGATGCCATTCACACCAACCTACTAAACACAAAACAAAATCCGGTTGATATCGAAACTGAAGTTAATAATGTATTTTTAACCTTTGAAAGCACGCTCAATGAAAGTGCTTTCAATCCCGAAAACACGTCTGACCATAACTCCTACTTTGTTTCTGTCAATGAAGCAGACAATGAAATAGATGATTTTTACTCTATGTCTGAGCCAATATTGGAAATTGAAGAAGAGATAGTTGACCCCCTCCTTGAGCAGATCAATGTTGCTCGCGAAAAAATTGCCAATCTTCCTCATGAAGTACGACCTGGCGTCTGGTTTAAAGTTTACAATGGCGAAGAATCTGCAGCACGACGTGTTAAATTATCAGTCATTATAATGGAAGAAGCCAAGTTGATTTTTGTTGATAGAGTCGGCATTAAAGTCATAGAAAAAGACGCTGAAATATTTACCAGTGAGTTACGTTCTAATGAATCGCAAATTATAGCCGACCATTCTGCTTTCGATCATGCTCTTGGCATGGTCATTAACTCACTATCCGTAACCGTTTAAACCTTAAAATGAGCAAAATATAAAATGAAATTATCAGTTCAGGTTATTTTAACCTTTGACTGTATATTTCAACCCTGATAATGCGGGATGATTCTGCATTTTTGTGTGCCCATTTGACTGGCATGGATGTCATCCATGAGCATTAACCCTTAAGAATTATTTTAGTCTTCGGGAACTTTATGACGGTTACAGAATTATGACTGAAAAAAACTCTGAACTTATTGAACGATTATTCAATACAGTCAGCTGCGATCCAACCATGCCTGCAGATTTGAAAATATCGCTACTGCGATTACAACTACCTATGCACAAAATTAGTTTATCCGACTCTAATTTCAGCAATAACCCGAAGCACCCTGCGAGACGCACTTTATTTATTGCAAAAAAATTATCCGCTTTATCTAAAAACAATACATCTATAATCCGTAAAATTGACATTATTTTATCTGAACTTCACGTACCAGCACCTGATGTAAATAAATTTTCTATAGCAAATATTCAGCTTAAAAAACTAATCACTTTATTACAAACAAGTCGTGATAATCAAACATTAACTTCCAAGAAAATATTAAACAATAAAATAAAAAGCTGCATTCTGAACCATGACATACCAAAGCCCTGCCAGGGCCTTATTTTAAAATTATGGCCTATTGCTTTATTTAAATTATTAAAGTCCCATGGAGAAACTAGCGCTCAATGGATTAACGCTATTAATATGTATAAAGAGTTGCTATCTTCTATTCAACCCCTTGCCGATACAAACCAGTATATTCATATAAAAGAAAATTACATGAACATTGCACGAAGCAATAACAATATGTTATTGCTTTATCATCAGGAAGATAAAGTAGAGACCGAGATTAAATCTTTAATAGGGCACTACAATACCATCCTGAAAACATCTTCTTTTTCTAGTGATAAAACGTCAGGAAACACACAGAAATCTCCGCTCTCAAACAGTTGCTCTCTACCACCTTCAATTAAGCCTGGTATCTGGTGTGAAATTTATATCGACGATGTTACGCCGCCACGCAGATTGCGCCTTTCATTAATTAAACTGGATTCTGATGTGTTAATTTTCGTAAATCGAAATGGTATTAAAAAACTTGAAAAGAACTTAAATGAATTTGTAGAAGAACTTAATCGAGGATTATCAAAAGTTTACAAGCATGACAATTTATTTACCAAACCTTCATCTAAGACACAGTTTCAGAAAATTGGTTGATAATGCGCTAAATAATAGCGTGTAGACCTTAATCAAAAACGTACCCACTTCTTTTATATTACTTACAGCTCTTCTTTATTTTATTTCGTAATACTGCGGTTGCTTTCTCTCTTTCAATATTTGACATTGTGATCCTCTTTCCATTCTTATCCAGATCATACAGTGAGCTTGCTCTTTCGTAATGTTTCAATCTGTTTTTTGCCTGATAACATTCTCGCGCCAGTTTTTTCTTCTTTTTCTTCTTTCTAGCTATCTCTTCATTTTTTCTCTGCAGATCATCTTCATATGTTTCTAATAATCTCTGCTGCTTTAATTCTCTTTCTTTGTTTACTTTAATATGCCCCTGTTTTTCTGTATTTATTTCCATCTCTTTAGCATTACCAACAGGTTTATCCTCATAATGCGTTCTTCCTTGCTCATCTACCCATTTATATATTTCTGCATTCGTAAAGCAGGAATATACAAGCAATAGAATAGCCACAGTATTTTTTATCATAATTATTTATTTTGAATTTAGCAGTAATTTTAAATTATATATATTTTTCACAAAAAAAGAAGCCGGTGCAATTGCACCGGCTTCAACCACAATCCAGCAGGAGTCTAAACTACTGGTATTTATCAACCACGCTATTTGGTCGTAAATTCAGGGTAGGCTTCCATACCACAGTCAACCAGATCCATACCTTCGTATTCATCTTCTTCACTTACACGAATACCCATAACAACTTTAATGGCCATCCATACTGCGAAGCTTGTACCAAATACCCAGATAAAGATAGTTGCTGCACCTAATAACTGACCCGCAAATGTTGCACCTTCTGGGTTTGTAATAGGCACTAATAAAAGACCTAATAAACCACATGTTCCGTGAACAGAGATTGCACCAACAGGGTCATCAATTTTCATCTTATCCAGTGCAATAATACTAAATACAACCAGTACACCACCGATCGCACCAAACATAGTTGCCTGCAATGCTGTTGGCGTAGAAGGCTCTGCCGTAATTGCAACCAGACCTGCTAACGCACCGTTTAACAGCATTGTTAAATCAGCTTTACCAAACAGTAAACGTGCTGCCACTAATGCTGCTAATGCACCACCCGCTGCTGCTGCATTAGTATTTAAAAATACCATCGCTACAGAGTTAGCACTTGCGATATCACCTAGCTTCAGAACTGAACCACCATTGAAACCGAACCAGCCCATCCATAATATGAATGTACCTAGTGTAGCCATTGGTAAGTTTGCACCTGGAATCGGGTGTATCTGACCATTTGCACCATATTTGCCTTTACGTGCACCTAATAACAATACACCCGCTAGAGCGGCTGTTGCACCTGCCATATGAACAATGCCAGAACCTGCAAAGTCAGAGAAGCCTTGATCGCCCAGTGTAAACATACCGAATACAGAAGCGCCACCCCATGTCCATGAACCTTCCATCGGATAGATAAAGCCAGTCATAACAACTGCAAACGCAAGGAATGCCCATAACTTCATACGTTCAGCTACTGCACCAGAGACAATAGACATTGCCGTAGCAACGAAAACCACCTGGAAGAAGAAGTCAGAAGCACCAGAATAAACTGAATCACCACCAAAACCATTTTCAGCTGAAGACGCCAGAGCATCTTTAACTAATGAATCACCACCTGCAATACCCGCAAGGAAGTAACCACCGTCATACATAATTGCATAACCTGATACCATGTACATAACACATGAAATCGCGAACAATGCTACGTTCTTGGTTAAAATTTCTGTTGTATTTTTTGAACGAACTAAACCCGCTTCTAACATTGCAAAGCCAGCTGCCATCCACATTACTAATGCACCGCACACCAAAAAGTAAAAGGTATCCATTGCATATTGAAGTTCGAAAATTTGATTTTCCACTGTTTATACCCTCAATAATTAAAGCGCTTCAGGACCGCTTTCACCTGTACGAATACGAATAACCTGCTCTACTGGAGATACAAAAATTTTGCCGTCTCCAATTTTGCCTGTATTCGCCGCGTTACGAATTGCTTCGATCACCTGATCAACAATGCCATCATCAACTGCCACATCCAGTTTTACCTTAGGAAGGAAATCAACAACATACTCAGCACCGCGATATAACTCAGTGTGACCTTTTTGACGACCAAAGCCTTTAACTTCAGTCACTGTAATACCCTGCACGCCAATTTCAGATAATGCTTCACGCACATCGTCCAGCTTGAAAGGTTTAATAATTGCAGAAATTAATTTCATTAATCATCTCCAGAAGAAGCCTGTATAACAGGCAAAAAAGGCAAGCGATTTACGCTTGCCTATATTAAATTAAAGTTCGAATTCCTGACCCCATGCAACAACAACGCGCATATCGTCATCAGCATCAGTATCATTTGCTTCAAGCGCAAAAGAGAAATCACCCTTACCTAAAGAAGCTGAATAATGGCTATAGTCTTCAGATCCAGCGGCATCAAATGCATAGTTGCCGTATAAAAGACCTAAACTCAGATCATTACCTAAATCAAACGAATAACCTACAGACGCATAAATATCAGCATCATCACCGCCTGCATCCGTATCAACCGTAAATGCAACATCAAGCTCTAAACCAACAACATCTACACCAACATAAACTTCAGTAAAATTAACGTCTGTTGATAGTGGGTATTGATAAGTGATAAAACCTACATCATATCCAATAGAACCAGCTTCTCCTGCATAACCTGCATATAAATCCATTTCATAGGCAGAACCTGTTACAGGGTCACTATCAAAATCATCAATATTAGCTACCCAAACACCGGCATAAACACCCGATTCATTTGAATAATCAATTCCACCACTAATTGCTGCAGAATCGCCTGTCTGGGTAACACCACGCCATAAATAATTATTAGAAAGACCAATGTTGCCTGTTAGGTCAGCTGCTGCTGTACCGCTTACCAGTGCACCAGCTACTGCTGCACTAAGTGCTAATAAGTTTAATTTTTTCATGTTCAAGACCCTAGTTTGTTAAAAGCATTAATTACAAAATGTGACAGAGTACACAGCAGCAGACGTGCCAACTACAAGTTAATCTTTAAAAACATATAGTTACAGCCATTTCTAATATACATGATGTTATTTTCCAACCCTTTGAATGCACTAAAATGAACCATATAATTTTAATGCGCTCTATTTTGGTGCTCAATTTTGCACAAAGCAGGTGCATAATATTTAATGTAAACTAAAGACACATTTTTAGCCGGACCAAGCAATGATCAACAATCAAAACCTGAATGACCTTGCAGACAAGCTGTCTTCTGCCATACCTGACAACTTTAAAACCCTGCAATCTGATGTGAAAAGTAATATGAAGGCTATTCTTGAATCCAGCTTACGTCAGATGAACCTGGTTAGCCGGGAAGAGTTTGATGTACAAACTGCGTTACTGGAACGTACACTTAAACAGTTAAAAGATTTAGAAAAGAAGGTTGAAGATTTAGAATAAATAATTATTGAAGTGCAGAATTAACATTCAATGAGGGACGGAGAATGTTAATACCTTAAGTGCGCTCTTCACACTACAATTAAATTACATCAGGAAAGGAATCCATGTCTTACGCTTCTATCAATACTCAGGCCCTCAACGGCGTATCATCACTTTCAGTTAGTGTAGAAGTTCATATTTCAAGTGGGTTGCCGTCTTTATCTATCGTTGGCTTACCTGAAGCCGCCGTTCGAGAAAGTAAAGACAGGGTTCGTGCTGCCATTATAAATTCTGGCTTTGATTTTCCCATGCAACGAATTACGGTCAATCTTGCACCTGCTGATTTACCTAAAGATGGAGGCCGTTATGATTTACCCATTGCAATTGGCATTCTGGCCGCCTCAAAACAAATTCCCGTTGAATCATTACAGCAATTTGAATTTCATGGTGAATTAGCACTAAGTGGTGAACTTCGACCGGTAAGTGGCGCACTACCTGTTGCCATAGGTGCAAAAAAACTAAAGCATACTTTAATACTACCTGATAAATCTGCTGAAATTGCCTCACTGATTAAAGATGCAGACATCTATCAGGCCAGATATTTATTAGACATTTGCAGGTACCTGCATCAACAGGAGGACTTGCAACGCCCAAAAATTCAACTCTACAAAAATGAAACTCACATTCTTGATCTTAAAGATGTAAAAGGCCAGCACCGTGCAAAAAGAGCTTTAGAAATTGCAGCCGCTGGAAGACATAATCTACTGATGGTTGGTCCTCCAGGCACTGGTAAAACTATGCTTGCATCTCGATTATCAAGTTTGCTCCCTCCCTTAACTGAACAACAGGCAATTGATAGCGCGGCGATTAAATCTATAAGCCATCAGGGTTTTAATATAAATGAATGGGGGCAGCGACCTTTTCGCGCACCCCATCACACAGCATCAGGGGTTGCGTTAGTTGGTGGAGGATCTAACCCTAAACCTGGTGAAATTTCTCTGGCACATAATGGGGTTCTTTTTCTAGATGAACTAACTGAATTTGACAGGCACAGCCTTGATGTTTTACGTGAACCTTTAGAAACGGGAAGCATCACTATTTCAAGAGCCGCAAGACAAGCTGAGTTCCCTGCTCGTTTTCAGTTAGTTGCAGCAATGAATCCCTGCCCCCAGGGTTATAACTGTGATGGGAAATCATTATGCCAATGCACCCATGAACAACAATTAAAACACCGCTCCAGAATTTCTGCTCCTCTGCTTGATCGCATTGATATTCATATTGAAGTGCCTGCAATTGATAGAAAAGTTTTATCTGAAAAAACAAATAATAATGAAACGAGTTCCAAAATAAAACAGCGTGTAATTTCTGCATTTGAAAAACAGTTAAAACGATGCGGAAAGCCTAATGCGGAATTAACCAGTCGAGAAACCGATGAGTTTTGCGATTTAAACTCAAACGAAACAAAACTTCTCGATAGCGCCATGGAAAAATTAAAACTATCTGCTCGTGCTTATCATAGAATTTTGCGTATGAGCAGAACAATTGCAGATCTGGAAAATGAAAAAACAATTAACGCAAAACACTTAACTGAAGCAATTTCTTATCGTTCGTTAGATCGGTTTATGTCTTAGCCTACTATCTCTCAATTTTTCATGCTTTAACTTAAACGCCACTGTCATGGCACTTCTCCACCGGGGAAGCGCCATGACAGGGCAAATTGCTTCAGCACACAGGCAACTGACAGGTTAAATACTATCAATAACCGTATTCAAAGTAACACTCGGACGCATAACGTTTGAAACTTTAGCTACATTAGAAAGAAAATACCCACCAATATCCGCAGAGCTACCCTGAACTGCACTTAACTCATCAACAATTTTAGATTCATTATCGGTTAACTGCTTTGCAATAGGTAAAAACATTTCCTGCAAAGATTTATCATCCGTTTGTTCTGCTAATGCCTGCGCCCAGTACATTGCCAGATAAAAATGACTGCCACGCGTATCAAGCTCTCCTACTTTTCGCGATGGAGATTTGTTATTTGTCAGAAATTGACTGTTTGCTTTATTTAACGCTTCAGCTAAAACGTTTATAGATGCATTGTCAGTTTTTCCTGCAAGGTCTTCCAGTGAAACAGCAATAGCCAGAAACTCCCCTAAAGAATCCCATCGAAGATGATTTTCTTCTAATACCTGCTGAACATGTTTTGGCGCTGAACCGCCTGCACCTGTTTCAAACAAACCACCACCTGCAAGCAGCGGTACAATAGATAACATTTTTGCACTGGTGCCTAATTCTAAAATAGGAAACAAATCCGTCAGGTAATCACGCAATACATTTCCCGTTACAGAAATGGTATCTTCTCCCGCTTTCACACGATCCAATGTATATCGAATTGCATCTACCGGAGACATAATTTTAATTTCCAGACCTGATGTATCATGATCTTTTAAATAAGTTTCTGCTTTAGCAATTATATTTGCATCATGTGCACGATTTTTATCTAACCAGAATATTGCAGGTTGACCGGTTGCTTTAGCACGATTAACAGCAAGCTTGACCCAATCCTGGATCGGTAGATCTTTAGTCTGACTCATACGCCAGATATCACCGGTTTCAACTTTATGCTCCATCAGAGTATTACCTGAAGCATCACTTACCTTAACTGTTCCGTTATCAGAAATCTGGAACGTTTTATCATGCGAGCCATATTCTTCCGCTTTTTGTGCCATTAAACCGACATTACTTACATTACCCATTGTTGTAACATCAAATGCACCGTGCTTTTTACAAAACACAAAAACTTCCTGATAAATACCGGCATAACAACGATCAGGAATCATCGCTTTAGTATCTTGTAACTTATCATCATTATTCCACATCTGACCTGATGAACGTAAAGCGGCTGGCATAGAAGCATCAACAATCACATCACTTGGTACATGTAAATTTGTAATACCTTTATTGGAGTTAACCATTGCTAATGCAGGTCGAGTTTTATAAACCGCCTGAATATCGTTTTCAATTTCCTGACGTAACGCATCATTCAAGTTAGCAATTTTTGCATATACATCACCTAATCCATTTCGTGTATCAACACCAATTTCTTTAAATGTTGCCGCATGTTTCTCAAATACATCTTTATAATAAACACTTACCGCATGACCAAAAATAATCGGGTCAGATACTTTCATCATGGTTGCTTTCATATGTAAGGATAATAATATGCCCTGCTCTTTTGCATCCTGTGCCTGGGCTTCAAAAAATGCACGTAAAGCGTTACAGCTCATTACCGACGAATCAATCACTTCACCAGCCAACACTGGTGTTTTTTCTTTTAATACCGTCGTTGCACCGTCATCAGTGATTAATTCAATTTTAACATCACCCGCATTTTCAATTACGACTGACTGTTCACTGCCATAAAAATCGCCTTCAGACATGGAAGCAACGTGTGATTTCGAATCGCTATTCCAGACACCCATTGAATGAGGGTTTTTCTTTGCATACTCTTTTACGGGACCAGCAACACGACGATCTGAATTACCTTCTCGTAATACCGGATTTACAGCACTACCCAGTACCTTTGCATAACGCGCTTTAATTGCCTGCTCCGCATCATTCTGAGGATCCTCGGGAAAATCAGGCACATCGTAACCAAGTGACTGTAATTCTTTAATGGCTTCATTTAACTGCGGAATAGACGCACTGATATTTGGCAATTTGATAATATTAGCCTCCGGTGTCTTAGCCAGCTCACCCAGCTCTGACAGTGCATCACTCTGTTTCTGCTCTTCTTTTAAATTATCAGGGAAATTAGCAATAATACGGCCTGCCAGTGAAATATCCCGAGTTTCCACATCAACGCCAGCAGCACGGCTATATGCCTGAACAATAGGCAGCAGTGAATAAGTTGCTAAAGCAGGTGCTTCATCGGTTTGGGTATAGATAATCTTTGAGCTAGGCATGTGTTTTCTCTGATTTTAGACTTTATAAAGGCGCACATTATATTTCAGATTGAAGTTATATTCACGTCTATCTCGCCCCCTGATGACTTAAGTCACTCCACATTAGATTGTCGAAGATGGTTATTCTGATATACTCCGTCGCCTACGCGCCCTTAGCTCAGCTGGATAGAGTGCCACCCTCCGGAGGTGGAAGTCGGAGGTTCGAATCCTCTAGGGCGCGCCATATAAAAAAAGCCCTTTGCGTCTTAAGAGGGCTTTTTTTATATGGGGGGCTCTAGCGCCCTGATTCGAACTGATTTCGAAAAAAATGTCTGGAACATTTTTTGACAGGGTATGGCGCTTTTTTATACCCTGGGCCGAAGGCCGAGTCTCAGGGATGAGACGAGCAATCCTCTAACCCCGCAATACACTTTATTTCACACTGATAGCGAAAGAGGATTGTCCAGCCCTACGGCAGAGCCTTCGGGCGTTCAGGCTAAAATTACATGCGTAATTTCTTAACGCCTTCACCCTCTAGGGCGCGCCATATAAAAAAAGCCCTCTGCGTCTGTGCACGAAGGCATAAGTTGGCCGTTTTGGCCACATTATGGTTAAACGACAGTATAATCTGGCCACGATACCTAATTTTATTAAGCCTTCTATTTAGTATTGCTGGCGGTCGCTTATGTCTCATTAACAGACCTTCGCTTATCAGCACTGACAGAGCATTTTCAGCCAGTAGCTGACTCTTAAGGAGTGCTAACCTGACTTCTGCAGAATGGGCTTAGGAGCCATTTACATGAGCAATTTTGTTAGTAATAGCAGCCATTCACTTAAGTATATCTACTACTTTAGTTCTTCCAGAAGCCAATCCTTAAACGAAATAATGCTTTTACTATAAGCATTATGCTCAGGCACTAATAAGTAGTAACTTAATCCTTCAATTTCTTGATCAGTTTCTACATAGTCACATTGAGTTAACCAACCTTGCTCTAGCACATTTTTAACAAGCAAATTGCTCACTAAGGCAATACCTTGACCTGCGAGAGCAGCTTGAATAATGTGATGCTCTTGAGTGAACTGTCTAACGCTTTCTATATTTTTATAATTTCCTGAGTTTTTTCGTAGTGCATGCCACGTAAATACTGGAAGGTTTGTATTTTGCAATTGCCATCTAGTTTCTAATAGATTTATGGATTGCCCAGAGGCAAGATTTTCAATATAACCTGGAGTAGCGTACATGCCTATTTTTTCTGTAACCAACAGAGATGCGTTGACTGAAGTTTCGTCATAAATGCCATACCTAATAGCGAGATCAACTCTTCTATCTTTTTCCAAATCATCAAGTTGCTCACCTGTTTTTACCGCGACTTCTATATCAGGGTGCAGTTGATAAAATTTAGTTAAATTTGGTACTAACCACATTGCTGCAAAAGAAGATGTGGTGCTTACGGTAATAATATTTTTAGTGCTCGATATTTCACTCACTGTATTCGCCAACTGTTGTAGAACATTATATGCAGTTTTGGCTAACAAATTACCATCGTGAGTTAGTTCAATTGCCCGTGTTTTTCGAACAAATAACAAAGTGCCTAGCGCAGCTTCAAGTGCTTTTATTTGATGTGAAACAGCCGTCGGCGTTACGTAAAGCTCTTCTGCGGCCTTTTTAAAGCTGCCTGTTCTTGCCGCAGCATCAAAAACCCTAATGCTATTTAAAGGGGGGAGATTGACATACATATACAAACACCATAGATAAGTTTTATTCATCTATAAGACAATATTGATCATTTGTCAATAACTACCTATACAAGCAAAATTTATCCATAACTTATTCAAACTGAAAAAGGATAAAAAATGAAAACTATATTACATATAGATACCAGCGCAAGAAGAACAGATAACGATATACAAGAGTTCAACTCTATTTCGAAAACACTTGCGGCACACTTTATGGATAAGTGGATGACATTAAATACCGAAGATGAAGTTATCTATAGAGATATAGGGTTAAACCCACCAGAGTATATTAGTCAAGATTGGATTGCCGCTGTTTTTACGCCTGATGAAAGTAAAACTGATGAGCAAAGAGCATTGTTAGCCTTATCTGATACCTTAATTGATGAGGTTGATCAGGCAGACATTATTGTTATTTCTTCCCCTATGTATAACTACGGCATGCCAGCCGCGCTTAAATCCTGGTTTGACCAGGTAGTACGTATCGGCAAAACATTTACTTTTGATTTAGCACGTGGTGATTTTCCAATAGAGCCAATTATGTCGGGTAAGAAACTTGTGCTTATTTCGTCAAGCGGAGAATTCGGTTTTGAAATAGGTGGTATTAGAGAAAAGATGAATCATCTAGGGCCACATGTAAAAACCGCCAGTAAATACCTTGGAGTTGAGGAGTTCTATGAAATTAAATCAGAGTATCAAGAATTTGCAGATGAAAGACATGAAAACTCGCTTAAAGATGCTTATCGAGATATTGATGAACTGGTAACGCAGCTTTCGTAAACACTTTAAGTTTTTATTCAAATGAGCTGAATTTACGGTGACATTTATTCAGCTTCAAAATGTACAGGCATTCATAGACGCACCAACGAACGTCTGCTTTGGGTCGTTTAGAGACTAGTATACACATATCTCTGATGTCCACTTTGTGGTGTAAGCAGTAACTCATTAACACCTCTATAAATTCCAGCTTAGGGGAATAATTCAATAAATAAGTCTCTAAATGGCCAATTTATGCGCCTTATATATGGCCAGGATATATAAGCGTGCACACATCTTAAGAGGGCTTTTTTTATATGGGGGCTCTAGCGTCCTGATTCGAACTGATTTCGGAAAAATGTCCGGAACATTCTTAATCTAAAGCTTTATCCTAATAAAACCGGCTACGGGCCACTTCATAGAACTTCACCTTATTATTCCCGCCTTTTACCTTGATACCCCTTAATACAGGTGCATTGCCATGACAAAAGGTTTCCATAGATTTATCCTGTATCAGAATTGAAGAGCCTTTATACACACTCACTTTAACCGATAAACGATCTCCACATTTTGCATTAAAATTTGTATTGAATATTTTTGGTTTAATAACAAATTTATACTCTGCTCCACTCAAACTACACTTAAGGTCAAGCTGTGTTTTTTCTGAAATCAGGGTTCTCTCACCTCGATCTTCAAGTGAAACTAAAGACCATGGATTATAGGTGCCTTGCTCCGCACTGAATTGAAAATTTTTCCCGGCCTCACCCCATTTCACTTCATTTTTTAATTTCACTTCATTTTTGGCTTTGTCACAGGTAAAAGTAATAATAGGCCACGCACGATCTGAATCGGCCTGCAGCAAAAATGGGAAAAACAACGCCATTACCAGAAGTATCTCTGGAAAAAACTTTAGAAACTGTATAATCGCTGATTTCATGTTATTACTAAATCACCACATACTATGAGCCAGAAAACTGACAATCACTTAAACTACGCATATAACAGGCCAATATAAGTAAAACCTGTCACTATTTATATAGCTCATATTTAACATATGCTTTAGAAAAACAGGTTTTTCTTCACTTTTAGACACAATTTAAATCATTTATAGTTAATTTATCACCCGTTCATATGAGTATGTCACCCAAAAAACAAGTTGAGCAGTTAAAAAAATCTCTTCAGCAAATCATGCTAAAAGATGAATTTTCAGCCAGACGTAAAATCCAGAGTCTTCAGTCACGCCTTAATTCCAGTAAACCTGTTGAAAAGTTACTTGTCAATTTACAGGATTTAATTGATAAATCTGCCAGCCAATTCCATCGACGCGCACAAAACAAATCCACAACCACTTACCCGGAAGAACTACCTGTCAGTCAGAAACGGGATGAAATTATTCAGGCCATTAAGCAAAATCAGGTCATTATTATTTGCGGTGAGACCGGCTCTGGTAAAACAACACAATTACCAAAAATGTGCCTTGATGCCGGACTCGGTATCCGCGGAATGATTGGTCACACACAACCCAGGCGACTGGCCGCACGTTCTGTTGCTAATCGTATTGCAGAAGAGTTAAAAACCGAAAGCGGAAGAGTTGTTGGTTACAAGGTACGATTTAGCGATACGCTGGGTGAAAATGCGTTAATCAAATTGATGACAGATGGTATCTTATTATCTGAAACACATCATGATGCCTTTCTTAATCAATATGACTGCATTATTGTTGATGAAGCACATGAGCGTAGTTTAAATATCGATTTTTTACTGGGTTATCTAAAACGACTTATTTCTAAACGCCATGATCTAAAAATTATAATTACTTCAGCCACTATCGATCCTCAGCGATTTTCAACTCATTTTAATGATGCACCCATTATTGAAGTATCAGGAAGAACATACCCTGTCGATGTTGAATATCGTGATACCGAATCTGAAGATGGAGAATCTAAAGATCTGACTCGTGCAATTGCAGACTGCGTTGATGAGATCTCTCGTTATGACCGAGGCGACATACTGGTTTTTCTTAGTGGTGAACGTGACATTCGAGAAGCTGCTGATTATCTGACAAAACAACAATTACATAACACCGAAATCCTGCCTTTACTTGCTCGACTGTCTGCAGCTGAACAGAATAAAATATTTAGAAGCTCTGGAAAACGTCGTATTATTTTATCCACCAACGTTGCCGAAACATCTCTCACCGTTCCCGGCATAAAATATGTAATCGACACAGGACTGGCACGCATTTCACGTTATTCCTGGCGCAGTAAGATACAACGCCTTCCTATTGAGAAAATTTCTCAGGCTTCAGCCAATCAACGTAAAGGTCGATGTGGCAGAGTGAGCGCCGGGGTTTGTTTTCGCCTCTATTCTGAAGATGACTTTAATCTACGTAAAGAATTCACAGAGCCTGAAATTCAACGAACAAATTTAGCTGCTGTTATATTACAAATGGAACACATGCAGTTAGGACATGTGGAAGACTTTCCTTTTGTTGAGTCACCCGATAGTCGATTAATAACTGATGGTTACAAATTATTACATGAACTGGGTGCAATAGATCACCATCATAAAATTACAAACACGGGTAAACAATTAGCTCGCTTGCCTATCGACCCGAAACTGGGTCGAATTTTAATCGAATCCGTAAAAGAAAACTGTTTGATTGAATCACTAATCATTGTTTCTGCGTTATCAGTACAGGACCCTCGTGAACGCCCGCTTAATAAACAACAGGCAGCTGATGAAGCCCATAAAAAATTTAGTGATAATAAATCAGATTTTATCAGCTGGTTAAATTTATGGAAAGGATACCATACTGCAAAATATGAATTATCTGGCAACCAGTTACGTAAATGGTGTAAAGAGCATTACATTTCGTGGTTGCGTATGCGCGAGTGGATTGATACTCATCGACAAATAAAAAAAATGTCATCGGAATTAAGATTAAAACCTAATACCAGTGACGCTGATTACAACCAGATTCACAGAGCATTAATAACGGGCTTTTTAAGCCAGCTTGGCTTCAAAGAAGAGGGCCATGAATACCAGGGCTGTCGACAACGAAAGTTCCATATTTTTCCAGGATCAGGATTATTTAACAAAGGCCCTAAATGGGTTGTCGCGTCTGACATTGTAGAAACGCAAAAGGTATATGCCCGACACCTTGCGAAGATTGAACCCCAATGGATAGCGGATAAAGCCAGGCACCTGATCAAACATAGTTACACAGAATCACATTGGGAGAAAAAACCGGCTCAGGTCTCAGCCATTCGAAAATCAACTCTATTCGGATTGCTTATTAACCCAGGAGTCAAAATAAACTATGGACCGATAAACCCTGCAGAATCTCGTGAGATATTTATACGTAGCGCTCTAGTGCAGGGTGATTTCGATTGTAAGCATGATTTCTACAACAAGAATCGTGATCTGATTAATGAAATCGAAAAACTTGAAGCCAAATCACGTCGACAGGACATTCTTGTAGATGACAATGACGTTTATGATTTTTATGATCAACGCTTACCTGAAGATATTTATAGTGGGCCTCAATTAAATAAATGGATCAAAAACAACGATTCTAAAAAATTATTATTATCAATTGATGATCTGATGAAAAAAAGTGGCGATCATGTTTCAGATAACTTATTTCCTGATACTATTCTTATTAATGACATTCAATTCCCCCTTGACTATCACTTTGATCCCAGTCATCACTGTGATGGCATAACGCTAATCACTCCTGCTGCCGGACTGGCATCATTAAATTCAAATGCTTGCGACTGGCTTGTACCAGGTATGTTGCTTGAAAAAATGACCGAACTGATTAGATCATTACCTAAGCAGTTAAGAAAAAATTTCGTTCCTGCACCTAATTTTGCTGAAGCTTGTCTGGACGCCTTATCACCCGGAACAACCACCCTGACAATGGCCATGTCTAATCATTTGAAAAAAATTACCGGGACTGAAATAGCATATGACGCGTGGCAGGAAGCCAAACTTTCAGACCATCTGTTCTTTAATTATCGAGTTATATCTGCTGATGGAAAAACACTTAAACAAAGCAGAGATTTAACTAAACTTCAGATTGAATATTCAAACTTCACTGATACTACCGAGCCAGAGACAAAGAACAACAAACTGGAACAGGATGATGTCGACAGTAGTATTCTTGATGATCTTCCTGACAGTATTGAAATAAACAATAACGGAATAATGATTAAAGCTTATCCCGTTATTGTCGCTTCAGGAAAACAGGTTAATGTTCGGATAATAGCCTCACAGCTTGAGGCGCAGAAAAAACATTACGAGGGAATTAGACAGCTTTTTATTAATGCACTTTCACAACCTGTAAAGAACTTAAAGTTAAATTTAAAAAAACAGCAAAATTTATGTGCAAAATATATATCCATTGGTAGCTGCGAACAATTTAAATCTCAGGTAATACATAGAATAATTGATCATCTTTTTACTCGCCACATGCCAACAACACAGAATGAATTCACGGCTCTTCTGGATAACCGTAAACACATAGATGACTCACTCACCGACACCTTAAGTAAACTCTCTAAAATACTCGATCTTTTCCATCAGCTTAATAAAAAACTAAAAAACCCACCCCTTAACTGGTTAGATGCAATGACAGACATTCAGAACCAGTTGAATCATTTATTGCATAATAATTTTATTCTGAAAACACACGACGATAATTTAAATAACTATACACGCTATCTAAACGCCATCGACAAAAGACTGGAGAAAATACAGGCAAACCCTGAGCGTGATCGAAAAGCCCGATTAGAAATTTCTTCTTTATGGGAAGATTATAAAAAACGATCGGACATGTTACTTAAAAACAATCAAAAATCAGAACAGCTTGAACAGTATCGTTGGTTACTTGAAGAGTATCGCATTTCCCTTTTTGCACAGGAAATCAAAACGATTTCACCCGTTTCCGCAAAAAGACTAAAGAAAATCTGGAATGATATTTCCGATGCCTGATTTATGCTTTGTACTGATATTCAGCTTTTTATCATCTTTATCAAACACGGTAATTACTTTAATAAAAGCATACCTATACATGTTATGCTATTAAAACTCATGAACACTTTAACCCCCATTTCAAAGCTTCCTTTGCAGCTTGCACTGCTTTTAATCACTATTGGCATATTCATTAACCAGACAAGTATGGCTGATGAAAGTCGGGGTGAAAATCTTTATCTGGAAAACTGCGCCATCTGTCATGGCAATGAAGGTGAGGGCGGCATGGGAATCCCTCTTTCACTGGATGATTTCCTTAAATCTGCATCAACAGATTACATAAAACAGACCATTAGATTAGGTAGACCCAATCGTATTATGCCTTCTTTTTACTGGATGCCTGAATCAGATATTGATGAAATTATTCACTACCTTGATAGCTGGAGAAAAACACCCGCACCTATCTGGAACAACAAAACTATAAAAGCCAATAAACTGGCAGGTAAAGAACTCTTTAAAAGCAAATGTGCATCTTGTCATGGTGATAACGCTCAGGGTGGCAAAGGCTCTGGATTGCATTTTTCAAGAACAAATGGTCTACCTATCACGCCTCCCGCTCTTAATAATCAGGGCCTGTTAAATTCAGCTACAGACTCTATGCTGCATTACATTATTAGCCATGGGCGCAAAGAAACACCCATGCCATCAGCTAAGGCACTTGGCCTCAGTGACAAGGATATTAATAATCTGGTTAGTTATATACGCAGTTTTCAACTTCAGAACATTACCCACAAATCTCTTTACCATGAAGAACCAGCCAGTTTGATTGAAGACTCTCCTTATTCATTTGATGAAACAGTTGAGAATGTAAAACGCGCAATCACCGGCTCAAATTTCGTTCATATACGTAATCAGGCATTAACTCATGGCTTTGATATTGAAACTTCAGTTAACCCGAAGCAAACCATTATTTATTTCTGTAATTTTAGTTTTTTATATGAATCTTTAAAAATTGATCCTCGGGCTGGCATGTTCCTGCCCTGTCGTATTACGGTAATCGAACAAAACAACAAGGTTCAGATGATGAGTATTAACCCCAAACACCTGACCCAACTGTTCAATAATGACGAACTGGATGAGTCATGTGACCAGATGTATGAGGTATATACCAGCATCCTGGAGGATGCCAGCCTGTGAATATCATTCAAAAACTGCTTTTTTCCTGTCTTATAAGCTTTCTTCTCACTACAACTAATGCCCAGGCTGTAGTAACAGGTGAAATGGTTATGGTGCGCTCTTCTGAAGCGTTTCCAGAAACGATGGCTCTGCTACAGGAGGCTATTCGTAATCAGGGGTATGAATTAAGCAGAATACAACGAATAGACGTAGGTTTAAGCGCTAAAGGTTATGAAACTGATAAATACAGAGTCGTTTTTTTTGGCAAAGGCAAACAAATACAGGAACTTTCCCTTAAATACCCCCAATTAATACCTTATTTGCCTTTAAAAATAGCGATCTTCGCTGAAGGTGAAAATACTATTCTAATTAGCGCTAACCCAACCACTTATAATGACCTGTTTAAACTGCCCGAACTAAAACCCACATTTGAAAAGTGGCTAGAAGATATCACTCAAATACTAAAATCTGTGCAAATTCAAAATTGACAGCTATTATTAATACCTAGTCTGTTAAAAAAATAATAATGAATTATGTCATCTGAAAATAGAAAACACTTACGCATAGGCCTTATCGTAGATATTGAACTTACACTTCCAGGTCAGGATATGATGAATGTACGCACCCGCAACATTAGTGATGGAGGACTTTATCTCATTCTTGATAATATTGAGCTTCCTAAAGTTGATACTGAAGTGCAGGTTCGCCTTAAAAACCAGCTAGGTGATGGTGAAGAACCACCTGTAAACCGAGCAAAAGTTGTACGGCATGAGCCTGACGGGATTGGTCTGGTTTTTCTAGAGTAAACTCTACTCATATCCCCGTTATGTGATCCATTGCCTCAAGCAGTTAATTTAACCTGCCTGAGGATTTAATCACTTAAACCCCTATTTTCGCTATCACTACAATGGATACTCTTATCCAGGTTATTGATTTATCGAACACCGATATTTAATCGTTACACCGCATATCGCAATACTCATTTTCTAACTTGCAAGCAGCTCATTAAACAGCTATTACCTTAGTACGACAAGTCTAAAAGGCAATGCTCTTATGACTGCTCTACACACAACACCCGAAGCTTTTCAGCAGCATGTAGCAGACTGCGGAGAACGTCTTGGTGAAGCCATATTAGACAATATATCACCATCTAAATCTCAACATAACTGGCTTGAACAGCTGATTAATCGCACTATTTCCGAGACTGATTTCCGCATTCAGGCATTACGTTTTATTGATGTTTTACCCAGCCTCGATGACGACCAGGTACTGGCTGAGCATTTGCAGGAATATTTCTCCAACTTACAACTACCTCGTATTGCTGAATGGGGACTAAAGCACACTGATGCCCAATGGGTAACACGAATCGCAGCACCAACCGTCCGTTATACATTACGGGGGCTGGCTCGCAAATTTATGGGTGGACACCTGTTACATCAGGCAATGACCAGCATCAGTCGTTTACGCCATCAAAAAATGAATTTCACTCTTGATTTACTAGGTGAAGCAACTATTTCTGAAACTGAAAGCAAAGCTTATCAACTTCAATACCTGGAAATGCTAGACAAACTATCTGAACCTGTAAGCAACTGGAATCAAAACGATTTACTAGATTTAAGCCACAGCAGTAACTCACCCCGACTCAATTTTTCTATTAAACTCTCTTCTCTTTATTCACAAATTCAAAGCGTCTCTCCTCAATATTCTATTTTAGCTATTTGTGAAAAGCTCAGACCTATACTTAGATCAGCCATTAAAAACAATGCATTTATTACCATTGATATGGAGCAATACGATATTAAAAATATTGTTCTCGGCTGTTTTACAAAAATAATTATGGAAGATGAATTTAAGTCATGGCCTCATATCGGTATTGCTATACAGGCCTATTTAAAAGATAGCTATGATGACATCGAACAACTAATTAAGCTGCTTAATAACCGTGCCACACCGGTTACAGTGCGTCTTGTTCGCGGTGCATACTGGGATTACGAAACAGTTATCGCGAAACAGAACAACTGGCCATGTCCTGTCTGGAAAGAAAAAAATGATACCGATTACAATTATGAAAAATGCCTTACCTTATTATTAAATTCCCAACATGTCATCCATACTGCTATCGCCACACATAACCTTCGTAGCATTGCTTTTGCAATAGCTTTCACCGAAAAATTAAATCTGAACAAAGACCAGTTTGAATTCCAGATGCTTTACGGAATGGCGGACACCTTGAAACCCGCATTAGTTAGTCTTGGATATCGCTTACGCATATATGTCCCTTATGGTGAAACACTTCCCGGCATGGCTTACCTTGTGCGCAGACTGCTGGAAAATGCCAGTGGTCAAAGCATGATAGATTCCGGCATCGGAAATAATATCAAGCCGATAAATAATTATACTTTTAACGCACCTACACCCCCTATTAAGACTACTAAATTTAAATCCATTGGAAACCACTCATTTAAAAATATGCCCTTGTTACGTTTTATCAAACAACAGCAGTGTGATGACTTCAAAAATAATTTACTAAAAGTATCGGAACATTTTGGTGAAAACTATCCATTAATAATTAATGGTGAAAAAATTTATACTGAAGATAAAATTGAATCATATAATCCGTCAAAACCTACTCAATTAATTGGCAGCGTGTCCTGCGCAAATCACACATACGCTGATGCAGCACTTAAGTCTGCTGTAGAAACATTTTCATCCTGGAAAAATACACCAGTAAAACAACGTGCAGACTACTTACGCAGAGTCGCTTCTTTATTAATTAAAAAACGCATGGAATTTTCTGCATGGCAGGTTTTTGAAGCGGGAAAAAACTGGCAGGAAGCTGATGGAGACGTATGCGAAGCCATCGACTTTCTTAATTATTACGCTGATCAGGCCGAACTGATTTTAAAAGGAAAAAGCATCGATGTAAGCGGAGAATATAATCATATAAACTATAAACCATACGGCGTCAGTCTCGTTATACCCCCATGGAATTTTCCATTAGCCATTTTATGTGGCATGTTAAGCGCCTCAATTGTTACAGGCAACACCTGCATACTTAAACCATCCAGCCTTACACCTGTTGTAGCATCCAAATTCATGCAGCTCTGGCAGGAAGTGGGCATCCCGGATGGCGTCATCAACTTCCTGCCGGGGCCAGGTAAAATAGTAGGTGAATATCTCGCAAGAAAAACTGAAATAAATATTATTACTTTTACCGGGTCACTACAGGTTGGTACAAAATTACTAAGCATAGGTTCACACATACAACCCGGACAAAATCATATTAAAAAAGTCATTGTAGAAATGGGCGGTAAAAATGCCATTATTATTGATAACGATGCAGATCTGGATGATGCTGTTCTGGGCGTTGTACATTCTGCATTTTGTTTTCAGGGGCAGAAATGTAGCGCCGCATCCAGAGTCATCGTACTGCGTAATATTTATAAAAAATTTGTTAAACGACTTATTGAAACTACAGATAGCCTTACATTCGGAAGCCCTGAAAAATCTCACAATTTAATCGGCCCGGTCATTGATAAAATTGCATACGAAAAGATTTTAAAAACTATTCAAAATGCACGATTATTCACAACTATGTATAATTATGAAAATGGCAATAACCCTGATAACGGATACTATATCAAACCCTGTGTTTTTGTTGATGTTGACCCTTCATCACCGCTAGCGCAGGAAGAAATATTTGGACCTGTATTATCCGTTATTGAAGCAGATGACTTTAAACAGGCTGTTGAGATAGCAAACAATAGTCGTTACGCTTTAACCGGTGGCGTATACTCTCGACAACCATCTCACCTGCAATATGCGCGTGATAACTTTGATGTAGGTAACTTATACCTGAACAGAAAAACCACTGGCGCTCTTGTTGGAAGACATCCTTTTGGAGGTTTCAAAATGAGCGGTGCCGGTAGCAAAGCAGGCGGTGCCGGTTACCTGTTGCAATTCATGCACACTTACTGTGTTAGTGAAAATACATTGCGCCGGGGATTTGCACCTGAGCCTGATAATTAATAATTTTATAAAACAACTTCACCTGTCTTTTAGTCTTTAATTCTCATCAGCTTTAAAACAGGTTCATTTAAACTAACATCATCACTAAAACCTGACACAAGCAATACTCGATTGCCTGTGGTTGCAATATTACACATATCAGCCACTTTATTACATAAGCCCTGCCAGTCATGTGTTATTTTTTCTTTAATATAAATTGGCACGACACCCCAGCATAATGCCAGTCTTCTACATACGGCCTCATTACTGCTTACGCCTATTAACGGTGAGCCCGGTCTGTCTGCTGACAAAATACTAGCTGTAGATCCGCTTCTTGTAGGCACTATTATTCCCTGCAACTTTAACTCATTAGATAATGACTTAACCGCTCTTGCTACGGCTTTTCTATCAGGTTCAATCATTTCTGCACACTGTTCGAAATCAGCTTCTCCAAACTTCCCATGCTGCCATTGATACACCTCCATTTCACATAAAATATCATCCATCATATTTACTGCCAGTACAGGATAATCTCCGCTCGCTGTTTCCGCTGATAACATTACAGCATCTGTACTCGATAGAGCAGCTGTTGCAACATCGCCCACCTCCGCTCTTGTCGGCTTAGAGCTCGTTATCATTGATTCAAGCATCTGTGTTGCCACTATAACCGGCTTGCCATGCAACCTTGCTTTATTGATTAATTCTTTTTGTATTAGCGGAACCTGTTGTGCTCGCATTTCAATACCTAAGTCGCCACGCGCCACCATTATTCCATCTGCTTCAGACAAAATTTCTTCTATTTTATTTATGGCTTCAGGTTTTTCTATTTTTGCTATAACCGGAATATCTCCACCCGATTTTTTTACATATCGCTTTAATGTCTTAATGCACTTTTCATCCCTGACAAAACTCAACGCCAGAAAATCAGCATTTAATTCAATCGCTAATTCTGTATCTTTTTTATCTTTAGCTGTAAAACTATTTGTTGAAATATTTGAATCGGGAAGGTTAAGTCCTTTTTTATTTTTTAATATACCTCCGTATATAACTTCACAATTAACATCCTTTTCATCAATCATTTTAACTTTTAGCTCTATCTTCCCATCATCAAGCAATATTCTTTCATCTTTTTTTACATCTTTATATAAGCTTCTATACTGTGACGCTATCAGTCCATCCATTCCAATAGTTGCCGAGCAACTCACAACAACATCATCTCCTGATTTTAATTCTATCTCACCATTTTCAAAGTCACCGACACGAATTTTTGGCCCACACAAATCCATTAGTATGGCTACATATTCTTTCTTCCGTTTTGATATTTTGCGAATACGCTCTGCTAATAATCTGTGCTCTTCATGCGTACCATGCGACATATTCAAACGAAATACATTTACACCCGCATCAATCAGTTCGGTGATTTTTTTTTCACTTTTACTCGCCGGCCCCAATGTCGCTATGATTTTTGTTCTACGCCAATGTAAGTGTATATTTTCTGTAACCTCAGACGTCTGCATATCATTCTCGTATTAAATCAGGTATACATAGTGTAGTTCAATTAAGCTTTGAGTTTGTATAAATATGAGTAATGCAGTTTTTTAGAAATGACTCTAATTAGTCTTGATTTTGCTGTTTAATACAATCACTATTTTAGACAGCCCTGCTAGATAAGCAGGGCTAGTTTGTTACTTTTTACAGGTAGACAAAAATTTTGCTGAAGGACTATTACATGGATTTGATGAAAAACTCTTAGCTTCTTCGGGTTTTGTCTGGACTTTATCTTCATCCGCTACTTCATCCGCTACTTCATCAACTACTTCATCAACTACTTCTGACTCTTCTATAAGGCTTTGTTTTTCTTTCAAACGTATTGCGGCCATTTCTTCATCAACTGCAAGAGCTTCTAATCTTATCCGTTCTTTACGAAGCAGCCTAAGACGCTCATTTTCTAACTCAGACTCTTTTCTTTCAGCTGCTAGCTGCATTTCATGTTCTCGTGCCAGTGCCTTAGACTCAGCTAGTTCAGCCTCTCTTATTCGGGCTCTAGCCTGCTGTAATTTCTTATCCGCTCTACGTTGCTGCTCAGCTAATATCTCGGCTGCACGTAACTCGGCTGCACGAATTTCTTCCTGTGCTTTTGCTGCAGTTATCGCTGCATCACGCTCTCTTTCAAGCGCGCGTGTTACGGCTAAAGCTGCATCACGCTCTTTTTGCAATGCTTTAAGCTCACGACTTTCATCCTCTAACTGTAATTGCTGATTTAAGTTTTTCTGTACAGCCTGTTGATCAATATTATCTTTTGATCCAAACATCGTCCAGGCAGCTATCATCATTATAATGGAAGCAACAAACATTCCCCCAACAACGCCAATCACTACCATATTGAATCCCTTATTCGGATTCTCTTCTATATGCACAATCGGATAAACATCGTCATCTTCGTTATCACGCTTTCTACGTGACATATATGGTGCTATTTCTTCAACATCCTCTTTTCGCCTTCCCATTTCAGGGGCATTATGGCTAAGGATATCTTCTGGTGAGCTTTCACCAGACCCGCTTTCCTGATCCTGATCAACTGGCTCTTTAAACGTCTCATCTGATCTCGCCTGCTCAGGCTCTTTAACGTCAGACGCAACTTGCTGATCTGTATCATCCTCTAATTCAGCCGCATCTAACTCTTCAATTACTTCTTCCGCTTCAGACAGCACAGCCTTTATCGGTGTTACATTAGATTCATCTTTTGAAGTGTCATTAGCCGTATTTCTAATCTGTGCCTTTTCTATACCAGACAAAGACTCTGTATGAGAAACTGGAGCTGTCGACTCAGCACTACCGACCACACTGGCTGTCTGTTGACTGGCTTGCTGAAGTAATTCAGCTGATTTCTCTGCTCTATCTTCTTCGTTAACTGGTGGCTCAGCAACTACGACCTTTTTTTCTGTTTTTTCATAAGCAGCACTCTGCTCACTTATTTTCTGATCACTTTGTGTAATCGGCACATCAACTAATGGGGCAGGATCCGGGCTATTCTTAGCTGGATTGGAAACCGAACCAGAATGATCCGTGTTAAACGTAGGTATAATGCTATTGCTATGTTGCTCGCGCACTACGTCATGTACTAATTGTTCGCTTATTTCTTCGCTTTGCTCAGCAAAACCATATACAAGTGCTGTATCACAAAGAAGGTTAATTAGTCGCGGTGTCCCACCACTGTATTTAAATATTGCTTCACAGGCGGCATCCGTGAAAATCGTATTTTCAGTGCCCGCAACCTTTAGTCGGTGATGAATATAAGCATTTGTTTCCTCAACACTCAGTGATTCAAGGTAATAATCTACGGCTATACGCTGCGCAAACTGCATTAACTCAGGCTGGCGTAAAGTTTCACGCAGTGCAGGTTGCCCCGCCAGAATAACCTGTAACACCTGATCTTTATCTGAATTAATATTCGACAACATGCGCAGTTCTTCTAATGTATCGGCCTTCATGTTCTGCGCTTCATCAACTATCAAAACTGTGTGTTTATTCTGAGCATACTGTTCAATCAGAAAGTCGATGAACATCTGGTGCATCTGGGCTTTGCTCTTGCCGTCACCATCAATGCCAAATGCCATCAAAACCCAGTTAAGCAATTCACCAAATGAGTGATGGGTATTATTTATAAGACCGACTTTGGTGTCATCACCCAATTCAGTCAAGAGACGTCGAATCAGGGTTGTTTTACCAGCCCCTGTATCACCACAGATTACGCTAAAGCCAGCCTGATTCATCATGCCATATTCAAGAAGCGTCAACGCCCGTTGATGTTTAGGACTCAGATATAAATAGTCCGGATCAGGTAATAATGTAAATGGCTTTTCCGTAAGCCCATAAAAAGATTCATACATGGTGGTGACAAGCTCCCGACTTGTATTCTTTCGTTTATTTCTATTAACAGATCAATAATGTCTGTCATTGACTTAAAAGACAAACAGTTAATGCTAATATACTTATTTTAATTAGAAAATATTATATACTCTGCCACGTTTTCCAGTCTGCTTTATTCTCTGATATATGAAATAAAGCAGCAACAACATGACGGTCATATAATGATTCAGACTGTTCTAGAAGGATATTCATTACTTCTTTTACATCACGGCCTTCTCGATACGCTCGCGAACTAGCCATTGCGACGAATGCATTTGCTACAGCCAGGATTCGTGATTCAAGCATAATATCATTACCTGTTATACCTTTAGGATACCCACTGCCATCAAGTCGTTCATTTTTCTGTGAAATTATATCAACAACAGGTCCATTAAACGAAAGCCCTGACAATATATCAACAGCATACTCAATATGCTTTTTCAATTGTTTAGACTCATCATCTGACAATGCTTCCATTTTAATCAGGATCTCCTTCGGCACGAATAACTTACCTATATTGGCAAGTAAAGACGCCATTTCAAGAGACTCTAACTGAATATTAGTTAAATCCATTTCTTTAGCTATTTCTACTGCAACATCACGCGTACGCTCAGAATGATTGATACAAAACGGATCATGCAAATCTACCGCTTTAACTAAAGTTTGAATAATCCCTTGCCCCAGTTGTTCACGTTTTTCCTGCTCCTGCTTTAACTCGCTTATATCGTGCAATACATATAAAGTTGCACTTTGATGCGCACCCGACTCCAGCCGAGTAGATGACACATGGTATACACGCTCACTGGCCTCTATCTGTAACGCCATAACACATGCTTTACTATCTTCACATGAACTATTAACTAATGATTCTGCCGTTTCCTTTCCAAGCACACTGGTTATGTGCTTTGATCTTATTTCATCAACATCCAGCGACAAGGCTTTTGCAAATGCAATATTTATAAAAATAATTTTTGAATCATGATCCAGTAAAAGAATATTATCTTTTATATTATCCGTAACAGCATCTAGCAAAACTGTTCTAACTTCAAGCTCATCACTCAAAGACTGTAAACGCAAACTGGTACTGTGACGCCAGATTGCAACAAACGCGGCTGCGACTCCAATCACAAACAATATAAATGTTGTTATTAAAAACTCCTGATGTTTGTTCGATTCAGCTAACGCTTCAGAAGAAGAAATTTTCTGCACTAACCCCCAGGGGCTATTCTTGATTTTACGACCCGTCACCAGTACGTCATTTCCTCTATAATCCTTGATTTCTTTAAAACCACCCGGGTTATGATACGCATAAGATGCGGCTAACTGATTGTTATTATCAGGAAGACGATAAAACAGTTTAAACTCGCCTTTCACCGGACTTAAGAAAACAAGGCTTGGTCCATCTCTTTTAACAAGCAATGTTTCATCAGAAATCGTTACACTTTGTTTGTTTTTTAATATAGAAAATAGATTCTTTTGTGGATCCAGCAACAGCATAACTGCGCCAACAGGATTCACTGCTTCAAGATCCTGAATCTGAAATACAGGTATTATGTAACCATAAACCGGTTGTTTATTTTCCCCCGCATATAAATCTATTATCAGCGACTTTGCTGTCGAATATACTTTATCTATAACACCGCTATGTATATCAACATTATCTGGAAAACCTTTTGTAGACATAACAAGCTGGCGATTTGCATCTAAAATCGCTAGTCCATAATCACTTGAATTATTTTTATTTATCGCGCTTATATTTTCTGCAAAGCCAAAACGATCCGCGCTTGCTCGTAATAAGTTTCTTACGTGCCCCTGCTCAGCGCCCAATACATTTTTATCAACTTCATCACGATTATTATATGCCGAAAGATATAATCTTAAACTGGCATTTTCCGCCAGTTTATTCAACTGGATTTTCCTCAATCCAATCCAGTCTTCAACAGCCGCCGCGCGTATCTCAGCCAGTAAAGCTAATCGGGTTTTCCAGTTTATTAAATCACGACTTCTCTCTTTTTCTGCATACTCAAAAATCAACCACAAACTTATCGCGACAAAAAACACCAGAAAAATACTTGCCAGCAAGGGAGGGGAATTTGTTTTTTTTGAAGTTCTTTTATCTTTCATACATTTATCTTATAAATACTTTAGCAAGCTAAACAACAGATTAATTTCGCATTATTGTTGCGGCAAAAACATCCACCACTTATTTTCATTCACTGCATAAACCGGCACATAATGTACAATATGTTTATGTGACACAACCTCATCCACCTGATTATCCATTATCAAAATATCATTTTTAGTGTGCAATGCTAAAACAGCATGAGGTGTTCTCAAGTTTGTATCCTGCAATACTACCAACCTAATACCCTTCATATTAAAACCTAACATTTTTAATGAGAGCATTTTAGTTATTGCATAATCTTCACAGTCACCATTATTGTATAAAAACTCTCTGGGAGTCGCCCAGTAATCTTTAACACCGTAATTTTCTATATCTAAAATATAGTCATGCTCATTGGCATAAAGATTAACCTTATTTATCTGCTGCATTTTTGAAAGATGCCGAATGCTTTTCAGAAAACTTAACCAGTTTTTCACATGACAACTATCCAGCCGACTACTTTCACAATTACCCTCTGGCGCACTTTCTTTGATATTTCGTTCTAAGACAGATAACCATTGAGGAAACATCTTTAAATTTTCACGTTCATTTTCCTGATATCCAAAAAGCCCTGCCAAAGCAATATCTGGAATCACAACAAACAACAAACTCAAAAAATGTAGTAAATATTTACTTTTTTGCCTCAAACTTGCGCCTTCTTTACGTAGATCAACAACTCATACCTGCTTAAGCTAATTACCGTTAAATATAATAGCCTAAGGACGCTTTTAAAAATAGCTTATAGCTAGCGACGGGCTTTAATATCAATTTTTCATGTATATACCACCTGATTCATCTGCCCACACTTAATTAGTACACCCCCCCATATGGGATAAGAATCACGGTTTTCCTTGTAAAAACACCTAAAAAACGTCAATATCACGAAAAATTACTTATTGTATTGAGGATATTTAAATGATCAGGAGAATTCTGGTATCAGCCTGTTTATCTACAGCGCTTCTCGCACCACCTGTCTACGCTGAAGAAGCCGTAGATCCGGAGACTTTATTTAACGAAGCGATGCGTTATCGTCAGGATGGTGAGTTATTCAAATCCATTGAAATATTTGAAACTATTTTAAGTAATCAGCCAGGCCTTAATCGTGCGCGTCTGGAACTCGCCATCTCTTATCACCTGACACGTCGTTATCAAGATGCAAAAGATGAATTAACCACTGTTTTAAATGACCCGGAAACACCTGATGAAGTTAAATTATCTATAACCGCTTATTTAGCTCAATTATCAGGTGATATAAAAACAGCTGCTCAACGATCTACCTCTTCCATGTATATTTCTGCTGGTATGTTTACTGATTCAAATATCAATCTGGGCCCTGGCAAAGATATAACCGGCGTCACACCAGAAACACTCGAGCAAAGTGGTAGTGGTGGCCAGTTCATGTTCACTTATTCACACCGCTCAAGAGCGAGTCAGGCCTTACACATGGGCGGCTCCATAGTTGATTTTGAATGGCATACTCAGGCAACGGCTTTCAGCAGAGTTTATGGCTCAGATGATACTGACTTCAATTTATCTGTATTAACCTTAAACACCGGTCCTGCACTAATAGCTGAAGAAAAATGGCGTGCTGCTTTGAATTTTAAAATTGACAAGCTCATATTTGGCAAGGAAGACTATGCCCAATATATAGGCATTAATCCTTTAGCGACCTACAGCATCACAAAAGACCTTGAAATCACTTTCGAAAACAAAACATCAATTCGGGAATATGATCAGCCGGAAGATCAGGGACTCAGGGGCACCATGACAACATGGAATATTGACCTTGCAAAATTCTTTGAACGCCAGTCAATAGGGATTCAGGGGGGCATCAGGTATCACGATAATGGTGCAGTTGATGGCACACTTCACTACACAGGTGCCGAATATTATCTCGGTGGACAGATGCCCGCCTGGGATGATGCGCTGGCTTATTTAACTGCCAGTAGCCGAGACTACAAATATAAAGCCATAGATACAGCCAATAGCTTTACTGAAATACGTGATGAAACAGAATTACTTGTTGTATTAGGGGTGAGTCATGATTTCCGCACAGGCTTATTGAGATCATGGACACTAAATGCTCAATATACATTTACTAATAATGATTCAAATATAGCAGAAACCGAATATGACAGAGATACCTATGCGCTAAATATGCGCCGCTATTTCTTCTAATATACATGCCCTGTAAATATTACCGACACTATAATCAAGTCATTGTCGGTAGTATTTACAATACAGGCAAGTACAAATCATTTTGAATTTAACAGCTCATCTAAAAAAACAAACTTCACGCTTAAACATTCGCTTTATTATCAATTAGTTACATAAATATCCCTCAGCGCCCCCTCGAATGGGGTATGGACAGGCATTTTACGATAACTATAATCTTCCAAATCTGGGATAGAAGCCCACAGAAATAACGGATTAAATGCATTTCAATTCTATTGAACACAAGTGACTGTTTACGTTAGGTTTTATATTTATCGGCATCGTATTTGCTTTTAATTCTTTCTATATCAATAAGGTTTAAGAATATGAAAAGAATATATTTATTAGCAATCGCATTACTTGTACCCATGCATGCATCAGCAATAGAGCAGGACTCTGTATACACATGGGGGAAATGGTCTGAGGGACTTAAACCTGCTGCTGGCCCTGTTGCCAGAGTAACGCCTCCACCAGCTAAAACACCTAACGTTAACTTCCGCCCAAATGAGAATTCGGCATTTCTGCGTGAAGCAATACTGACACCTAACACTATTGCCGGGTTCAGCAATATAGATGCATCTACGCCCGTTATCTCTGCCCCACCAACTCCTGTAACACTACCGCCGCCGCCACCGGCGCCTTTTCAGTAGAACCTCAATACTGAAAATTTAAATTATAAAAAAATTAAGAGTAAAGAAAATGAACATTAACGTTATTTTAAAACCCGTTTTGTTATTTGCAGCACTTGCTGCAGGCTCACAGGTTAATGCTGCAAGTATTGGCTCATATGCATTTGAAGATAATGCTGTTGCCGATCAACTCATTTCAGGTCAGGGCACAGCATACAACGGCACATCCTGGTACGCAGGAAACAGAGATAGTAACTCATGGCTAACATACACTGGTCAGGCCTGGGCTAACACCAATACACCTAACGATACTACAGATTCTGACCTGTCCACGTCTTTAGCAGCAATGCAAGGTGCCGGCAGCCTGTCTCTGGAATTAGACTTTAGCCAAACTTTCGCCCTGAATGGTAATGGCGATGATCTTGCCTTCTTTTTTATCTGGGACCAGACACAAAATGATGCAACCGTTTCTATAAATGGTGTAAGCCAGGCATTAACTGTCTCCAATGTTTTCAGCACGTCAGGCACAGAACAGGTTGCTAATCGCGTTGACTGGGATGGCTCAACTTATTCAAATGTTCGGTTAATGGCCGCTTCAATAGATTTATCTGATTTTGATATTTCACTGGGGGAAACGCTAAACGAGTCTTTGTTTATTGATTTGCAGGCAAACTCAACTAGCCCAATGGCATTATCATTAACAGCTGCTTTGAATTCTTCTATAACAAGTATATCTCCACCCGTTACGCCTGTTCCATTACCACCCGCCTTCTTACTGCTCCTGTCTGGAATCACTGGACTAGGCCTCATAAGCAGAAGAAAAAAGAAATAAGATTTATAATAAAAAAGCCAGCTTTAAGCTGGCTTTTTTATTTATAAATTCTGATCATTCCTGTCCAGCCACTCAACTATACCTTTCCAGTGCGTTCTATCCAGATACACATTTTTACCCTTTAATTCATGTATCCCCATACCCTCTTCAGTCGCACGTAAATAATTCTGCGTATCCCTTAATCTAGCAACTACTGGTATATTTAATGAACTTAAAAAACGCTCTAAAGATTGAAAAGCAACCGTATTTTTTCTAACCCGATTTGCCACAATGCCGATACTGGTCTGATTTAATCGAACCTTAACATCAAGCAGCAAATCACGAATAAAATCAGCTGTAGCAAAAATATCCAGAGGGGAAGGTAGAACAGGTATTAGAATTTTATCTGCGCCTTTTAATTGCTCCTTGAGCTCCGGGCCTTTTAATCCCGGTGGCGTATCTATAATAACCCGTTCTGTTTCTGCCGGTAATCGCAATTGCCAGCTCATGGTAACTGCTTTGGCTGAATTTTTATGCGCAACCACACCATATATATCCGACATATCACCTTCCCGAAGCTTCAACCAGCGCATACTTGAACCCTGAGGATCATAATCAAATAATGCGGTATTAAATCCTTTAGATGCATAATAGCTCGCCAGATTGGTGGAGACTGTCGTCTTACCACACCCACCTTTAGTATTAATTACAACTATACGCTTCATTGCTGATATCTATCCTTAACCAGTTAACCTAAGCCATAAATTTTAAAATCTATTCTGTCTTACTTCGCGCACCATATTCATGGCATCCGGGCTGTAATCGCTTATATTTTCTAATCATAATTATAGTACGCTCTAGCGTAGCCATATCAATGACATTAAGATTTAAAGCAACTTCAAGTTCATGTCTACCGTCAATAATTTCAATTTTTATAAATTGCTTTGGATCATCAGAAACCTGATTATTCAACGAACAATCTTCCACCGTTCTAATGCAGGCGTGCCATACCACAGGCATACCATTAAGTAGCCCTTCAAACTCTAGCTCTACTTTTACGGCTGGCAGTCTATTTCTTAATAAAAATGGCTTGCCACCTGACTTTAGTTTGTCACGAAATTCTTCCACCTCGGCCATATATTTCATTGTCATCTTTTCTTTAAATTCGTTTTTTTCTAATTTTCTACTAATATATTAAAGGGCATTTCTAATAATAAAAAGCGACTTATATGCTCCCTTTAGAATAAAGAGACCTTCTCATGATCACTTTAACTGAACAGTCATTAAAAACTTGCGACAAAGATAGTTTAGCACTGTCTACAATAGAAATTGAAAAACACCTGAGGGAACTCAACGGCTGGACTCTTAATTACCAGCAAGACAGCCAAAAAATAATAAAAAATTACAAATTTAAAGATTTCAGGTCAGCCATGAAATTTGCCAATATGGTGACCGACCTTGCTGAAGAAGAGAACCACCATCCCTGCATTTGTATTGAATGGGGAACAGTAAATTTAAGCTGGTGGACACATAGCCTGTCAGGCTTATTTATTAACGATTTTATTATGGCTGCGCGATGCGACAAAGCGTACCAGTAATTTTATAACTAAGGGGTTTTATAATGAAATTAACCATTTTAATTCAGGAGGGACCATACAATCATCAGGCTGCTGATAGCGCCTATCAATTTGTACAGTCTGCTATAAAGAAGGGACACGAGATAACTGGCATATTTTTTTATCATGATGGTGTAAACAATGTTACCAAAATGATGGAGCCACCCCAGGATGACCGGCACATTTCAAATCGCTGGTCAGAAGTTGGCAGTCAGGGAGTTGATATTGTAGTTTGTATTGCAGCTGCAAAGCGTAGAGGAATGACCGAAGATATTCTAATAGAAAACACACGTATTTCTGGGCTAGGCCAGCTGGCGAATATGATACAAAACTCTGACCGATTAGTTACTTTTGGTGATTAAGGAGAAAAAATGTCTGATGCTCACAAACTTATGATCACATTACGTAAAGCCCCTCATGGAACCATTTATGTACAGGAGGCTATAGAGGTGATGTTTATCATGGCTTCTTTTGAAATGGATTTATCTATCGTTTTTATTGATGATGGTGTTTTCTCAGTTAAAAAAGGACAGGACACTAAAGACCTGGGAATTAAAGGATTCAGCGCATCATTGGGCGCCCTTGCTGACTGGGATGTTAAAAACGTATATGTAGACTCTGATTCACTTAAAGATAGAAATATTTCTACAGATCAACTCATCTCTGTTGGTGAAGATGATGAAACAGAAGAAACTGTTTATCCCAGAGCACTGTCTACAGATCAACTAAAAGAAATGATGAAACAGCAGGATACTATTTTATCTTTTTAAAACAATATTTTGAGAAATATTTATGTTACATACTATTAATAAATCCCCCTTTAACACATCAAGCCTGGAAAGCTGCATACGTTTTGTAAGTGCTGACGATGTAGTCCTGTTATTTGAAGACGCTGTTTATGCCGCCACAGGTAACACTAACAAATCTTATCTTGTTGAATCATTACTAAAAACCTGCAAGGTATATGCACTTAGTGCCGACATTAAAGCACGAGGAGTTGATGATTTAATTGCAGGAGTTGAAACCACAGATTATGATGGGTTCGTCGACCTGGTTGAAGCGCATAATGTGCAGGCCTGGCTTTAATATAAACTTACACATGAAAAGAAAGTTAAGAATGATACGATCAAGCTACTCTGTCCATAAATCAGACAGAAGTAGCTGAAATCTTTATTTACGCTTTCTTAATATAAAAATGAAACTCGCCGCCACTTTCAGTTTGCTCTAGCAATTCATCATCTAAAGACTCTAATAAAATCTCTAAATCCTGCACTGAGGCAGGATCAGTTGCGATCACATGCAAAACATCACCTGATGCAACTCCTTTCAACGCTTTCTTGGCTTTCATTACCGGCATAGGGCAACTAAGGTTCCTTGCATCAACTTCTACTTGAAAATCTGTCATGAAATTACTCCAATATTTTTTATAATTTAAAATTAAATTTTATTAAGGTTCTTCTAACCTTCGAACTGACTCAGGTAAACATTTAAAATCTACCAGCGTACTAATAAATGCCCCGATAAAACTGGCTTCTTCTTCATAAGCCATTTTGTAATATGTGATCTTAATTGTCAGCGCTGCAGAAAAAATAATTGAACCCAGCACAAGCAATGATCCAAAAGCCAGAGTAGAAACACCTGTTATACCCTGCCCAATGGTACATCCCATACCTAATACACCACCAACTCCCATTAAGATTCCGCCAATTAAGTGTTTAATAAAATCTTCTTTTGAAGAAAAAGCACTTATACGAAATTTGCCGGCTATCAATGAATAAATTAATGAACCTAATATTACACCTAGTAATGCTACGACTCCAAAACTAATCAAAAGCAAGTTGCCGGGATCCATTAGGTACGCAAGCGTATCACCCATCGGATTTATAAATGTATACGACTGAACACCAACACCAACTGGTCTCTCATCCAGCCACTCAACCGTTTCAATAGCTTCCTGCCCCATGCTACCACCTGTTACATACCAGGCCATAACGATCATTAAACCAATAATGCCAGCACCAGCCATTAACTGTCTGTTTTTTCTGAAATGCTTAGAACGTAATGCCAGGTATAAAAAAGTAGCACCTAATAAAGCACCAACAATATTATGAATACTTGTCGAAGGCTCCATACCTGTTAAAGCAGAAATTAAATGATCAATAGACTGGTTCTGAATTTCAAAGTCAGCAAGGTTAATACTCGTAGCACTCACCCAGCTATGAAAGAACATTTCATAGAAAGACGTTTTAGTCATCAGGTAAGCCATTATTGATGCTATCAATAAAACAAACAATGAACGAAGACTTCCCCCTCCGATATTTACCAGTGTCTTATTTCCACAACCTCCGGCAAGTACCATACCTATACCAAACATAAGACCACCCACTATATATCTAAGCCAGGCAAAATTAGCCGTTAGAAAAGGCGGCAAAGTACTCTCGACAGAAACATCATTGAAACTTTGAAGAAAAAGAACACCGAAAACTGCAATAGCGATAGAGAAAAACCAGGCACTTAATCGAGCAGTATTGCCCATATTAATCCAGTCAGAAACCCCACCCATGGTGCAGTAATTTGTTTTATGAGCAACAAAACCCATTACCAGAGCGCCTACAAAGCCCAATAATAGAATAGTAGTTGTTATTTCCATTATAGATTACCCAATTACGTGAAATAGACAGTGCCAACAATCCCGTTAAGCACAAATCAGAAATTTAAAAAATTATTATTAGTATGGAAAAGAGTATAGACAGGAGAAAAGATAATTGCCGGTGATTTAATCAAGAATTTAAACAATATCTCGCTTCACAGCAACGATGCGAACGAAAAAGCTGTAGATAATGCCATTAATCACTCTGCCTAACCCAGAAAGGCCGATGGTTACTTTAAAAAACATACTCGTAACGCTAATCACATGCTCTTTAATGCAGAGATGAGCCTTCCCGGGATAAAAAGCAAAATGGTTATTTAGCACTTAGCTCCCAGGCGTATGAGCAATCCAGTTCGGCTAATACGCTATCTACCCCTGTATTACCCTCTTCAACCAGCACCTGAAGCGGTGGACGGTTTTGAAAACGACGATGCGGTTTTTTCATCCAACGAGCACCCATCATTTCATTTTTCGGATAGGTTGTGCGTAAAGCATCAATAATACCCAGAATACGAATTGCCCTGAACTCAACGTTATCATCATTTGGCAACGGAGTATTTTCATGAAATGCACGTAATTTACGCGTACGAACACCTTCTGGCAGATTTAGAACAGTTACCTGATCTGCGGCACAAAGCCCCCATTCATCCAGACTACTCATAATTTTTTGCGTTAGCAGAACCTGTCGTTCTTCACTTAAATGAAACATGTTTTAACCTCAATACAATATCTGCTACGCAAATACACTTTTCTGGGGGAGAGTATATGACTTTCATTCCCAACGGAATAAAAGCACACCTAGCAGTAAAAAAATAACACTCATAACGAGTAGAGAAACCAGATTTGGCAATATAGCTAACAGGCCGACTCCGTCCAGCATTATACCACGCGCTGCATGGGTTATGTGAGTAAGAGGGAATATCAGTGCCATCTTTTGAACCCAGGGATGAAGCCCTTCCAGTGAAAACCAGACGCCAGATAAGAACATCATAGGCCAGGAAAGCATATTTAACAGCCCTCCCGCCATTTCTTCTGATTTAACGCGCGCAGCCACTATCAACCCCATACTGATCATAGAAAAGGCTCCCAGCACATATACTATGAATAAATTGACATAACTTCCATGCATAGCGAAGCCAATTAAGAGGTCACAACCAATAAATACGGCCGTGGTAATGACCATAATCAGCCACAACCTGGATACTACCTGAGCAGATAGAAACTCCAATGCACTTAATGGGGTTGCTTTAAGCCGTTTAAGCACGCCATTTTTTCGATATCGAACAACAACATAACCCACGCCAAACAGGGCACTAAACATCATATTCATACCGAGTACACCGGGAATGAGCCAGTCAACGTAACGTATCTGTTTACCTTGCACTAACTGCTTCTGATACCCTGCACCACCACTGCCTGATAATACTTTCTCTATCATATAACCTGATGGAGAGCTGTCATTCACCCAATAACGCCGCTCTTTTGCATCTAACAGCATATCTAACTGATGCCGTTTCACTTTATCAATAGCCGAATTTTTATCAGCTACCACTATCGGTATAAACTGTATGTACTCAGACCTGTAGAAATCGAGTTGCGCATCATCAGTCTGATTTACAACCCCCACTTTATACTGAGTTAACTGATCTCCGGTAAATGCAAAAGCAAAACCAAAGATAATTAATAATGGAAATATGACATTCCAGGCGAGCGCACTTCTATCACGCAAAAACTCCCTGTCTCTCGCCCTCAACACACTAATAAATCGACTCCATTTCATTGCCTGAGCCCCTTACCTGTCAGCTCAAGAAACAAATCTTCTAGCGTTCGCTCTCTTATCTGTAAGCCATTCAGCGAAATATCTGCTGCGAGCAGCAATTCAATTGCCTGATTCACGTCTGAAGTACATATTTCAATCTGCTTCTGCTCGCAACTAAAACTAAGCACTCCTCTGCTATTTAGCCGCTCAAGTAACATTTCAAGAGCAGTAGAATAAGGCATCTGTATCACAACATCATTGAAATGCTCTGACAGCAAATCATCCGGTGTGCCTTCAGCTATTATTTCACCATGGTCCATAATGATAATTTTGTCACAAAGCTCATAAGCCTCCTCCATATAATGGGTAGTCAGCACGACTGTCTTATTTTGCTGTTTAATCTTCTCAATTAATCGCCAGAAATTATGACGTGCCTGCGGATCCAGCCCTGTTGTCGGCTCATCAAGAAAAATAATCTCCGGATCATTCACCATTGCAATAGCCAGCAATACGCGCTGGCGCTGGCCACCACTTAAACTTGCTGTATCCTGATCTAAAAAACCGTTTAATGCACAGTCCGTAATAATTTGCTCTAAATTTGATACTTTCGGGTATAACTGTTGAAATAGCTCAAGAGACTCACGCACGGTTATGAAGTCCTGCAGTGCGGTAGACTGAAACATAATGCCCGCCCTGTTTTTAAACTCGGAATCCAGCGATTTTCCACGGTACAGTATACTTCCCTTATCTGGACTTTTAATACCTTCCAGCATCTCTACTGTAGTAGTCTTACCCGCACCATTTGGACCTAACAGGCCAAGACAAATTCCTTCTGGCACGTCGAAACTAATACCATTAACCGCTTTTAACCGATTAAATTGCTTATATAACTGATTTACCTGAAGTATTGGCTGCATAGAACGAATTCTGTAAATAGGGCATATAGAAACATTCTAGACAAGAAATGGAACAAACTGGGATATTTTTACTCTAACGAGAATCAGACAAAAAACGGACAGGGACAAACCATCTCCCCTGTCCAACTTTGCTGGCTTGCAAATATTAAGACGAATTTATTTTAAATTAGTTCAAACTATTTCAAATAATTAATAGAAACCTGTTCATACCCAGACATGCTATGATTTCAGCCGGTTAATATAATTTAGCGAATGAGTAACATTTGGATCAGAACATAAAACAGACACCTGAAAAAAACGATGACAAGCGCTTTAAAATAAGAGTCCCGATTGCCATAAAGCTCGCCATTGCCATTACAATATTAATTGTAAGCGGCATGTCAACGCTCGGATTTATCATACTAGAAAACCAGAAAATGGTTTTGAGCCAGCAAATTAATAATATAGGTTCTGCACTTTCAAGACAGGTTTCAATTAGCGCTGCAGAAATGGTTTTATCAGATGACAATCTTGGCTTACAAACACTGGTAAACAATCTTGTAGACAATAACCAGATAAAAGGCGCTGTGATTATATCTGATCAGAAAAAAATTCTGGCCAATAATGGCTTAACACCCTCTATTAGTTATATTCAGCATCAATTAGGCAATAAAAATACAGCACATATTTTTGAGTGGGCCGCTGTTAAAAACGCTCAAGACAAACTGATATGCTTTGATAGTCCTATCAAGTTCAAGCAGCTTGTCGCTGGACATGTCATTATCACTTTCAGCAAACAGCAAATGGTTCATTCTTTAAAAAACTCTCGTTTCGTAATTATTTTTGCAACACTATTGATGAGCCTGATTGCCATTTTACTTGCCTTTGTTATGAGTCGGCACTTATCCAAGCCTATACATAACCTGGTCGATGCAAGTAAAGCAATTGGCTCTGGTGATTTTGAATACCGTTTAAATGAACGGCGTAATGATGAAATCGGTGAGCTTGCCTGTGCTTTTAACCAGATGGCTCATGGACTATTACAAAAGACACAGGTTGAAGATGTATTTTCACGTTACGTTTCCAGCAATGTTGCAGAAAAAGTTTTGCAAAATCTAAATGATGTAGAACTGGGTGGAAAACACGTTGATGCATCCGTTTTATTTGCTGATATTGTTGGCTTTACCAGTATATCTGAAAAGCTTCCACCAGAAGAAATCGCCAATTTACTCAATGAATATTTTTCACATATATCAAGTATTGCCCAGTTATACAATGGCCACATAGACAAATTTATGGGGGACTGTGCGATGGTTGTCTTTGGCGTACCCGACTCTTCGGATAATCATAGCCTCAACGCTATAAACTGCGCCATTATGATTCGAGAAACCGTTTACCGGCTTAATAAAATACGCCAGAAACAGAATAAAATTCCTATTCATTTTAGAATTGGTGTTAATAGCGGACTCATGATAGCTGGCAATCTTGGATCAAGCGATAGAATGGAATACACTGTAATAGGAGACCCGGTTAATATTGCTTCACGACTCGCAGGCATCGCTGAAAGTGATCAGATCCTCATTCTTGAAGAGTTATACCAACAGAATAATATATCGACACAGATACTGGCTAACAAACATAAAATAATTCGTGTGCGCGGTAAAGAACTGCCTGTATCAACCTGGCTTGTTAATAATATGGTTCCTGAACAGGAAAAAATCATGCAAAAACAACTAGATAATATCTTAAATATTTCTGATGAGACTGATAGTTGAATATTTTAACAAAAAATTGTCAGATTATTATTCTCATGTTTGCATATTTTCTTATGCCAGCCTGCTCACTATTGCATAAAACACCTGAATCACTAGATCATGACTTAAAACAATGGTTAACCCAGAACGAATACGATGAAATTGATAACGCACTACAGAACATTGATAAAAACGATAAAGCATTCAAATCTATTCTGGATAAAACTGAAACTATAGTCGTCAATAAAAATCAATTCATAGAAAAAACCTCCGTTAACGCGCAAAAATTAAAATCATCTAATGATTGGCAACAAGCTCTTAATGTTTATGATGATGCCCTGGAAAAAATTCAGGACGAGCCCAGATTAACCCATGAAAGATCTAACCTGCTTCGCGAAAGAGATGAACAAATTACGGCCCTGAAAAAAGATATGCTCATGAAACGAGCACACTCTTTAATTTCTTATCGAAAAATATATGACAAACTTCATAAACTTATACCCTATGACTATAATGCTCAGTTTGATATAGATCGATACAATGCCGATAGAACTGATGTGGCCAGCCATCTAAAAAGATGTGGCGATCAGGCCAGAAAAAATATGCAATATGAAATAGCTCGAGACTGTTATGCTTTATCAGATAATCTAGCGCCCTCTAAACAAAAACAATTATGGCTTAGTAAAATAAATGCACAGTTAAAAGATAAATCTATAAAAAAACGTCAGAAAGAATTGCTGGATTTATATGAAGTTACATATAATAAACATGAGTACAATAAAGCACAAAGCCACCTTAGTGCTTTGCTTACCGTGACTCCTTCACATGAAAAAGCAAAAGCACTGCTGTCCACACTAAATTCTGAAATTAGTAAACTTGTAGCTAATAAAATATCTTCTGGGAAAACACTTTACAGTGAAAACAAAATAGATGATGCACTAAAAATATGGCAACAGGCCGCTCAACTAGAACCTGAAAACAAAGAGCTAATTCAGTTAATTAATCGTGCTAAAAAAGTAAGCCTGAAAATACAAAGTCTGGAAAAAACTCAGTAACTAACAGAAAAAACCTTAATAACAATTTTTATACCTTTTACTACTAACCAAATAAAACCACTATAATAATTGACTTTTTATGAGACTTTTATTCTTACCACGTTCATCACTTCTATTTCCATCCCTGCTACATTTTCTGTTTCCGTGTAATATGTTAAATTGACCCGCTGCCCTTTCAGGTCTTTATACATCTTTTTACGTTTATATTTAAAAGGCACAGCATAACCTTCAATCATCAGTGTATTAATTATCCATTCACCTGACTCACGCTGCACATGAGACTCAACTTTCATCATGTCACTCTGATTGAGCTTCTGATGTTTTTTTAATAATTTATCTACAGGTGATTTCATAATGTGTATTGTGTCATAGTTAATCTTTTTATATTGAATGATATTGGTTAACTGAATTAGTCATTTTTCAAATGAATGGTAAAGTCTCGAGCCGGACCCTGCTTTGATGCTATCAAGAGCATTGCGGGGACGGTAACTTGCCCTGTCAACTCCTGGTGGTATGGATTAAAGGGACAGAGCTCAAAAAGCGAGGTCTGTCCCCGATAGTTATGTACTGTTGTTCTTATAAATGCTTCAGGCATTTTTTCGAAATAGACTCCCGTCAACGCTCTCCAGTTATCCATACAAATAAAAAAGGCCCCCCTGAAAACAGGGGGGCCTTTTTTATTTGTATGGCGGACCGGACGGGATTTGAACCCGCGACCTCCGGCGTGACAGGCCGGCATTCTAACCAGCTGAACTACCGGTCCGTTGGTGGGTGATGAGGGAGTCGAACCCCCGACATTCGCCTTGTAAGGGCGACGCTCTACCAGCTGAGCTAATCACCCACAATTAGCTCTTTCTGCAAAGAGGCGCGCAGTCTATATGATGCTCGACTTATTTTCCATAACTATCTGAAAAAAAATCACAATTTATCTAAATAATTTTTTAAATAGGTCCTCTCACCCATTTTTTCTATTTGAAAATCAATCATTTCTGCAAACAGATCCAGTAAGGGCTGATAAGCCTGAGAATTGTATTCCAGCGCCCTTAGAGAGATGACAATGCTCTCTATTGTTGATAAATAACCATCTTTTGGCGCCTTTCTAATTCGGTAATTAGAAAATTCTTCCTCTGTTAACCTTAAAACAGGTAATTTATGCAAAAGAGGCTGTAGTTCCCATATTTTTTTCGCTTTACGCCAGGTTGCATCAATCACAATCAAATACTTCGGATTCCATCCATCCTTATTTTTCCATTTTTTATTTAATTCAATAGCATCTTTAGATGGATACAGCACAGCAACCTCAGATTTATGCTTTATTAAGAAATCATTAAATTCTTCATGTTGACTAAAGTCCTCAGCGGTCCATCGTTGATACTTCTGTAAGCCCAGTTCTGCTATGATTGCACTACCTTTTGGGTTATTACGCTCATCCGGGTGCTGCAGTACCACTATTTTTATTTCATTCGGCTGTTTTTCGATGCGGCCACACAGGCAGGTGATTTTTGCGCGGCGACACTGATAGCAAAACGCACGGGACATTATTTAATACTCCATCAGAGAACACTTCTGAATTACTTATATTCAAACAGGCAGATAATTATACCCTGCCATTAGTAAAATCATTTTATAAAAAAAATGGTATGCGGGCCCAGGCTCCTAAAGGCGACTTTATATACATCGCCACTTTAAATAATGTGATAGTTGCTGCTCTGAGACTACACCCCGTTAACAACTTTTATCTTTTACGGAGCATGTGTGTAAGTGCTGATATGCGCCGAACGGGGATAGGAAGCGCCCTTCTTAAGCACATACAACCACAGCTTAGTGATCTACAATGTTATAGCTTCCCCTACACGCACTTGTCAGACTTTTATTCAGCCGCTAATTTTATAAGTTATGATGTCGATTCTGCTCCAGAAGCTATTTCCGACAAATTTAACCGTTACCTGAAAAATGGAAAAAAAATCTGCTTAATGAAACACCGGCACAATCCTGCTTAACTCATTCTCAGGTCATGCTAAAATATCGACACTTTTTAAACTTAAACACAGGTCTATTATGTTTGATGTAAATGAATATTTTGATGGCAAGGTCAAATCACTGGCTTTTAAATCAGGCGATGACAAGGCGACAATGGGCGTTATGGCTGCAGGTGATTATGAGTTTGGCACCAGCTCAATTGAACATATGACATTAATCAGTGGCGAAATGTCCGTTAAATTACCAAACGAAGATAACTGGCGAGAAATTGCTATAAACGAAATGTTTATCGTTGAAGCAAATGTTTCTTTTCTTGTCAAAACTGCTTGTGATACAGCTTACCTCTGCATATACAAATAACCCTGCCCTATAAACTACTTATTTAAGCCTGACTTATGAAATATAAAGATCTCCGTGATTTCATTACACAGCTCGAACAGAAAGGTGAGCTTAAACGTATAAACGTTGAAGTTGACCCCTATCTTGAAATGACGGAAATCTGTGACAGAACACTACGCGCTTCAGGACCTGCTTTACTTTTTGAAAATGTAAAAAATTCATCTGTTCCGGTTTTAGCTAATCTGTTCGGCACACCTCAAAGGGTTGCAATGGGCATGGGCGAGGAATCAGTAGATGCATTACATGAAGTAGGAAAATTACTGGCTTTTCTTAAAGAACCTGAGCCCCCAAAAGGCATGAAAGACGCCTGGGAAAAATTACCTATTTTCAAACAGGTGTTAAATATGGCACCCAAAATAGTTAACAAAGCCGGTTGCCAGAAGAATATCATCGATAAAGAGCAAGTCGATCTTGAGCGGATTCCGGTGCAAACTTGCTGGCCTGAAGATGCTGCCCCTCTTATCACCTGGGGGCTCGTCATAACAAAAGGCCCAAATAAAGACAGGCAGAACCTGGGCATATACCGTCAACAGGTTATCAGTAAAAACCGCGTTATTATGCGCTGGCTCTCGCATCGGGGAGGTGCACTCGACTTTAAAGAGTGGCAGGAAACTCACCCGGGTGAACCTTTCCCTGTTGCAGTTGCTTTAGGGGCTGACCCTGCTACGATTTTAGGCGCAGTAACGCCAGTACCCGATAGTTTATCCGAGTATGCATTTGCAGGTTTATTACGCGGCAGCAAAACAGAGGTCACGCAATGCCTGTTATCTGACTTACAGGTGCCTGCTTCAGCTGAGTACGTACTGGAAGGTTATATATATCCTGACGATACCGCACCTGAGGGCCCCTATGGTGATCACACCGGTTATTACAATGAAGTAGAAGAGTTCCCCGTCTTCACCATTGAAAAAATCACACATCGCAATGATCCAATCTACCACACCACTTATACTGGCAGACCTCCCGATGAGCCGGCTATTCTTGGCCTGGCTCTCAATGAAGTTTTTGTGCCTATTCTCAAAAAACAGTTCCCGGAGATTATTGATTTTTATCTTCCTCCTGAGGGCTGCTCATACCGAATGGCTGTCGTTAGCATGAAGAAGCAATACCCGGGTCATGCTAAACGAGTCATGATGGGTGTCTGGTCTTTTCTACGTCAGTTTATGTACACAAAATTTATTATCGTTGTTGATGACGACATCAATACACGTGACTGGAATGACGTTATCTGGGCGATGACCACTCGCATGGACCCATCTCGAGATACCACGATTGTCGAAAACACACCCATCGATTATCTCGATTTCGCTTCACCTGTTTCCGGTCTTGGCTCTAAAATGGGTTTTGATGCAACTAACAAATTACCCGGTGAAACCAGTCGAGAATGGGGAAAACCCATCGTTATGCAAGAAGACATCAAACAAAAAGTTGATGCAAAATGGGATCAGCTAAATATATTTGATAAAGAATAAAAAATTATGACTGACGAATTATTTGTAGTTAAAGAAAGTGATATTCATGGTAAGGGATTATTTGCCAGTTGTAATATTTCTGAGGGAGATATTATAGGCATCATTAAATATAACCCTGTCGAAGAAGACGGACCATATGTGTTATGGGTTAATGAAACGCTCGGCATACAGGTGGATTGTGATTTAAAATATATTAATCACAATCCCGAACCGAATGCATGTTACTGCGAAGATTTACAGGTCATTGCCATAAAAAATATAAAAACAGGCGATGAAATAACCCATGATTACGGGGACGACTGGATATAATTTTAAAATTGTTATAACAGGGTGACGCGAATGATCACCTATATACAAAACCGTGCGGCAGTTAGTTTAAAAAGGAAGCAAAAATGAAACCCATACTCATAAGCGTATTTTCTCTACTTATTTTACTTCACTCTCAATTATCTAATGCCACTGATTCAGCAATGGACAATAACCGTCTCGGTGAACTTATTTCTCGAATTGATGCCAAACCTGATGGCCAGAAGGGTTACTGGAAAATTAAATATAAAAATATTCCCGTTTATATCATTACCTCTGAAAAAGCCAATCGTTTGCGCATTATTTCTCCGATTAAATCATCAGAGAGCCTGAGTAAAGATCAACTTTATAGAATGATGCAGGCAAACTTTGATAGTGCCCTGGATGCTCGTTACTCCATTGCTAAAGGCAAACTCTGGAGCGCATTTATACATCCACTCTCAGAATTAACAGATGAACAGTTTTTTTCTGGCCTGGCTCAAACCATAACACTGGTAAATAGCTATGGTGACAGCTACTCATCGGGTGCACTTGTATTTAGTGGTGGCGATAGTCAGGATTTAAACAGTAAAACATTTATGGATATCTTAAAGAAAGGATTGAAAATCTAGTTATGTAAACTTTATCCTGGAGACAGCGCGTCTAAATAACTGCACGCTATCCCCGAAACTTTCATTTTGAATTATAAGAAAATAAGCACTTGCGCCATTGCTCCACAGGTGCTGTTTTTATTAATTTAACATTTCGCCCAAGCTCATTCTCATACCAGCCCCGATGATTTTCCAGTGGTTCAACTGAATACCCCCACCAGCTACCGTCTGAATCCTGGGCAATAAAACGCACCCATTCAGGTACATTTATCATACTTAAATCAGGCTTCAACAAACTCATCAAGTTCATCGTCCATATGCAACATTGTCAGTTCAGAGAACCCACCAATCCACTTTCCATCTATGGCTATTTGTGGAACTGTTCTTGCTCCCTGAGTGATCTCAGACATTTCCCGTAACGCACTGTGATCGGCATCAACCATGGCTTCTTCATAAGGAATTTTCCATTTATTCAGTAAGGTTTTTGTTTTATCACAGATCGGGCAACGTGCTGTGCTATAAATTTTAACGCGGGCCATTTTCATCTTCTCCTAAAAACGAATCGCTATTATAGCAAAAATAATTAAAGCTAACTTTATAGGCTTTTACTTTGCACATATATGGTGCAAAATGTCGGGCTAAACAAGATTTTAAGGATTAATAATGTCACACAAAGTCACTGTTCATCCATCCGGTCATCAATTTGAAGTTGATGATGGCGAGGCAATTCTAGATGCTGCGATGAGACAAAACATCGAGCTCCCCTATGGCTGTCGCGGTGGTGCGTGTGGTGCCTGTACCGGTTTCGTTGTAAAGGGTAATGTTTTCTATGATGAAGACCCCATAGCACTTGATGACGACATGAAAGCGAATAAACAGGCATTATTCTGCGTATGTAAAACTTCCAGTGATCTTGAAATTAGTATTGATGAGATTGAAGGACAGGCCAGTTTTGATATAAAGCAGATAAACTGTCAAGTTCACTCTAAAGAACACCTTAGCCATGATGTTATTGCGCTTAAAATCAATCTGGATAATAACGAACGCCTACAATACCATGCAGGTCAGTACATTGAATTCTTACTAGAAGACGGAAAGCGTCGCGCTTTTTCTATTGCAAACGCACCTCACAATGATGACGTCATAGAATTACATATTCGTCACGTCAAAGGCGGCATGTTCACTGACTTTTTATTTGAGTCTATGCCTGATGATTCCAGACTTCAAATACAAGGACCTCTGGGCAGCTTTTATTTACGTGAAGACCGACATCGCCCAATTATCATGATGGGTGGCGGAACAGGTTTTGGCCCCTTAAAAGCCATGATAGAACATATTGAACATGTTGGTTTTGATCAGCCGATTCATATGTTTATGGGAGTAAGGGCATTACGTGATCTGTATATGGACGACATGGCCAAACAATGGATCAAAAACAATAGTAACCTTACTTTTACAGCTGTTCTCTCTGATCCGATGGATGAGGATAACTGGCAAGGTGAAACCGGTTTTGTTCATCAGGCCGTTGCCAATAAATTCCCTCAACTATCTGCTTTTGATATTTATATGAGCGGCCCACCACCTATGGTAAATGCTGCGGTTGATTTATTCACAACACTAGGAGCATCTAAAGACAATATGTTTTCCGATGCTTTTGAATACTCTGCAGATGCTACGCAGGCAATTGCTGCAAAAAAATAAATCATATGAAATCTTGCAAGCATTTACAGTCAGTGCTTCATAGTGAAATCCCGCTTACACGGGCAATGGAAATTTCTGTTGCCCATTGCGATGTTAACAGAGTCGAACTCACAGCACCTCTAGAGCCAAATATAAATCACAAATGCACCGCTTTTGGAGGCAGTTTATATTCTGTTGCTGTTTTATGCGGGTGGAGTTTTGTTTTCCATCAGATGAAGTTACATAATCTTACTGGTCACATTGTTATTCAACATAGTGAAGTTGATTACCTGCTGCCCGTTGATGGAGAGATAAGAGCAGTATGTGAATTAAATGATAGTAACGTTTTATCACGATTTCTAAAAACCTATCACCGTAAAGGGTTGGCGCGCATTAAATTAGAGATTAAAGTTTTATTTAATGGAAAAGATGCTTTATTATTTCGTGGCCATTATGTAGTTCATCAATAACTAACATCAAATCAGAAACAATTCTAATATCACCTGAAGATTCTGCAAGGCATAAGAGCCTTCAGACCAAAGTAATTATTTTCTACTGAATTACTTTCAATAATGGTCTAGCCGTATTATTTTCACTAGAAAGAGCCTGTTTATTATCTTCACACTGACTATCTACCGCATTCAATAAACCTAACTGGTACATCTGTTGAGACTCTTCATGCTCATCCATTTTGCTATCAAGTAATTCAGCTAATTTCAAATATGCTTCTGAGCCCGGCTTTATACCTATGCTCGATTCAAAATAACTTCTAGCTTTGCCCCATAACTGACAGTTTAAACAAAGTTTACCTAACACTAATAATAAAACCGGATTACGTGATTGACCGTGCAGCCATGTTTCAGCTGTTTCTAACTGTTTGGTACAATCCCCTACTGATAAATTAGAATACAACATGGCCAGCTCATTATCCCAACTATTACTTAACTGATTTCTAATTAAAACTTCAGCCTCTTCTGCCTTATTATTCTTTAATAAAAAACCACAATAGACATGTATTAATTCAGAATTAACTTTTAATCGTTTTGGTATTTTTTGCCAGATACGATCTGTCTTTTCACCATCTACCTGTTTGATACTACCTTTTAACATGCCGTAGTATGCTTCTATTTCATCTTTCTCAAGCTGTGATTCTTCCAGTGCTTTCATCTTACGAACATCTTCAAGTATAGGACCCAGGTTATCCCAGTCTTCAAGCTGTTGATAAGCTTTCGCCTGTAGCTTTTTCACATAACCATGTTTAGGTGAAACACTAGAAAGATGATTTAATGTTGCTAATGCCTGCTCGTACTGTTTATGACTTAACTGTAACTCAGCCTGAGTTAATCCAATAGCGATATCAGCAGATGGTGTCACTTCATGTGCCAGGCGTAAATATTCGTCTCGTCTATCATATGCAGCAACCTGCTGAGCTGACCTTGCTGCCATTAAATAATTTAATAGAGACGTATTACTGGAACCCGCCTGTTTTAGTAATATTTTTTCAGCTTGCTCAAAACGACCTTCAGACATTTCTATCAATCCTTTAACAAGAGCATCTTTTGCTCGTTCAGACTGACGATATGAATGCCTCTGACTCATGTAGTCTGGAAAATGAAGCAATCTTGAAAGGATGCGTAAAAAATAATAAAACACAAAAAAACTTGCTGCAAGAAAACCTGCCATAAAGATAAACGATGTCTCTACGGTATAATCAGCAAAACTAAATACAACATAACCAGCACCATTATAAAATGCGGTAACACCAATAATAACGGAAAGTATTGTCGCCAATAATATTGCAAGTATAATACGTTTCATTATTGCTTCTCCTGCTCTTCAGGTTTTACACCTGCTTTAGACGCTGTCTTTTTACTTTTATTTGCCACTGCAGCATTGACTGTTTTTCTCGCAGGACTTTTTATTTCCGACTGTAACATTGTCCAGGCTTTTGTTAATTCTGGCAGATCAGGGCTTAACTGTAATGCAGAGTAATCAAGTAATGTTTTTTGCATTTGCTGTATTCGATTATCCTTGTCATCATAATGCAATCTGATAATTTCATTTGCTTTTTCTATCTCATGTAAAAATTGCATCTGATTAAATCGAAGCGCAGCTAACCGCGCACCTAACAGGTAAGTTCGCAATAACTGCTCAATACCGCTTTTCTGCTCCACACTACTTGCAGCTTCTATGCTTTTCTGATGAACTTTTATATCACCAATCTGTTTTACTGTTTCAACGACAGAATCTATAAATGTTTTATCTTCTGTTTTTGGCTGTTCAACCGCATCATCCTGAGTAAACTGAATTTTTATTTCATCTTTAACTGTTTTATAAGGAAGCGATGGCAAAGAAGCAATAATCTGATCTAACGCTAATGAAATGCCGTTTACATCTGCCTGATGAATGGCATTTAAATTTCCTATATCTTTTGAGAGTTGTTCACGAATTTTAAATAAACTTAAATCACCCAGTTGCTCTAGTCTGGAATCGGCACCTTTTAGTGCGGCTATCGCTCCGCCAATATCCTTTGCAACAGCGATCCTTTGATGCGCAATTCGTAATAAATAATCTATTTCTGCAATAACCCAGCCACGCTGACTGCGATTAACCGTTTCAATTGCCTGTTGTGAAATTTTTTCTGCTTGTTCTATCTTACTGCCGACTAGTTCAATGTGCTGTTTATTGTCAGCCACTAATTTAACGTTTTCACTAAATCCAACTACAGTTTTTTCTACCTGTTCTTTTAATTCTTCTATTGATAACTGCTGGCTTTGTAAGATCGCATCCTGCTTTTTCTGTAAATCCCAAAGATAAAATGCAGCTGCCGCACTCACTCCAACAACGAGCAACATTAAAAACAATATAAAGCCGTTACCTGATGATTTCTTCTCTGATTGATTCTGTGATTCATTATCAGATGTAGACGCTTTCATATTTTCAGCATCAGAATCAATGTTTGGTACTGTACTTTCTAAGTTTGACATAATAAATTTACTTTAAAATAACCTGTTCATTTTAATGTTTTTTCAACAGCTTCAAGCATATGATGATTCATCGCTGATGACGCTAGTTGTATCGTCTTAAATCCGAGACTTTTAGCCAGCTCGAATCCTCGTGAAGATGCCACCACTAATGGTGTTTTTAATATTTCATCTTTACCCGGCCGCTCAAGCATATCATACAGATTTTGTAATGATTCATTACTGGTAACTGTAATGACACTTATTCTCTGCCCACTCCAGTCTTCACTGAGTTGCAAACGGCTTATACCTTTATCCTCTAACGGTTTAGTGCGTTTATATACCTCAGCATACTGCACCTGCGCACCCCGTTTCTGCAATTCATTAGACAGATAATCCAGGCCACCGGCCCCTCTGAATATCAGGCATTGTGTATTACTTATATATTCTGCCTGCAATTCATTCAATGCCAATAGAGAATCACTATTAAATCCATTATCTGGGCTCAGTGTCACATTGAAGCCCGATGATTTCGCTACAGCAAATGTAGCTTTACCAATGGTCGCAATTTTTGCCGTAATAGAATCCGGCTCTATCCCTGCCTGTAGTAAAGCCTTTTCAGCATACCTGACTGCATTAACGCTTATAAAAAATATCAAATCAAAACGATTTAGCGTATCTAATATTTTTTTAAGTGACTGATTTAATTCAACAGCCTGTATTTCTATACTTGGAAAAGGCAGTGAATTAATGCCTTTATCTTTTAATAAACCTATAAACTCGGCCGCCTGTTGTTGGGGCCGGGTAACCAGTACGATTTTATTACTTTCTGACATTACAGACCTGATAACGAATAATTCGGTCGATAATAACGAAATAAATAAATCAATCAATCATTCCCATTTCGCGCAATATTACATCCGCACCATCATTTAATAACTGCTCAGCCAATTGTCTACCTAAGGCTTCAGCATCCTGAGATGGCCCTCTAATATCACCTCGTACCACCTCACTGCCATCCGGGCGCCCGACCAGTCCGCGGAGATATATTTCATTATTTTCCAAAAGAGCAAATCCTGCTATTGGCACCTGACAACCACCATTTAAACGATTATTCATTGCTCGCTCTGCACTCAGTCGAGTATGAGTATCAGCATGGTTTAAGGGTGCAATTAATGACTCTATTCTTTCATCGCCTACACGACACTCGATACCAACAGCGCCCTGACCAACTGACGGTAGACTTTGCTCAGGTGTAATCCGGCCTTTAATACGTTCTTCAAATTCAAGCCTTAATAAACCAGCTGTTGCCAGTATAATGGCATCGTAATCACCATTATCGAGCTTTTGCAGGCGACTATTTACATTGCCCCGTAAATTCAGCATCTGCGCTTTAGGCATCACTTCTTTAATCTGTAACTGACGACGCAAACTGGACGATCCAATACGCGCATCTTCTGGTAATTCTTCCAGGCTCTTATAATTATTAGACACAAATGCATCAGTTGGATCTTCACGCTCCATAATAACCGGAAGGTGCAATCCATCAGGAAATACCATGGGTACATCTTTCATTGAATGAACGGCTATATCTGATTCCCCGTCAAGCATGGACTGCTCAAGCTCTTTTACAAACAGACCTTTACCACCGACTTTGGCCAGAGGCGCATCAAGAATTTTGTCACCTTTTGAAAGGATTTTAATTAACTCTATATTTATATCTGGATATAAAAGCGTTAACTGACGTGAAACTTCTTCAGCCTGCCAGAGAGCAAGGGGGCTTTTACGTGTAGCGATGCGGATGGTTTGTGACATGAATTAATCCAGACATTTAAAACAGCATATTTTAGCGCAGATTAATACTGATGCGTAGGATAACTCTTTGCTTATCTTGTTTTAGATTAATGTAGCTGAAATTTACTTCTTAATTACGCCTGCTGTTACTTATAAGTTGCCATATTCTTGATTTTTTTACGCACATGGGGCAAATGACGTCTGGATATTTCCAGTCGCTCTTCAATACCCTCTATGGTAATGACGCAATGACCTTCAGAATTTTTTTCCAGTCCATTCATAAACTGGTCAGCAACCAGTGCATTTCGATGAATGCGGGTAAATATATGATCAAACTCAGTTTCAAGCGACTTTAACGACTCTTCTATCAAACATTCATGATCGCCGGTACGTAACGTCACATACTTATGATCCGCAAGAAAATAACGAATACTTTCAATTGGCACCAGTTCAAGCGTACCCCGGGTTTTAACACAGATATGAGTGCGAACTTTTGGCTGCTCATCAATATATTTAAGCTGTTCTAACTGAGGTTTGGTCAATCGAGCAGCTGCATCCAGTGCTTCATGTAAGCGATCCTGCTTAATCGGTTTAAGCAGATAATCAACAGCATGGGTTTCAAACGCTTTTAATGCATGCTCACTAAAAGCTGTTGTAAATATGATTGCCGGGGGTTTGCTCAATCGATTCATATGATGTGCTGTTTCAATACCGTCCATACCGGGCATACGAATATCCAGCAAAACCACATCTGGCTTTAACTCCTGCGCAAGTCGTAAGGCATCTTTACCATTAGACGCATTAGCGCAAGTTTCAAAACCATTTAACTCCTGTACCAGACCAATCAATCTCTGTCTGGCCAACGGCTCATCATCGACAATCAATATATTCATATTTTTAAAGGTATTCCTATGGAAACCGTATACAGATCAGGCTCTGCATTAATATTAAATTCGGCTTCGTCTCCATACATCAGTGCCAGACGAGTCTGTATATTTGCCTGTGCCATATGATTTCCCTTGTGCCGGCTCATAGCACCATGCCCTATAACCGGATTGCTTACACTTAAGCATAGTCGATTGTTTTCAAGTTGCGCTGAAATTTTTATATTACCTCCATCAGGAAGCGGCTCAATACCATGGTAAATTGCATTTTCAACTAAAGGCTGTAAACATAATGAAGGCACTTCTATTGTCATTGCATCATCATCTAACTGCCAATCCGTAGAAAGGCGCTGATCCAGACGCAAATGTTCAATATCAAGGTAACTTGCAACGAGATCTAATTCATCACGTAATGTATGAACCGTATCTTCCTGCAAACTGGCTCTAAACAGATCGGATAAATCCTCAACCGCCTTCTCCGCTTTATCCGCATCAATATGCACCAGGCTGGCAATGGTATTCATGCAATTGAACAGAAAATGAGGCCGAATACGTGCCTTTAACGCCTGAACCTGCGCATGACTTTGTGCCTGTAAATTCGAACGCCATTGGTATTGAACATAGAAGTAACGCAGCAATACACCATAAATAATGCTACTGATAGCCATATTTCGCACAATGAAATAAATGATCTGCTGTTTACTGGGGCTGCCTGATATTGCCAGCATGTCACCTATATATATAACCAGTGCGCTGAATATAAACGTAACGAACAACATCATCACAAAACTAAATGACGCACATAAAAGTACGGTCTGTTTATTCAGCCAATTTTTTAACAGGCACAACAAACTGGCATTAATTAAACCCAACCATTGAGCAAAAAATGAAATAAATGCTAAACGCTGCCAGAAGCCTGTTTGCTCAGAAGATGCTAAAGCAAGAAGCAGTGACAGGAGCTCGACCATTAAAATCAGCATAAAAACAGCTGAAACTTCGCATAAATTCGGGATAAACCCCCGATTTGAATTCAATTCCATATCCATACTTCAGTTTAGACGATAAACGGTAGGTATGTTAATTATTACTAAGGCAGTTGTTGCACTGAAGTGGGCATTTGTCAGATTGTTAAGCTGGTGTCGCTTTACCCTGTTTTGACATTTCCCCAATGGAGATGAGCATGAACAGGGTAAAGCGACACCAGTTTACCAATCCGAAAGAATTCGTCTATTGCTTCACAGAAGAAAAAACACTTCAATTGGTTAGCTGTATGGGTTTTGCTATACTCCGCGCTAATTCAAAACCAGTTTCAGGATTCGGCATCATCATGAGCAACTCTTCAGATTCAAATACACCACCTGAGAAATTATGGGGTGGTCGTTTTACAGAACCAACCGATGCATTTGTAGAGGCATTTACCGCCTCTGTTCAGTTCGATCAGCGTATGTATCGACAGGATATCGAAGGCTCTCGTGCACATGCCCGCATGTTAAAGAAAATTAACGTGTTAACTGATGAAGATTTACAGGCTCTATTAAAAGGGCTTGATCAAATAGAACAGGAAATAACCGACGGTAAATTCGAATGGTCAATCGCCCGTGAAGACGTGCATATGAATATCGAAGCACGTCTTACTGAAATAGTTGGAGATGCGGGTAAACGTCTGCATACCGGGCGCTCACGTAATGATCAGGTCGCTACCGATATTCGCCTGTATCTACGTGATCAAATTGCTTTTGCAATCGCTGAAATTCGCCGACTGCAAACCGGTTTACTTGATCTGGCCGAACGTGAAGCTAACACCATCATGCCCGGTTTTACACATTTACAGGTGGCTCAACCTGTTACATTCGGTCACCACCTGTTAGCCTGGTTCGAAAACATGCACCGAGATGCTTCTCGCCTGCAAGACTGCGCTCGCCGATTAAATGTTTTACCTCTGGGTGCAGCCGCACTAGCGGGCACAACATATCCAATTGATAGACATTTCACTGCAGAACAGCTCAAGTTCGACGACGTTTGCCGCAATTCACTAGATGCGGTAAGTGACCGGGACTTTGCTATCGAGTTCTGTGCTGACGCGGCTATTTTAATGACCCATCTTTCTCGCTTCTCTGAAGAGCTGGTTCTCTGGTCATCTGCACAGTTTAATTTTATCAATTTACCTGATCGTTTCTGTACCGGTTCTTCGATTATGCCGCAAAAGAAAAACCCGGACGTGCCTGAGTTAGTTCGCGGTAAAACAGGTCGAGTTAACGGCCATTTAATTTCACTTCTCACACTAATGAAATCTCAACCACTGGCTTACAACAAGGACAATCAGGAAGATAAAGAACCTATTTTTGACACAATCGATACGTTATTAGGTTCTTTACGTGCATTTGCTGACATGATTCCCGCAATTGAATCTAAAAAAGAGAATATGTACAAGGCAGCTAAACAGGGTTTTTCTACTGCCACAGATTTAGCTGATTATCTGGTTGTTAAAGGCCTGCCATTTCGTGACGCACATGAAGTAGTGGGTAAAGCCGTTGCTTTTGGCGTTGACTCAAATAAAGACTTAAGTGAAATGTCACTAGAAGAACTACAGAAGTTTTCAGATATCATTCATAAAGATGTATTTGATGTATTAACACTGGAAGGCTCGGTGGCAGCACGTAATCATATTGGTGGCACAGCACCTGAACAGGTATTAAAAGCTGTAGCTGATGGACGTGAAAGAATAAAATAAAACAAATGCCTGTAGACACCTGCTATCTTTCATAGAGGCTTGATGACCTACAGGCGATTTCTCAAATCTGCTTCCACCTGCTCATAAGCTGTTTCTAGCTGCACAAATACACTCGCCAGATCAGCAGATTCACCTGCTCTAGCATCATCTTCCAGCTGTTTTGCATAGTGAAAAACCTGCATCGCCCCAATACTTCCACTGCCACCTTTTAACTGATGCGAATTCGCTATCACGCCCTCAAGATCACCCGCTGGGACAGCAATGCCAATGCCTTTAAGCAATTTAGGCGAATTATCGAGGTAGATTTCAATAAATTCATTTATTGAATCACCCATTAGGTCAGCAATTTCATTAAAAACCAGTGTATCGATTACTGCATCTGTCATAATTTTATTCAGTATATTTAAGTTTAGCGAGAAACGTCACCGACCAATGTCGCCTCAGGCACATATTGTCGGATAGCGGCGGTTAACTCCTTACATAAACCGGGTTTTGCTTTATGGGAAACCCATAAGCAATTGATTTTTAAGTCCATATTAGCAAAAACCACATCTGAACTATAACGGGATAATACCATCTGGATATCCGTCAAAGTTCGATCAATATAATCCTGTGGTTTTTTCTTTAGCCTGGGAATAATCAGCATAAAATCAACAAATGATTTACCATTTTCATCACGTGTGGGCGCAATTTTATACAATGGCTCCCCGGGGAGAACACCTTTAAACATATCAATTTTCTGATCAGACATAAGCTTCTCACATGAATTAAGCTAGTGTATATATTGAGCTTAGACGATCTCATACGAGAACGCGAAGAAATTAACATTATCACTAACTAAGACGACTGTCTAACAAATATCTTAAAAGTATTTGCCTCTGAAGGCGATTTCATGGATAATACCCGACCAAATTAGTCAAGATTATTTATTTTTTACGAGGTGATGTAATGGAAGCGGTTGTTGACGGTAAAACAATTGAATTAAGCGAAGCAGGCTGGCTGCTAAATTTAGAAGAGTGGAGTGAAGGGTTAGCGGAGAAAATCGCGATTACTGAAAATGTTCCTGAACTAACTGAAGAACACTGGAACATTATTAATATGGCCCGTGAGCACTTTCATGATAATGGCCAGGTTTGTGAGCCACGCGCTTTTTCTAAAAAGATGAAGAAAGAGTACGGCAAAGACAAAAGTGATCAGAAATATATATATTCTCTGTTCCCAACTGGTCTAATTAAATGCGCAAATAAAATTGCGGGTTTACCACGCCCTAAGGGCTGTAGTTAATTTACTACTTCCTCCTCAGGACAAAAAAAGGGTGACTATCATGTCACCCTTTTTTTATGCCTCTATTTAAATACAGTTTATTAAAATTAGATCTGGATTCACATGCGATGCAATCCATCAAACCTCTACATCTTCAGTGATTTAATGCTTCTTTCACTGAATACTCAAATTCTGCGTGTAACCCCAAATGTAAATGCCACATCCGGCCCATTATCAAAATTGACTATATTTTCAACCAGACCCACTTCAATAATATTATTCTCAGTACGCCACTTGTAACCAAAATGTATCTCATGGCTTACTTTATCCAGCGCTCCCAGATCTTTCAATACACCCTCACTAAACAAATACTGCACTATAAAGGCTTCATTACCAGTCATTGTAAATTCATATCCAAACATACCCGAAAACTGCTTTTCAGTTAACGGGATAACTTCCAGCGTTTTTTCCGATCCAAATCGCGTATATGAAAGATTTGCAAACATATAACCTGACGACTGTTTCTGCGCCATGGTTAACTGTAAACCATAATCAAATGCACCTTTTTCTATCATGCCACCTGAAAGTATTTCTAAACCTGTATTGAAAATAATCGCGACTGCAGGCCACTCTACACTTTTATCTATAAGTACTTTTTGAATTGAGAAACCCAGTGTTTGTGAGAAAACACCGTCCAGTTCATTAGCAAAGTTTGCCGAATATCCGGGTATAACGATATGTGTTTCATTCTGATTGATATCACGTCCATTTTGTTCAATTCCAAAAACATCATGAAAGGATTCTACAACCTCATCAAGGTACAGATTCTTTATACGTCTATCATTAAATGATAACTCCGTTGACCAGCTATCAGAAAATCCATGGTTAATAGCCAGACGCGTATCAATAAAGTTGAAATCAATCAGGTACTCACCTTCTGAGCGCAAATAAACACTGGCTGCAGCAATATGAAACTGTAGTTCCGTTTCTCCATCAGGCAAACCATATGGGGATCTCGGTAAGGGAGCCAGGCGTAAGGCCTGGCCAGGCGAAAGAGAGCGAATATTTAAAGGCCCTAAAGTACCCTGCCAATACGGATCTGGCGCAAAAGTATCTGCCCATGACTCACTGACTGACAAAACTAACAGCACTATAATTGCAACTAATTCAATATATTTGATAGTTACTTGTTTTTTATTATGAATAAACCGAGCAAATAGTTCATCGTAATTCATAAATTCGCACTTATTCATTTTTACACTAAACCCTTATTAATCAATAAGATAATTCACTTCTTATTGATTGTTTAATTTCAGACATATATTAGGACTTAATAATAATCAGACAGTTGCATTATTAATATTGGAATAATCTGCATATTTTGTTTAAAATAATTGAATGAAATTAACACTCGATGCATTAATTGTTCTGGATGCCATACATAGACAGGGAAGTTTTGCTGCTGCCGCTGAAACATTACATCGCGTTCCATCTGCGATTACCTACAGCATGAAAAAACTGGAACAGGATTTAAATACACCTTTATTTAATAGAGCTGGTCATAGAGCTAAACTTACAGAATCCGGTAAATTCTTACTGGATGAAGGGCGACATTTACTCGAAGCCGTTTCTGAACTTGAGAATCAGGTAAAAAAAGTATCAAGAGGATGGGAGATTGAATTAAATATCGCTATAGCAGATATGTTACCTATAGAAGGTTTACTTGAACTCATAAACGAGTTTTACCAACAACAAAGCGGAACACGCATACGTTTACACTCAGAAGTTTATGGCGGCACATGGGATGCATTAATGAGTAATCGAGCCGACCTCGTGATCGGCGCACCAGACAATGGACCAACAGGTGGTGGGTATCACGTACGCAAACTATGTCAGATTGACTGGATATTTGTTATTGCAGCGGATCATCCATTAGCTAAAATACAAACGCCTATACCTGAAGATATTATTTCTAAATATCGGGTTATTGCGGTAGCTGATACTTCACGCAACCTTCCGCCACGCACCGCTGGAATTTACTCTGGACAGGACATTTTTACAGTACCCAATTTTAAAACTAAAATAAAAGCTCATATTATGGGAATGGGGGTAGGATTTTTACCTCGATATTTTGTTCAAAATGAAATTGAACAGGGTTTATTAATTGAAAAAGAAGTGGAAACAGGGCATCAAACGGCTACAAGTTATCTTGCATGGCGTACTGGAAAAACCGGTCGCTCTCTACAATGGTTTATAGATAAGCTGGATAGCTCATTATTTTGCGGTAATCATAAGTAATGAACTTACTAAATTCTGAATTACCTTAAAATAATTAACCGATTTGAAATGGACACTAGATACGAATGAATAACATTATAAAAATCATCCCCTGGGGAGCCGCTTAATTATATACATATTCAATGTATATGCTGGGAAGTTATATTGTGCTGGCAACAGCGTATGCGTTGCTATCCAACTTAACAGTAACTACATTAAATATTATTTTTGGACTGGGACTGATTTTATCAGGCGTACTTTATATTCCTGCAATTATATCAACAGACTCTGGCTCAAGCACCTCGTCAAATATATTTATTAGCACAGTGTTCAGTTACCCCATTGTTTATCTTATTTCATTAATTTGTAGTCGGTGGGTACCCGTTATTGAAAAGAATGAAAGCACTTCTATTTTTATAGCCGCTTTACCTTTAATTAATATACTTGTTTTTATTCTTTTGATTTTAGTCTTAATAATAAAAGAAAAAATCAAAAGAACCTGAAGCATAATAATATTTGTTATATTTACTTTTTCGGCTGGTTTAAATAGAAATACAATTTGTATTACTCATTTAAACTCCTGACTATATCTACCGTAATACCATTTCATGAAAAGCGGTGGTAATAACGTTGTTAACGCAATTACAATTATCATTCCTGCATAAATTTCATTATTAAATATACCACCTGCTCTACCAAGCTCTGCAAATATAAGACCCACTTCACCACGAGGTATCATTGCCGTACCAATCATTAATCGGCTAGCCCATTTATCTTTTAGAAACAACGGGCCAGTCAATTTTCCTGCAACGGCTACTAATAATAAAGAAAACGAAAATATCCAGATGAATGCTGAACCCCAATCTATCTCTCGTAAATTTAATGACAGACCGACCATAACAAAAAAGATTGGGGTAAATAGTTGCACAATGGGTTTCATCTGAGATTCAATACGATCTGCAAAAGCTTCGTCCGCATGCAGTGCAATGCCAAGCGGCATAAAAAAGCGCCGAGACAATGCAAGCCCCGCAGCAAATCCACCAAGTAATTCTGGAGCACCAATTACATGTGCCAACCATGCAAAAAATAAAACTAAAGAAACAATTGTTGTTGGTATAAGTCCAGGTATTTCACTGGCAGCATCAAAACGTTTAATAATTATTGACATCAATTTGGCCGCAACCGGCGCTAGAACAAAAAAGGCAGTAATAAATACAAGCACTTTGCCCACATTCATGACGCTTACACCACCAGCAGTAGAAAACTCATAAAGTAGCGCGAGTAATACCACACCCATTACATCATCTAAAACAGCTGCGCCGAGAACAATTTGGCCTTCCTTTGAGTTTTGACGTTTGAGATCAGCCAGCACCCTTACGGTAATACCAATACTGGTTGCTGTCAGAGTGCCACCAATAAATAACGACACCATTACTGAGAGATCAAATACCCAATATGCCAGTGTAAAACCAAGTATTAATGGCAGGATAAACCCGGAAAACGCGACCAGAACAGAAGCACCACCTGTGCGCACAAGACGTTTTACATCTGTACCAAGCCCAACTTCAAAGAGTAACAGAATAATGCCAATGCCAGCCATTAATCGTATTGCTTCTGTAGGCTCAATCCATCCAAACAGACTTGGCCCTAAAACCACACCCGCAAACAACTCACCTATCACAGCAGGGGTCTTTAATCGTGTTGCTAACTCAGCAAAAATACGCGCAGCTAACAATATAATTAATAATGTCAGAAAAAAATCATGAGCCTGCATATCTAATCCATCATCAACTTAGCCTTAACCTTATGATTTTATATCATAATTTTCTCACTACCTACCTACGTATTATATTTCACCTCAACGATTGTTATATCGATACAAATCAAATATTCCGTAATCTACCGGATCCTGTTTTGCAAACTGCTCATTAAACCAGTCCGCCTCTTTCCAGAAATCTGAAGATGTTCTACGCACTCCATAACGACCAACAAAACGTTCATAATCATCTCTTGAGCTAATAGCAATAATTTCATTCGCAAAATCACTTAATTTATTTTCATTAACAACAAAAAAGAAGTTTGGATAAGATCCGAGCAACCCTTTATATATAGTCAGTGTATCTGAGTGCTTATCTCTGTTCTCCGTATCACTTAAAAGAGAACTAATATTTTTATAACCTTTATTATTTATAATGGTATACACCTGCGTTTCTTTTTCTGATATTACCTTTAAGAAAGCTGTGTCTGGAAATATACTTAATCTTTCACCTTTAATTTTTGCTATGCGTTGAATATGCCTTTCCATTTCCGACAATTTATTTTTAACATTACATTTAACCCCCTTACAGCGATTAATAAGATCAATGTTTTTGTCTGAGGCACTTAATCTTTGTTCAATTTTTCTATAAAACTCCATTTGCGGGTCATTCGTCTTAAACCCGTTTACTATCTGCACATTTAACCAGTCATCAGGCTCTTTGAAATACGGCTGCAAGCCTTCACGTATTCCCTTATACCACGACGCTCGAATTTCTCTTCTATGTTTAACCGGCAAAAAAGCCAGAAAGGTGTTTTCTGCTTCCATGCGTAAAAAATCCATATATATTCTGGTATTAAACTGGTGGCCTACATTTCCGCTAACATCATATCCTGCAACCAGTAAATAATGTATTCTCTCAAAAATCGGGTAATCAATTACCCAGGCCGTCTCAGGGTAATCACCTAGCAACCCCTGCTTCACTGTTGCGCTATCAAAATGTCTGAATACTGTTAATGCGTTATTATTTTTGTTTAAACTATCACTACCATCCCATATAAACTCGAGCGCTTTATCAAGATTCATTTTAGGTAGTTTAATATATTCTTCCTGACGCTTAAGCATATTGTCGCGTTGTAATTCCCAGTAATTTGTCCAGATACTAAATGGATTATATGTATTACCCTGCTCTGCCGGCAGATTAAAATCACCTGCGATTTCCTTCAAATATTCAGTATTATGATTAACACGTAATTTTTTCGGGTCGCTAAAAAAAACCCAGAAATTATCTTCGATAACATTTAATGCGACCTGCCCTCTACATACAGGGCCTTTTATAAAACCATCAATGAAAAACTTTGCATCATCAAGTAAAAAACGATATCGAGATTCAACAGGTATATCTGCAAATGTTCTTATAGGATTAGATGCAACCGCTGCCTCATATGATGGTAATTTATCAACTTTATAATCTGGATTAATAAATAACTCTTTGAATCTTTCTAGCTTTTTATCTGACAACTGATAAACAACATGTGATTTATCTACTATAGACGATTCCTCATATCGTAAACGATAATAAAAGGAATCCGGACCGGGGTAGTCATATGGGCGAATAGTTGCTATTTCATTTATCGTTTGTCCTGCAGGTGTAGATGAACGAACAATACGAAAAAATTCACGACTACTTTCACCTTTAAAATTAAGATGAGCCATAAACAAATGCTCATACAAATAACGACTTATCAGCTGGTATTTCAATCCTTTTTTATTTAAAAAATCTTCCCATGTCTTAATCTGATTTTGGGTTGATTCAGTAAAAGTTATCTGACTATCATCTGGCATACCCTGAGAGATCCACTTAACTAATATATGATATTCGTCATCTGATAAGTTGGGAGTGGCAAATGGCATACCCTGAAAGGGAAATTCTTCAGCATAATCATTAAACTCTTCATTAACCGGGCACGTCTGTTCCCTGTTTAGGCCTAGATCAATTTTTTCATCTATCATGCCCACTCTTGGCTGGGGATTAAGCTGTTTCAGACGCAGCATTTTGTACAGCACAGAGTGACGTAAATTATTAATCTCGTTATTTTCCTGTTCATTTAAAACAGAGTTGAAACCTTTTTCTCGCCATTCTTCTTCAGACTTTGCATCTATAAATAACCGTGTAGGTTGTGCCGCAATAATTCTTTCCGAATTATATACTTTTTCAGGATTCGCACCGCGTTTAATCCCTTCTATTGAAGTCAACTTTAACTGGCATGGTGCGTCATAACATCCATGACACACAATACAACGCTTTTCTAAAACGGGTCTTGCCTGATTTATAAAGGAGATATTTTTCTCTCCTCCTTTTAATAAAATATCATATTCAATATCAGACTGCTGCTTCGTTATACTTTCTTTATCACTTCCACATGAGACGATAAGCAATGAAAAAACAACAACTAAACCGTGAATCAAATACTTCGTCATTCTGTATCCTCTAACTGCTCCCAGCGCTCATAGGCCTGTTTTAATGCATACTCTATTTCTGAAACACGCGTTGTAGTTATCGCAATAATTTCTTTATTCTGCTGATAAAATTTAGGTTCAGCCATTTTTTCTGTTATCTCAGCCATTTCTGCATCCAGTGTTTCAATTAATACCGGCAGCTCTTCTAATTCTTTTTGTTCTTTAAATGTACGTTTCTTAACTGGTTTGTTCTGCTCTACTGGTTTTACTTCTGTCTTTACCTGTTTCTCTTTTTTGTCTTTTTTCCTGCTAAATTTATTTTTAAACTGCCTTAGCCAGTCCTCATACCCACCTACATATTCATTAACCTGCGCATTTCCTTCAAAGACCAATGTACTTGTTACTACATTATCTAAAAAAGCACGGTCATGACTGATTAAGATCAAAGTACCTTCATATGACATTAACAGGTCTTCAAGTAATTCTAGAGTTTCTACGTCCAGGTCATTAGTTGGCTCATCCATTACCAGAAGATTAAATGGTTTTGCAAATAATTTGGCCAGCATTAATCGGTTACGTTCACCACCGGATAAAGTGCTTACTGGTGAATTTGCACGTGTTGGGGCAAACAGAAAATCACTGAGGTAACTCATGACATGTTTTTCCCGGCCTGCAACTGTAATTTTATCGGTGCCTGGCGCTAAATTATCTCGCACACTTTTTTGTAAATCTAACTCTGAACGAAGCTGATCAAAATAAGCAATCTCAAGTTTTGTTCCTAGTTCAACTTTACCTTCGTCAGGCTGTAACTCGCCTAACATTAGTTTAATCAGGGTTGATTTACCAACACCATTTGGCCCGATAATACCTATTCGATCACCTCTGGTAATTAATGTTGTTAAGCCCTTAACGATAGGCATATCTCCATAACTATAAGTAAGGTTCTCAGCTTCAATGACTCGTTTGCCCGAACTATCCTGAGCTGAAACCTGCATATTGACCTGACCTTTCTGCTCTCGTCTTGCCGATCGCTCATTACGCATCGCTTTAAGTGCACGCACCCGACCTTCGTTGCGAGTACGACGGGCTTTTATGCCCTGACGAATCCATACTTCTTCCTGAGCTAGGCGTTTATCAAAAAGTGCATTCTCCTTTTCTTCGTTTTCAAGTGACTCCTGTTTACGCACAAGGTACGTTTCATAATTGCCCGGCCAGGAGGTTAACTTGCCACGATCTAGCTCTATAATTCTTGTTGCCAGCCTTCTCAGGAATGACCTATCGTGGGTCACAAATAACACACTACCATTCCAGTTAAGCAGAAACTCTTCTATCCATTGTATGGCTTCAACATCCAGATGATTAGTCGGCTCATCCAGTAATAACAAATCTGGTGTAGTAACCAGCGCTCTTCCCAACAACACCCGACGCTTTAAACCTCCGGATAACGAACTAAACTCATCATCTGCCGGTAACTCCAGTTGTGAGATGGTCGTTTCAACCTGTTGCGACAGACTCCAGCCGTCTACTGCTTCTAATTCATGCTGAATCCGAGATAACTCTTCCATCTTTTGATCAGTGTAATCTTCCGCTAATTCGAGGCTACAATGATGATAATTCTTTAAAATTTCACCTACACCTTCCAGTCCGGATGAAACCACATCATAAACACTGCCTTCAATATCATCTGGAATATCCTGTGTTAGATAGGCAATTTTTAGATTCTGCTGTTGCTCAATACTCCCCTCATCCGCTTTTACCATGCCTCCGATAAGCTTCATCAGAGTCGATTTACCCTCTCCGTTACGCCCTAATAGACATAAACGTTCTTTGGGGTCTATCTGCAGATTCAGAGAGTCAAATAAATTCGGCCCGCCAAAGCCCAGATTGATATTGCGTAGAGTGAGTAATGCCATAGTACTTCTGTAAATTCCTGTTATGTGGCGTGTATTTTATCAGAGCCTGATAGTATTATTATGTTTTTCACACCATAGAAATATTATGAACCTGACAATACTCTCAATTATTGAGTCCCCAACCCATCCAAAATTAAGTAATTTGTATAAACAGATGGGTGCGCGTGAAATTAAGGTTAATTCAAGCCGAAATGCCATTAAAGCCTTAAAAACATATAAACCTGATTTTATCGTGGCGGAATTTTTTTATGGTTATGGCAATAATTATGCTGGCGTTAATGTTAGTAATCTCGATGTTCTACTATCATCATTACCCAAATACAGTCCCGATACAAAAACGATTGTTTTTGTACTGAAAGAGGAAAGTCAATTTGTTAGTAAACTTAATGATCTGTATCCTCTACAGGGTGCGTTCTTACATGATACACCTGAAGATGCAATTGAAGCCTGCCTAAATGGCGAGAAGTCATAATTTTTCAAAACTAGCACCATTTTTCCTGCTTAAATATTTAATATTTATCACAAAATATTAACATCGTTGAACTGCCCTTACTTTACTCACTCTATGTAATACGGAGAGAGATTATGAAAAATGCCATTATTACGCTAAACCTGATATTAAGCCTTACTGTCGGGTATGTACTAACCGGTCAGGCACAAACATTCCAGAGTACGAGTGCTAATACCCAGCTACTCGAACTGTATTCATCCCAGGGTTGTAGCAGTTGCCCTCCAGCAGAACGCTGGATTTCCAGACAAATTGATAACCCGGGTTTATGGATTGATTTCATACCCCTTGTTTTTCATGTTGATTACTGGGACTATCTGGGATGGAAGGATCCTTTCTCTAAAAAGCAGTATTCTCAGAGACAAAGAACCTATCATTATCAGGGCGGGGTCAGCTCGGTTTATACACCGGGTATGATAGCTAACGGTAATGAGTGGCGTGGCTGGTATCGTGGTAAGACCTTACCAGAGTCTCTGGTTAAACCAGGCATTCTGTCTGCTGACTTAAATGACAATAACTTACATGTACATTACAAACACAAAATCCCTTTGAATCTTAATGTTGCTTTATTAGGTTTTTCAATTAAAACAGATGTGAAACACGGAGAAAATAGTGGTGAATTATTTTCTGAAAATTTCATCGTTTTAAATAAAATATCGAAACTTTCTAAGAATGGTACATGGGATATAGAACTGGAAACTACAAGTAATTTTGTTAGCCAGCGTTACGCATTAGCTATCTGGATTAATGCACCTGGTAACTTACAACCCATACAAGCCACAGGTGGCTGGCTTGATTAGGCATTAAGTCGAAATATTAATCTATTAGTTTGTTGAGCGGGATATCAAAAAAGGCATCTGCTCCACCTTTCATAAAATAGTATTTTTTTATACCTTTAGACTCAAGATAGTATTGAAACCATCTAACCTGTTTACCGACCATATCATATACAAAAAGTGTTTTATTACTCTTTTTTACAGATGCAATAAGCTTATCAAGTTTTGATTTTTCTCGCTTATCCAGACTAATCGAATTTTCCTCACCAGAAAATATATAAAATCCATCTCTCTCTATTCTATCTCTGATATCCAGTATAGTGACTTCAGAATTGGCATTTTTGATGAATGCTTCTCCTGGAAGAAGGTGCTCTGTAAATGCGCTTTTTGATATAAGCTTATCCGGACTTACTAGTACCTCCCCTAATAGTAGAGATTCAGCAGGATATTTCTTGGCCCATTCAAAAACACCTGCATCATATGCAAAAATATTATTTAAACCAAGATATGAGATACTGCGTTTTGCAGCTTTATATGATTTCATACATTTATGACCATTACAGTAAAACACCAGTTTCTTCTCTGGATTTTCCTGTCTTATTGTCATCATTCTTTTCTGGAATCGTTTGGTTGATAATGCAAGCGGGATAGATACGGCCGATTTGATCTTCAGGGTTTCATATTCATATTTTGATCTGGCATCTATTATTACAACATCATTTATCTGTTTATAGAGATCGTCTAGCTCAATAAATGGGACACTGGGATACAGTTTACGTCCTGGAAAACTATCTTCTGCTAAGACTGAAGCTGAAATAACGGTAAGTAAAATAACCCATATTAATTTCATTATTAAATATTCCCACATCCTGTTTGATGAATCGCATTATACCTTGCCAGATTTATGCTTAAATTAATACAGCTTTAAATCAACAAATTCATTAATGAGTAAATGCTCACATATTCAGTAATGTAACATCACTATTATTTGCACTTTAAATAAAAGTAATAACTCTCATTTGACAGCCTGTGACGCACACCATGCTGAAGACCACGCCCACTGAAAGTTATAACCTCCTAGCTGTCCCGTAACATCCAGAACTTCACCAATAAAATATAAATTGTTGTGCAACTTTGATTCTAATGTTTTAGATGATATATCTTCAGTACTTATACCACCTGAGGTTACTTCTGCTGTTTTGTAACCTTCTGTGCCAGATGGAGTCACCGTCCATTCATGTATGGTTTTAACTAACTGATCAATTACGGGTTTATCCAGCTGTTTTAACTTTAATTCTTTTAAATTTTCATTGCAGAGATATAAAACCAGTCGTTTTGGCAATACTACTGATAAACTATTAATCAATAATTTATCAGGATGCTTAAGCCTTTCTGACTTTATCACTTCTTTTATATTTTTAGATGGAAGCAAGTCTATTAATATTTCTTCACCAAATTTCCAGTATACAGACATTTTAAGAATTGCCGGGCCACTTAAACCCCGATGAGTAAATAACAAATCATCTTCTACATTATGATTTTTGTTACTTACTAATACCGGTAATGATACACCTGACAACTCTTTCTGTTTATCCAGAATTTTTTTGCTTAAAGTAAATGGCACTAAAGATGCGTTAGTTTTAACTATTTTATGGCCAAATTGTTGGGCAATTTCATATCCAAATCCTGTTGCTCCCAGTGTAGGTATTGACAGACCTCCCGTAGCAACAACTAATGAATTTGCAGTATAATTTTCAACATTTGTTTCAATACTATAAATATCACTCTTATTGATCTTATTAATGCTGCATTTTTTAAAGATCTTTACCGATGCTTTTGCGCATTCATCAAGTAACATTTTTAGAATATCTTTTGAGCTATTTTTACAAAATAACTGCCCAGGTGACTTTTCTACATACTCAATATTATGACTCTCTACTAAATTAAGATAATCATAAGCACTATATTGATTTAGAGCTGATTTTACAAAATGTATATTTTCTGATGTAAAGTCATCATACATCGTGTTCAAATTTGTAAAATTACAACGTCCACCACCGGACATTAAAATTTTCTTACCCACCTTATTAGCATGGTCTAACACTAACACTCGTTTATTTCTTATCGCACTATTAAATGCACAAAACAAACCTGCTGCTCCAGCACCGATCACAATAACATCATAATGGTTTTTCATGTTATTCAACTTAAGCGATTCACTAGGCGGGCAATTTGTGCCCAATCATGAGAAACAATATCCTGAGAATGAGCAAGATGGTTTCTTAAAGATTCAAGCTCTTTTATAACCTTCTTAGCTTGCTTACCCGTTTCAAAACCCATTTGCTCAAGAGAAGCTTTATCTGTAATTAAAATTCCTGCTTTATCTGAAAACTGTAGACATTCAATTAGCTGGCAATGCAAATTTCTTCGTTTTCGTTCTGACCAGATTTCTTCCATTTTCTCCAGCCGACCTTTTGACATAATTTGTTTCCAGGCTTCATCCGGGTACACTCTATCAATAAGTTCTGTTATAGAAGTTTCAATCATAGTAACCAGACCAAACAGCCACATTCTTACCTGTGGCTTATTAATATCTTCTCGAGTAACAACACCAGTTACTTCGCCAAATATATTAACAAAACAAAAATCATGCCTTGTTAAAACATGTATTACATCACTTAAACTAGCTGTTCCTCGTATCACCTGATCAACTGTAAAGTGTCGCATGCTATCACCACATACCTCGCCTTTTAAACGACTCTGCTTTACATAACCCTGAACTCTGCCATTTATTCTAATACTTGCAACACTTTGTCTATGATAATTAAAAGCTTTATCCGCTTCATCTATTAATGCATCACTATCAAAAGACAGTAAACTTTCCGCTACATCTCTTGCTGTAAATAATTGAAGATATTTATCCTTAAAATGTAAATCAGAAAATCCAATTAAATTTAGTAAAACGCTATTAACTGGTTCTACTAATCTTTCTATCGATGGATCTATACCTAATTTTTCACTACTTTTACTTATGAGATTCTGAGCCCGTTTAAACAACGTTTTATCACCTGTTGACAATACCTCTAAAAGAGCCTTCATTTCTGAAATAAAAGTTCTTGCAAATTTCTCATCATTTTTTACTATATCAGCACAATTATGAATTAAATCTGCCAACTTAATCGTTTTAGCTCTACGTGATGCTGTTGCAAGATGTTGACGATCTATTTCTTTTCGCGTTGCTCTATTTCCATCTGACGGCTTACTAACATCCGTTAACTCTTCAACAAGTTCAGCAACATGAATTCCGAAGGCTTTTTCAATATCACCTAATGTTGCTGGTGTATCCTCAACAGTGTCATGCAACCATGCCGCTGCAATCATTTCTTCATCATCAGTAACTGTTGACACAAGTTTCGCTACAGCTTGTAGGTGTGTCTGATAGGGTAAATTAGAATATTTACGTACGTGATTAATTCGTTGATGTTCTGTCGTTGCGAACTCTTGAGCTTTTGTAATTAAACTAGACATATTTTTCCGAACTTGAAGCTGAGTTATGTAAGCACTTATTCTGTATGGTTACTAAAATAATTACCTACACACCTCTTTCCTATAGCGCTCTATATTAATTATTTTTTTGTAGGGCGTTCCCATCCTGGAATACTTTTCTGTGGTGAACGACTTATCACTAATTCCCCTTCAGATACATCTTTAGTTACTGTCGCTCCTGCACCAATCGTTGCTCCATCAGCAATATTAACAGGGGCAACTAACTGAGTATCTGAGCCTACAAATACATTATCGCCAATAATTGTTTTGTGTTTATTTGCACCGTCATAATTACAGGTTATGGTTCCGGCGCCAACATTAACATTTGAACCCATTTCTGTATCACCAATATAGGAGAGATGATTTACTTTACTTCCAACACCAATATTTGCTTTTTTAATTTCTACAAAGTTTCCCACTTTAGCATTTTCACTTAAATGCGCTTCTGGTCTTAATCGAGCGTATGGACCTACTTCGCAATTATTTTCAACAATTGCATTCTCTAAAACACAATTGGCTTTTATATTTACATTTTCACCAATGATTGAATTAATTATTACACAATTTGGACCTATATTTGTTCCAGAACCAATTTTTACATTACCTTCAATCACTGCATTTATGTCTATATATACATCGTTACTGATATCAGCATTACCACGTATATCTATACGAGCAGGATCTGCCAGTGCAACACCATTAGTCATAAGTTCATCTGCAATATTTCTCTGATAAATTCGTTCTAACGTACCCAATTGTAAACGATTATTAACACCTTCAACTTCATAGCTTGAATTTGGCTGAGCTGTTTTGATGGCAATATTTTCTTTTTCTGCCAGTTCGAAAATATCTGTTAAATAATATTCACCCTGACTATTTTTATTATCAATATTATTTAATAATCTTTTTAATGTTTCTCCATTACAGGAGAGAATGCCAGTATTAACTTCCTGTATCTTTTGTTGCTCATCATTTGCATCTTTTTGCTCAACGATACCGGTTACCTGGTTATCCGCATTGCGTAAAATACGGCCATAACCAAATGGGTTATCCAGATTTACTGAAAGCAAACCGACTTTACCTTCTGAGCCATCAAGCAGGTCTTCTAATGTTTCTTTTTTAGTTAAAGGCACATCACCATATAAAACCAGAACATTGTTATTTAGATTTACTGAATCAAATGCCTGCATTACAGCATGACCCGTGCCTAGCTGCTCTTTCTGCTCTACCCATTTAGCATCAAAATGTTTGCAGGTTTCCATTACCTGATCGCCACCATGACCATATATAACAACCACTTCTTCTGCTCCTAACTCTTTAGCAGTATCGTAGACATGTTCTACCAGGGGTTTATTTGCAAGCTTATGCAGCACTTTAGGCGTGCTTGATTTCATGCGTGTGCCTTTTCCGGCGGCCAGGATTACTACACTTAATGGCATTAGGGTTCCTTTCATTATGTGAGCTTCATCAATTGTTATTAACTACTTATTGTTAATAGAAGCATTAAATTTAAGCTAATAATACAACATTTATAACTAATTGCATTTTTATAAGACAATAAAAAAGCCGGAACAAGTCCGGCTTTTTTAAAAAGTAAAAAAACGCTTTATCTACGTCCTCGCACCTTCTTGATTGTCTCAACCATTGCAGCGGCTTCAGCTAATTGAGAGCTGGCTTTTGCGAAGTCCATTTCAGAATGTTGATCCTGCATGGCTTCTTCAGCGCGTTGCTTAGCTTCAATTGCAGCAGCTTCGTCCAGATCATCTGCACGAACTGCGGTATCAGACAATATTGTTACCACGTGTGGTTGAATTTCCAGCATGCCACCTGAGATGAAATAAGACTCATCTTCTCCGTCACGTCCACGTACTCGAACTTCGCCAGCTTTCAGCTTAGTCAGTAATGGAGTGTGACGTGGTGCAATACCTAATTCACCCATGATACCCGGGGCAAAAACCATAGTGGCTTCGCCTGACCAGATTTCTTTTTCCGCAGAAACAATATCTACATGTGTTGTCATAGCCATATCAGCTCACCTTACATGTTTTTCGCTTTTTCTTTAACTTCATCGATGCCGCCTACCATGTAGAACGCCTGCTCTGGAATATCATCCAGTTCACCATCAAGGATTGCTTTAAAGCTAGCTAAAGTTTCTTTTAAACCTACGTATTTACCTTCAGCACCGGTAAATACTTCAGCTACGAAGAATGGCTGTGATAAGAATTTCTGAATTTTACGAGCACGGGCAACGGCCTGCTTATCTTCATCAGATAATTCGTCCATACCCAGGATCGCAATGATATCTTTTAATTCTTTATAACGCTGCAATATACCCTGTACACCACGAGCTATATCGTAATGTTCCTGGCCAACGATCTGTGGATCAAGCTGACGAGAACTTGAGTCCAATGGATCAACCGCCGGGTAAACACCTAACTCAGCAATTTGACGAGACAGTACTAATGTCGCATCTAAGTGAGCGAATGTCGTTGCAGGAGATGGATCGGTTAAATCATCCGCAGGTACATAAACTGCCTGGAACGAAGTAATCGAACCGGTTTTAGTTGATGTAATACGTTCCTGAAGAACACCCATTTCTTCTGCTAGTGTTGGCTGGTATCCAACCGCTGAAGGCATACGGCCTAACAGTGCAGATACTTCTGTTCCAGCAAGTGTGTAACGATAGATGTTATCGATAAACATTAAGACATCACGACCTTCGTCACGGAAGTTTTCCGCAATAGTCAGACCTGTTAATGCAACACGTAGTCTGTTTCCTGGAGGCTCATTCATCTGACCGTAAACTAGAGCAACTTTATCTAGTACGCCGCCTTCTTCCATTTCGTAGTAAAAATCGTTACCTTCACGAGTACGCTCACCAACACCTGCAAATACAGAGTAGCCGCTGTGCTCAACCGCGATGTTACGAATAAGCTCCATCAATGTAACGGTTTTACCAACACCCGCACCACCGAATAAACCAACTTTACCACCCTTAGCGATTGGCATAACCAGATCGATAACTTTAACACCGGTTTCCAGTATTTCTACTTCAGAAGATAACTCTTCATACTTAGGTGCCGCACGGTGAATAGGTAAAGATTTTTCTTCACCAATTGGGCCAGCTTCATCGATTGGCTCACCCAGTACATTCATTACGCGACCTAATGTTTTAAGACCAACTGGAACAGTAATTGCTGAACCTGTGTTGATAACATCTAAGCCACGTTTCAAACCTTCAGTTGAACCCATGGCAATTGTACGAACAACACCATCACCCAACTGAGCCTGAACTTCTAATGTCAAACTCGCGCTTTCGATTCTTAACGCATCGTATACCTTAGGAATTGAATCCCTTGGGAACTCAACGTCGATTACCGCACCGATAATCTCGACTATTTTTCCAGCACTCATAGACTGATCCTCATAAATTTAAATTCTTTTATGTCGACGCTTACGCGTCGACAATTAAACCGCAGATGCACCTGCAACAATCTCAGAAATTTCCTGAGTAATTGCTGCCTGACGCGCTTTGTTATAAACCGTTTCAAGTTCGCCGATAATATCGCCCGCATTATCCGTTGCCGATTTCATGGCAATCATTCGAGCAGACATTTCACAGGCGATGTTTTCAACAACACCCTGATAAACTTGTGATTCAACAAAACGCATGAGCAGGCCATCAAGAATCTCTTTAGAGTCCGGCTCATAAATGTAATCCCAGTGATGTTTTAAATTTTCATCAGTGGAACCGCTTACGGGTAACATTTGTAAAACTGTTGGCTCTTGCGTCATCGTATTAACAAACGTATTGCTAATTAAATGCAGCTGATCGATTTTACCGTCAGTAAATGCATCAAGCATTACCTTGATAGAACCTATTAGGTCATTAATGTGGGGTGAATCACCTAACTGGCTGGCCTCAGCAACTACGTTGCCTGGGTTGCGCTTGAAAAAATCAACCGCTTTACGACCAACCGGCACTACATCAATTTCCACGCCTTTGTCATGGTAGGCTTTCATGTCGTTAATCGCTTTTTTAAAGATATTAACGTTTAAGCCACCACACAAACCACGGTCTGATGTAACCACAATATAACCAACACGCTTCACTTCACGTTCGATCATATACGGATGTTTTATTTCCGCATGAGCCTGAGATAAATGGGCAATTACATTGCGCATTTTCTCAGCATATGGACGGCTAGCTCGCATTCTTTCCTGCGCTTTACGCATTTTAGAAGCGGCTACCATTTCCATTGCTTTGGTAATTTTCTGAGTATTTTTAATACTCTTTATTTTACCGCGTATTTCTTTTGCACCGGACATACTAAGTCTCCGCTACCAAACACCGTTAGCTTTAAATGCGTCTAGAGCTGTTTTCATTTCACCAGCAATATCGTCATTATAATCACCCGCTTCATCTATCTTAGAAACGAGATCGGCGTTATTAGATTTAACGTAAGCCCACATGGCTGCTTCGAAATTAAGAACTGCCTTAACTTCAATATCATCCATATAACCTTCATTCATCGCATATAGACTGAAGCCCATTTCAGCCACACCCATAGGTGAGTACTGAGCCTGCTTCATTAACTCAACCGCACGTTCACCTAAGGCTAACTGTGCGCGAGTTGCGTCATCAAGGTCAGATGCGAATTGAGCGAATGCTGCAAGTTCACGATACTGAGCCAATGCTAAACGAACACCGCCGCCTAACTTCTTGATGATCTTAGTCTGAGCTGCACCACCAACACGAGATACAGATAAACCTGCATTGATCGCTGGACGAATACCTGCATTGAATAAGTCAGATTCTAAGAAGATCTGGCCATCCGTAATTGAGATAACGTTGGTTGGTACGAATGCAGAAACGTCACCGTCCTGTGTTTCGATAATAGGAAGAGCAGTTAAAGAACCAGTCTTACCTTTTACAGCACCGTTAGTTGCTTTTTCTACGAAGTCAGCATTAACTCGTGCTGCACGCTCTAATAAACGAGAGTGTAAGTAGAAAACGTCACCTGGATATGCTTCACGACCTGGTGGACGACGTAACAGTAGAGATACCTGACGGTAAGCCCATGCCTGCTTAGTTAAATCATCATATACAATCAGTGCATCTTCGCCTTGGTCACGATAAAACTCACCCATTGAACAACCAGAGTAAGGTGCAATATATTGCATAGCCGCAGAATCAGACGCTGCCGCCGCAACGATGATAGTGTGAGCCATTGCATCGTGCTCTTCTAATTTATGAACCAGGTTAGCAATGGTTGATGCTTTCTGACCAATCGCAACGTATACACATTTAACGCCTGTGTCTTTCTGATTGATGATGGCATCTAACGCTACTGCTGTTTTACCTGTCTGGCGGTCACCGATGATTAACTCACGCTGGCCACGACCGATGGGTACCATCGCATCGATTGATTTCAAACCAGTTTGTACTGGTTGATCAACTGACTTACGTTCGATAACACCCGGTGCAATCTTTTCGATAGGTGCGAATGTAGTTGTTTCGATTGGGCCTTTACCGTCGATAGGTGAGCCTAATGAATCAACAACACGACCTAAAAGTGCATCGCCTGTTGGTACTTCTAAAATTTTACCTGTGCACTTGGCAACATCACCTTCTTTCAGGTGCTTGTCTGAACCTAGTACAACCGCGCCTACTGAATCGCGCTCCAGGTTAAGTGCTAATGCATAAGTTTCGCCTGGCAGTTCGATCATCTCGCCCTGCATTGCCTCGGATAATCCGTGGATACGAACGATACCGTCGCTCATGCTTACAATAGTACCTTCGGTACGGGCTTCTGCTACCGTCTCAAAGTTTTCTATTCGTTTTTTAATCAGTTCACTGATTTCTGATGGATTCAGTTGCATTCTAATTCCTCTTTAATGGCCAACAGCTTGAGTCAGAGACTCAATTTTTGCTTTTGTTGAACCATCGATAACTAAGTCGCCTGCGCGAATAATTACACCGCCTATTAACGACGAATCTACTTCAGTCGATAACGTAACTTCACAGCCTAATTTCTTTTTCAGGGCGTCGGTCATTGATTGAACTTGTGCATCGCTTAATGCGTATGCTGCTGTTGCAATTGCTTCAACCGTATTTTCTGCTGCTGCGCGAAGCGCTTCAAACAAAACTACAATTTCTGGCATTAACATAAGGCGGCTATTTTCAGCCATAACTTTGATAAAGTTTTTCTGAGTATCAGAAATTTTATCAGCGCAGATACTTAATAAAATATCACCTTTAGCTTCAGCACCCATTGCTGGGTTATCAATCACGGCTGCAAATTCATCGTTGCATACTACTGCATCAATAAATTGCAGGGCGTCTGACCATTCCGCCTGCTTCGATTCGGCTTGCGCCACTTCAAAAGCTGCTTTCGCGTATGGTCTTGCTGCTGTTGTAAATTCAGACATGGTGTTTACCTATACCCTTTTTCTATATCTGGGCAATCATGTCATCAACGATTTCGCTATGTGCGCTTTCGTTAACTTCACGATTAAGGACTTTAGCAGCACCAGCCATTGCGATACCTGCAACTTGTTGTCTCAGCGCTTCTTTTGCACGATTGATCTCTTGATCAATCTCAGCTTCAGCTGCCGTTTTAACACGACCCGCTTCTTCTTTTGCAGTATCTTTCGCTTCTTCAACAATTTCAGATGCACGCTTTTGCGCCTGAGTCACAATATCAGATGCCTGATTTTTGGCTTCTCTAATATGTTTCTCAGCTGCTTTTTCAGCTAGCTCTTGCTCATGCTGTCCGCGCTCTGCGGCAGCAAGTCCATCGGCAATCGTCTTTTTACGTTCGTCCAGCGCTGCAATTAGCGGTGGCCAAACATACTTCATTACGAACCACACAAACACGAAAAACGCGATTGACTGTCCGATAAGAGTTGCATTGATGTTCATGTTTATTCCTCGTAACTATTTCGTTAACTGTTCAGGTGTCTTGCCCAACAAGTGGGTAAGTGACTGAATAATTAGGCAGCTACAGCGAATAAAACGTATAGAGCGATACCAACAGCGATCATAGGAACCGCGTCAACAAGACCCATAACGATGAAGAACTGTGTACGTAACATTGGAATCAGTTCTGGCTGACGAGCAGCGCCTTCTAAGAAACGACCACCTAATATACCGATACCAACAGCTGCACCTAGTGCACCCAGACCCATCATTAATGCGCCGGCGATAAATAGTAAAGCTTGAGCTTCTGACATTGTAAAATCTCCTGTGAGAGTAGTTTTAATTTAAATTCAAAAAATCTTTTCTAAAAATAGCACTAATTTAAGTACTATTTAATGTTCCTGGTGTGCCATATCTAAATATACAATGGTCAACGTCATGAAGATAAACGCCTGCAAAGTAATAATCAGGATATGGAATATTGCCCAGCCTAACTGCAGTACACCACCGAACATACCTGTTGCCAGGCCTGCCGAGTACATAATTGCAATTAGAATGAAAATAGTTTCACCCGCGTACATGTTTCCGAAGAGTCGTAACGCTAGTGAGATTGGCTTAGAGATTAGAGATACTAATTCTAATACCAGGTTAACTGGCATACCGGCTTTACCGAATGGCTGGAATGCCAGCTCACCGAAGAAACCGCCTATGCCTTTAATTTTGATGCTGTAATAAAGCATTAACCAGAATACACCTAATGCCATACCAAATGTTACGTTTGGATCTGTACTTGGTACAACTTTAAAGAAGACATGGTGTGGATCAGCGCCGAATGCCGCGCCAATCTGCTGCGCTAACATTGGCAACCAGTCAACCGGTATTAAATCCATCAGGTTCATTAAGAACACCCAGGCAAATACGGTTAACGCGAGTGGCGCTACAATATCGTTCTTACCGCTGAATGAACCACGAACACTGTCATTAACAAATTCGATGATCATTTCTACAAAATTCTGAAAACCTTGAGGCACACCTGTTGTTGCTGTTTTTGCTACGCTGCGAAACATAAAGAAAAACACAATAGCCAGGCCAAATGACCAGCCTAATGAGTCAACATGAAAAGCCCAGAAACCCATTTCTTTTGCTTGCTCAGCCGTTTGAGCAAACATCCATCCACCTTCTGGATGATTTCCATAGGTCATGTTCTGCAAATGGTGCTTTATATATTCGCCTGAAGTTATGCCTTCACTCGACATTCTTATCTCTCCGGTTCGTAATTTCATCATCATTAAATACAAATGATGCAATTACAGGGATTAGTGTAATTATTAAATAGGCGCCCATCATGGCGACTACATTGAGTGGTTTGATGACGCTAAACGCCGTTACAAACAACATCACGGTCAAAATTATTTTGCCGACCTCGGCACCATAATAGGTAACAAGGATTTCACTTGATTTTGCTTCTTTCTGTCTGGAAAACACTTTCCAGGCAAAATACACATTTGTCAGACTTGCTATCAATGATCCTGTTAAAACAGAAATTGCTAACGAAGGGTATATTAACCAGGTTACGAAACCAGCCATAAGGCTTGCGGCAAACTGGATAAAAACAATCTTCTTAATCTGGGTCGTGCCCGTTTTCAACATGGGTTCAACAAGCCCTCTTCACGCGTCTGAAAACGCGCGCAAATTATATGAGGATGCGACTGTCCGGTCAACCTTAATGTACGAATAAGTCCAGTTTATTTAGTAATTGCTAATGTAGTGATGAAGGTGATAGAGCGGGCTTTCTAGGGCTTTTCCCAATTAAGCTCTTTTTAAATCAACCGACTACTGAGCATATTTGCAACCGCATGTCTTTGATATTAAACAATTAATGCTTTTGCACCGTATTTGTGCGCGGACGAGTAATTTGCCTATAAATTCGTATTTTATATGCGGATTTAACTACTGTATTTTTGCAAGAATACCGTCAAGTTCATCCAGGCTGGAATAATTAATGACCAATTTACCCTTGCCATTACTTTTGTGCTGCACATTAACCGGCGCACCCAGGCGTTCACTTACCTGCTCCTGCAGTCGTTTGATATCCGGATCAATGCTTGCAGATGACTCTGTTACCTTTGGCGCCGGATTTAACTGGCGCTTTACCTGCTTTTCAGTTTCTCTTACCGACCAGCCCTGTGCTGACGCTTTATTTGCAAGCAGGCTTTGTTCTGCACCTGTCAATGCCAATAAAGCACGTGCATGCCCCATATCAATCTTGCGCTCATCTACCAGCAGTTTTACATCTTCATTTAAATCTTTAAGGCGTAACAGATTGGTAACACTGGCACGGGAGCGACTCACCACCTCTGAAACCTGTTGATGCGTCATATCGAACTCATCTATCAGACGTTGTAACGCACGGGATTCTTCCAGCGGATTAAGGTTTTCACGCTGAATATTTTCAATTAGCGATATCGCTGCTGCAGACTGATCATTTAACTCTTTTACAACTGCCGGTACTTCATGTAACCCCGCCAGCTGACAGGCACGCCATCGACGCTCACCTGCAATTATTTCAAACTTACCGGCAGAGACAGGGCGTACGACTATCGGCTGAATAACGCCCTGAGTTTTAATAGAATCTGCCAGCTCCTGAAGTGCTTCAGGTTCAAAATGCACTCGAGGCTGATAGGTGCCACGTTGAATAAGCTCAACAGCAATATGCCTTAAGCCATTATCAGTCGTTTCAACAGGAGCCTCAACGGGTGCTGTTGGTGCCGGTTTGGGGTCAGTCAGTTCTTTTACTTCTGCTGCACTACCTAATAACGCATTTAAACCGCGGCCAAGGCCTCTTTTCTTTTTTACCATGTTAACTCTAATTTATGCTTATATTTATATGGTTCTAACGGTCAGGGTCTCGAATCTACGCAACCGCTGGTTGAACTGGTTTAACCTGTTTACGAATGACTTCACCCGCCAGAGAAAAATACGCCAGTGCGCCGCGTGAGGTTTTATCATAATTCAAAACGGGCACACCATGAGATGGCGCTTCCGCCAGACGCACATTACGAGGCACAACCGTTCGATAAACACGATCACCAAAATGCTCAATAAGTTGCGCTGATACATCTGTAGCCAGTTTATTGCGAGGATCATACATAGTGCGTAACAAACCCTCTATCTGTAAATTCGGGTTAACACTGCTTTTCACCTGCTCAATGGTTTCTATCAAAGATGACAGGCCTTCTAATGCATAATATTCACACTGCATCGGGATTAATACACCCTGTGCAGAGACCAGTGCATTCAGGGTCAGCATATTCAATGATGGCGGGCAGTCGATAATAATAAAATCATAATTCGCCTCTACCTGTGCCAGTGCATTTCTTAAACGTGATTCCCGTCCGTCTACATTTAACAACTCTACTTCAGCAGCAGTTAAATCACTGTTTGAGGGTAATACATCAAAACCGATCTCTTCAACTTTATGAATACAGTCCTTAATATCCTCTTCTGCAAGTAATACATCCAGAACACTGATTTCAAGCTCGTGTTTATCGACACTACTACCCATTGTGGCATTGCCCTGAGGATCGAGATCCACCAGCAAAACCCGTTTCTTGGTTAATGCCAGAGATGCCGCCAGGTTAACCGATGTTGTAGTTTTACCTACGCCACCTTTCTGATTTGTTACTGCTATTATTTTTGCCATGAATTCAATTCTTTAGTGATGCTCTTATTACAACCTTATTTCGAACGACAAATTTCTATTAACTGTCGATCTTCATCCAGCCAGGGCACCCGTAATTGATGTTGCGCTAGCTGCTCAAACCCCTCGATCAACTCCGGCAACTCATCTTTACCCTTCATTGCCATGATCCGGGTTGTTGATGTTAACAGATGTTGAGTACGATCCAATATAGTATTTAATGCCGCAAAGGCTCGACAGGTGATTATTTCGAAGCCAGAACCCGACTTATAGTCTTCTACACGACTATGGATAATGTCAATGTTTTCAAGCTTTAAGTCAATTTTACACTGGGTTAGAAAACGGGTTTTCTTGCCATTACTGTCCAGTAAAACAAACTGACAATCGGGCATACATAACGCCAGCGGAATACCTGGAAGACCAGGACCGGTTCCCACATCCAGTACAGGTCCGGCATTTATATATGGCATAATGCTCAAACTATCCAGCACATGTCGAATCACCATAGAGTCCAGCTCTCTGATGGCCGTCAGGTTATAAGCCTTATTCCACTTCAGCATCAACTGTAAATAATCGATCAATTTTTGCTGAGTATCGGCAGATATACTCAAACCCAGCTTATCTAAACCTTCTTTTAATCTATCTTCTGCTTGCATTTTTTATTCCAGAACCCCGGGGATCGCCCCGGGAAATCACCTCAGGGGGCGGAGTCAAATATTTCAATATCATTATAATTGATAGCACCGCTTAACACAGCGTAATCTGAACCATGCCTCTAATAGACTTGACTCCGACCCGAACATACCAGATTGCTGTTTATTTATACCCCAGAGCCTTATTCGTTAAATTGTTTAAGGCATTTTTCATTTTATTAATTAACTCTCTATTCTGGATATTATGGCGTTTCTGCAATTCAGACGGATTGAGATAAGCCAGCCAGGTCTGACCTTTTTCATCCTGCCATGCCAGCACCTTCATTGGTAGATCCAACGCAACCAGTGGATTTTCATTTATCAAAGGAGAACCTACAACTGGTTTACCAAAAATAAGTAACTGGGTCGGCCGCATCGGAATATTCACTTTTTTAGCGCCCACAGAATGATAAATACGGCTAAAAATAATCACGCCTTTCTCTTTTAATACATGCTCTAATCGATCCAGCGTTTCACCTACACTGTAGCGACTTTGTTTAACGGTGTGTTCTTCTGATGCATGAGCAAAAGAAGGTATCAATATGAGCAACATCACAATAGTTTTTATCATCTTTTATCCTTAAATAGTAAATTTGTTATTAACTTAATTGTGTCGATTAATCTATAAAGAGTTCAGCTATGCCGACACTACTCGTTATTGCCTGCTCAACTCCAGCCATTACCAGTCCTAATCCGGCAGAAATAAAAACATATTTAATTCATCGGACTTTAAATATTTTTTTAAAAGGATTTGGCTTCTTACATAAAAAAATAATCGTGAAATAAATTATCACACCGGTTATCGCTGTAATAATACATAACAAATATATTTGTTCATTATTTAACAAACCTAACAAATGATTAACATTGCTAAATGGGTAATATGGCTGTAAATCAGCATGCATTAAACTATCTAATAACACATGACTATATGTGCCAATAAACGCACTAATAAAACTAATCCACCAGACAATTATTATCGGTTTATCACCATTTGTTATATCAAGCCAACGTAAAACCAGTTCAGAAAGATATTTTCCAGATAAAGCTGAGAAAATCGCCAGTAGTGTCGCACCAATATAAGTGTGTGAAAAACCATGCAAGTGACCTTCATGCGTCAATAAAACTATTAATGGCTGAATATCCATTACAATTTGTGACCAACCAAATATCATTAAACTAAAACCACCTTGAAATAGGGCTTTAATTAATATTCCAGGCCCCATGTGAAATGGTGTAAATGGCATTTATATTCCTAAAAATAAAAAATATTTTTTATGATTTCTTTTTAAGATGGACTAATAAAAGTGAAATTGCCGCGGGTGTTACACCCGATATTCTACCCGCCTGCCCCAGCGTTGCTGGACGATGATCAATCAGTTTCTGACGCACTTCATTCGACAGGCCTTTTACCTGATCATACTCAATTTTTTCAGGAATATTTTTATCTTCGTAACGTCGTGCTTTTTCAATCTCTTCTTTTTGACGGTTTAAATAACCTTCATATTTAACCTGAATCTGAACCTGTTCAGCAACTCTTGCATCACTCACGGCAGGGCCAATTTCTGCAACCTGTGTGAGTTTTTCATAATCCATTTCAGGGCGCTTGAGTAAATCCAGTGCACGTGATTCTTTACTTAAAGGCTTGGCTAAAACCGCTTCCAATGATTTTGCTGCATTTGATGTGGGTTGAATCCACATGTCTTTTAAACGCTGTTGCTCTTGTTCAATCGCTTCACGTTTTTCATTAAATAATTGCCACTGATATTCACTTAATAAACCCATTTCATGCGCGGTTTCTGACAAACGTAAATCTGCATTATCTTCACGTAATAATAATCTATATTCCGCGCGTGATGTAAACATGCGATAAGGCTCCTGCGTACCATTCGTGATTAAGTCATCAACTAGTACACCAATGTATGCCTGATCTCTTCTCGGTGACCAGGCATCTTTTTCCTGAATCTTTAAGCTGGCATTAATGGCCGCCGTCATACCCTGTGCTGCGGCTTCTTCATAACCGGTTGTTCCATTGATCTGACCCGCAAAATATAAACCATTTATAAATCGTGTTTCTAAACTTGGCTTTAAATCACGGGGGTCAAAGAAATCATATTCAATGGCATAACCGGGGCGTGTTATAAACGCATTTTCAAACCCTTTCATTGATCGCACAAGATCCATTTGTACATCGAAAGGTAAACTGGTTGAAATGCCGTTTGGATAAACTTCAAAACTGTTTAAACCTTCCGGCTCAATAAATATCTGGTGTGAATCTTTATCCGCAAAACGCACCACTTTATCTTCAATTGACGGACAGTATCTTGGACCAACCCCTTCTATCACACCAGAATACATTGGTGAGCGATCTAAACCACCTCGAATAATGTCATGTGTATTGGCATTAGTATGGGTGATATGACAGGAAATCTGTCGCGGATGATCCTCAACTGTACCGGTTATTGAAAATACAGGCGTTGGTGTATCACCGGGCTGCTCCTGTAAGTCACTATAATCAATAGACCGGGTATCAATACGCGGTGGCGTACCGGTTTTTAAACGACTCACTCTAAAAGGTAAATCACGCAGGCGTTTTGATAATGAAATTGAAGGCGGATCACCTGCACGTCCACCAGAATGATTGCTTTGACCAATATGAATCAAGCCATCCAGAAATGTACCTACCGTTAATATGGCAGATTTACATTTAAAATTAAGCCCCATTTGTGTAACCACACCCACAACCTGGTCATTTTCAATAATCAGGTCTTCTACCGCCTGTTGAAAGATAGACAGATTAGGTTGAGTTTCAAGCGCAATGCGAATCGCCTGACGATATAACTGACGATCAGCCTGTGCACGGGTCGCACGAACTGCGGGGCCTTTGCTGCTATTTAAGGTGCGAAACTGGATGCCGCCCTTATCCGCCGCTTTCGCCATAATGCCACCCATGGCATCAATTTCTTTAACCAAATGCCCTTTACCGATGCCCCCGATAGCCGGATTACAGCTCATTATGCCTAGTGTTTCAATATTATGGGTGAGTAACAGTGTTTTTGATCCCATACGAGCAGCTGCCAGCGCGGCCTCTGTGCCCGCATGGCCACCGCCAATCACAATTACATCGTAGGATTCGTTATAGAACATCAATTTCTAACTTATTGCTTAATAATTCAGCAATTTTAGCAAATTTAGCGTGAGTACACTGAGATAAATATTTTTATATCCCTTCTCACATCACCCTTGCGGTACTTGATACCTGACAATCAATACTCAGGCTATGAATCATATAACTGGATAAGCGAGAAATTACATCTAATATTAAAGAGTATTCTTTTCTACACGTAAACTCGGATATCAGGAAGATCTCATGAAACGTAATGTTATTTTTAGTGTTTTCATCATGTTTATTGTCAGCCTGCTTCTTATAGAACCTGCTATAGCTGGACCCGGAGGCAAAATAGCCAGTGCTGCTTTCGAGACATTCTGGGGGCGCATTATTCTTGGCCTTCTTACTCTCGTATTCTTACCATTAATACTTTACGTTATGCTACAGGAGAAAATTGCTGAACGTCGGGCACGTAAAGACCTGCGATTTATGGCCGCATATGACCCGTTATTTGACTGGATTAACATTCAACAACGAGCCAAAGACTGTTTCTTTAGAGTACATTCCGCCTGGGATAAAGAAGACCTGTCTGAGGTTTCCCACTGGATGACTGACTGGTACTGGCAAAATCAGCAACTGGTACATCTTGATAAATGGAAAAAAGACGGTCTTGTGAATATCTGTGATGTTAAAAAAATTACTAATATCAAACCGGTTATGTTTGTACATAGAAATCAGGGAAAAGAACATGAAGATTCTATCGTTATTATTTCAATGGAAGCCAAAATGAAAGACTATCTTCAGAGCCGGCAAACAGGAAAAGTTGTAGAAGGCAGCAAACGTTATAAAGAAGTCGAAACCGTCTGGTCGTTTACCATGGAAAATGGACAGTGGAAAGTCTCTGATATTGAAGAAGCAAGCATGTCACTTACTTACGCCAAACTCACAGATGAAATACCCAATATTGAATCGACTGTAATATCTGAATTACGATCATGAAGATTGGGTTAACTCATTAGTTTTTAACTGATAGTCTGGTATATACAAAAGCATAAAGGGGACGGAGGGATTAAAAAATAATCCCTCCGTCCCCTTTTAATATTGTTTACTGTATATGCCCCGGCTCATCTTTTTCCAGATAAGCCTCTTCAGCTTCACTCAACTCAACTTCGTCAAAGCCGTCAATCATTGGCATTACATGTTCTTTAATTGAGTGTCCGGTTGTTAATAAGTACACGTGAATAATTATAAATGCGGCAATAGCAAAAGCGAATATCGTATGGATTATCGCTACCCACATTAATACTTCACCAGAAGCAGCTGCACCCCAGAAAGAATAAAGCAGGTAAAATAATCCGCTGATCCAGATACCGGGAAATAAAACTAATTTAAGCGCCAGATAAGAAATTGCCTGCAGTGGATTGTGTTTACGCCAGTAGGCTTTACGGTAAGGATGGCGCTCACCTTTGAAAATACCAAAAGCATAAAATTTTGCCACTTTCAGTAATCCATTCGTCGTGGGTACATAATGCCGCCAGGTGCCGGTCGTTAAATGCCAGAAAATAGCGAACACCCATAACAACAGCAATGCAATTGCGCTACCCGTGTGCCAGCTCACTGCCACTTTAAAAGAGACCAGATTATGAAAACCGTGAACGGCGAAACCGGTAAACAGCAATATCATTATTAATATCATCTGCGACCAGTGCCAGAAGCGTTCAAAGCGGGTAAACAACATTATACGACGCTGTGCCATAATTATTTCCTCGCTCTATTTAAAACAAACCGGATCAGACCATGAGCCAGAACACCGAACAGTGTACCGGCTAGTGCCAATAATCCGAGAATATCTAACCATGAATGATCGCCCGATCCCGGTAAATAAAAACCTTCAAGACCTTTTAGTCGACCTTCTTTCGAATGGCATTCATCACAACTTAATGCATCTTCTTTAGGTGCCACCATATGAGTAATTGGCCAGTATGAATAAGTTTCTACAAAACTATATTCTCCACTGTATGGCAGATTATTTTTTTCCATTCCTGCCCTGATTGCTTTACCAAAATCATAGTTACCCCAGTAGGCATCTTTATCATTTCCCCATAGCTGCATATAAACCAGTGTATTGTTAACTTTGTCATACGGCTGAATCGTATGCATCTGTTTAAATGGCCAGATACGTGAATTTTCATCTGCTGCTGAACCGGTATAACGATTTACATCTACCGGACCACTGCTCGGGTCAAATTGTGTATCGATGGTGGTGTAAATCATCTGACCATCGAACCAGCCATAATGTGGCTGCAGATTTTCACCGTATTCAAAACTGCCCTTTATGGATTTATAGGTCGCTCGATGTTCACCATTGCCCTGGGTATAATTCTTTTCTTTATAACCTTCACCATCTTTTGTTTTACCGGCTGTTCGCCAGTCCCAGTCTGTTTTGGTCGCAACACCCCCACGGGCGATGGCTGGTATATGGCATGTCTGACAGGCAACTCGATCGACATGATCATTCAGTTTAATATTTGAAAGGCTATTATTCGGATGTGGCGATGTACTGTGACAAGATTCACAGGTCGCTACATCTCTACGTTGCCCGGGTTTACCGGTGCCTTGAATATCTTTTGCAATAACATCATAACGACTACCTGCCCACACATGTTTTTTTGTAACGTGACAATTTGTGCAGGCCATATTCAGTCCGGCTTCATCCATGTGCACATCGAGTTTTTTATCTGGGTGGATCAGTGATGAATCAAGATCACCATGTTTTACACCGTCACCACCTCCTCCATAGAAATGACAGCCTCCACAGTTTTCACGTGCGGGCAGCCCGACATTTTGTGCCACTTTAGACCACTGGATTGGCTGTTTACCTTCAAACATAACCGAACAGGATTTATTACCTTTGGTCGGTGGTGTTTTATAATAAGTGCCCGTTCTGTCGTGACAGACTACACAATCAATATTGCTCTCATTTTTAAAATCAAAACTATCATCCTTCCAGCCATACCCCGCATGGCATTGAGCACACATTCCCTCATTACCACGGGAGTTGGTACAGAATGTATTAACCAGATATTTTTTACCCAGAAGCTGACCCGTTTTTTTGTTTTCGTAACTCCACGTCCAATGGATATTTTTCATAAACTGCTGACCCGCTTCGGTATGACACTTAAGACAGGCTTTAGTGACTTCGGGACCACTCATAAGGGGATTTTTCAGTTCTTCAAATTTTGTATGATCAGCAGTAGAATTAGAATCTAAACGTACAGTGGGTTTTTCTACGACTTTATCGAGACGAAAGTTCATATCGACATCTTTAGTCTGTGCCGGTTGTGACTGCTCGTTTGATGCCTGTGCGCTGATTGCCTGAAATATCAGTAGCAGGCTAAAAATAATAGTTAATATCTGTCTGAAAATTGTGTGCCTACCGATGATGATCATAAGATTCCTCCAGCACAGAAATATTCTCAATTAAACTACATTATGTATCAATTCTAATAGTAATCTTTTCATTTATAACAAATTTTATATATTTGTCGATATGACAATTATCAACAATTAATCGCTGTAGAGAGATTATTAGTTAACTTCTTCTATAAGCTTAAGTTAAACAACTAGTTACAAAATCGTTTCAGTTTATTCTGATCTTTTTTTGCATGTTCCAAATCACCCTGCTCTGTAGATCGCTTTACTCCAATCTTCCAGTGTGCACAGGGAGGTGGGAACGTTTCCTCAAGAATATAGGTCGCTATTTTCTTTAACATATCATCCGGTAAGGCAAGAGCCGGCATTAACCCCATACGTTTAACTGCTTTATCCTGTAGCGCTTTTTTAAGTGTTGGCGCTTTTACAAAATCAGTCATACTTTGTATAAAGTCTTCATCATCGAGGCTGTTGTTTTTATAACGACGTTGCACACCCCACATGGGTGGCCCTAAAGGCGGATCCATTTCCGGGTTATGACAGACATGACAGCTTGGATAGAGATTCTTGCCTTCAATGGCTTGTGGGCTCAATGCCATAGAGGTTATAGGAAGTAATATTGCACTTAATAGTATTAAAAACTGTAATTTAATCATTTTATATCTCGATTACTGTTGATGCACTGGTAATGTTATATCAACTCTGAAGCCACCAAGTTCGTCAGAGTGCTTAAAACTTATACTACCCTTATAGTCTGCAATAATATCTGCAGAAATTGCCAGTCCAAATCCATGACCATGAACTTTTTCATCCAGTCGAACACCTCTTTTTGAAATTTCATTTATCTTCTCATTATCAGCACCTGGCCCATCATCTTCAATGACAATATGTAATTCAGAATTAATTTTTACTTTGACTGTAATTTTATGGGCAGCCCATTTGTAAGCATTATCCAGCAGGTTACCCAACAACTCCAGCATGTCTTCTCGATCAACCGGACAGATAGTGTTATGTGTTATATCTAAGTTTAACTGAATGGTTTTATTTGCATGCATCATTTCCAGTGTTTTTACTAATATCGGTAAATCATCTGAAAATGAAAACAATGTTCCACTATGACTATGGCCAGCTAATCTTGCTCGTTTTAATATACGATCAGTTATCTGATAAATATCTTCACTTTGTTCATCCAGTATCGCTCTATTTTTTTCCGATGTATCAATCTTACTGGTTATCTGTTTTATAACAGTTAGGGGTTTTTTTATTGAATGGGCCAGGTCACCTAATGCATTACGCGAACGAAGTAAGTTCTTTTGCATTATCTCCAGCAAATGATTCACTTCATAGATTAATGGCTGTAACTCATCAGGCGTATCCGTACTTAACTTCTCAAGCCTTCCCTGTTGAAGTGCTTTTAATTCATTTTGAATTTTATTCAATGGTTTTAAACTTAGTCGTAATATAATGATTTGAAATATAAGTAGAACCAACAGAAAACTAACGGCCATTACAGCAAAACCGGTTTTAAATTTAGTTATATTTTCATTAATAGGATTAAGATCTTCAGCAACAGTGATAGTGAGTTTATTACCCTGTTTCTTATAACCCGCCGATATTATTAATAAGGATTGTTGCTCCGGCCCCTTTTGTGTTGATTGCAGTTGTTGACCAGTATCAACTATTTTATGCGTTATTTTCTGATCCCATAATGATCGAGAAGTCACAGACTGTTTACCTGTATTAATAACATAATAGTGACCGGAAAATGGCTGCGTATAAATAAGATCAACTCGTGATGAGTCAATTATTAATTGACTATTCTGATCGAAACTAATACGGCTAAGTAACGTATCGGCATCATGTTTAAGGCGTGAGGCAATATATTCTTCTGCCAGAAATTGAACATTAAAACTCACTAATAACCACAAAGCAGAAAACGTGATCACAAGACTAATAAATAAACCCGTACTGAGTTTAGATTGCAGGGACTGCATTAACCATCTCCCCTGAAAACATAACCCTGACCTCTGCGTGTCTCAATGCTCTCCTTACCTAATATCTGTCGTAAATGCCTTACATACACTTCAATCACATTACTGTCTTTTTCAGAGTCAAAATCATAGATATGTTCGGTTATTTTTGACTTTGATAAAACACGTTGCGGGTTCAATAAAAAATATCGTAATAACCGATATTCTATACCGGTTAATTTATGTGTTTTATTATCTTTTGTTGTCACTGTCTGACTTTCTTCATCCAGTGATAAGCCCGCAACATTCAAAATACCTCCCGGCTGCTGACTTGAACGATGAAGTAAAGCAACAATTCTGGCTAATAACTCTTCAATATGAAAAGGTTTACCCAGGTAATCATCTGCTCCGGCTTTAAAACCATCCACCCGTTCATGCCAGGCATTTCTTGCTGTCAGCACGATTACTGGTAAATGATTATTCGCTTCTCGCCAGTTTTTTAGAACATCCAGACCGTTTCGTTTAGGCAACCCCAGATCAAGCACGGCAATATCATAAATCTTTTCATTACCCAGATATTCAGCATCAACACCATTATCAGCCACATCTACAGCATAACCCGCTGCCTGAAGATCTTTTTTCAATGTTTCTACCAGATAATGATCATCTTCAGCTAATAATAATCGCATCTTTAATCTTCTTCCTTAACCGATAACAGCTTGCCTGTTCTGGCATTGATATAAATCTCTCTTACTATGCCATTATTACTGAGTATTTCGACTTCATATACTATTTGACCATCTTCACTCTCAAGTTCTACTTCCAGAATTCTTCCTGGAAACTCTGGTCTTATAATTTTGAGTATATTCTCCAGTGATAAAATTTCACCCGCATTCTGCAGACGTCTGGCCTCAATATAGTCATCATCCGCATGAGCTACCTTAATCGTAGTCAATGGACTTAATATCAAAAGTAAACTTATAATAATAAGAATTTTATTTTTCATATTTAAAGTATACCTTAATCCTGCCCTAGTCATCCCACTGGCCATATCCAGGGATATTTATATCATCCTCATTAAACTTACCCTGCTCTGCACCTGAATGACAGGCATTACAGTGACTAAAACTTTTTACCTTTTCATTACCTGATACCAGTCGTTGGGGAATTTCATCATGTTCATGTTTAAAATAATCGATTTCTGATATTCGTAATGGTGTATCAACCGATTTAATTGATCGATTAAACTTATGTGATTTTCTATAACCTGACTTATCTGCACTATTTTTAACCAGAAACCGTTTTATTATCTGACCTGTTTCATCATCCAGCTCAGCATTATCTCCAAAATGATCTTCAAGTCCGGACATAATAAGTGCCCATGATTTTTCAGGTAATAACCCTGGCGGATAACTCATATGACAACTGCCACATTCTTCCCTGTAAACGGGTGATGTAACCGCATCAACCCCAGATGATTTATTCCAGTTAAAATCACTATCACTCCACACAGCCGGAATAGAAAGAAATCCAGTAGTTATAACCATAGCGCTTATTGCGAGTAAACCTTTCATAATATCACCTCTAGAATCTTGTCCGATTTTCTATATAAACCAGTATGTTTGCCTTTTCCTGAGCCGTACACTCACGCCCCATAGTCCACTTGCAGTTTCGTTTGAACCATTTATTAATCATTTTCTTATTTGTTAATCGTTCAGAATTAATAACAGGTGACATAGGTTTAATTTCTTTACCTGTTTTAATATGTTTGCCCGTTTTTGTTAATTCATCTGTATGGCATGTTGTACAACTACGCTCAGGAAATTCACCTTTGCTAACAAATGTTTTTTTCCACAAAGCCTCTCCTTTTTTAGTATCTGCCAACGTTACGCCCTGACTTTTGTATTTTTCTAACAGTTTATCTACGGCTACACTTTCTGCCAGAAGTAACCCGGGCATACCAATAAGTAACACTACAAATAGAGTTTGGTATCTCATTATTAATCCTCCTCTACTTCTTTATTTTTAAATCCTGTTAGCATCGCTGATACCAGATTTTCTTTATGTATCAGGCTTTCTACTAACACACCAGCAACATGTACAAACACAAGTAAAAGTGTGAAATTAGCAAAAAACTCATGCAGATTTTCAAGCGCACTACCCCAGAAACCATTTGTTTCACTGAACCAGTGAGCCACAGGCCCTGCGTGTTCTTCAGCACCCAATACTAAAATGCCTGTTGTTGTCGTCATTAACAAACTCAGCATTAATAAAACGACCATCGCACCACCAGCCGGGTTATGGCCGATATATCGTTTCGCTTTAAGCGACAATGTATCTTTTAAAAACTGTTTGATATTTTCAATGGAATAGACAAAATCTGAAAATCTGGCATATCGTGTACCAACAAACCCCCAGACAAATCGAATGATAAGTAACGCTAGAATCAGGTATCCAGCCCAGCTATGTATACTTAGAAAGTCATCTTCTGTAATAAATGCGATAATAAAAGCACTGACCAGAGACCAGTGAAAAAACCGCACCAATGGGTCCCATACTTTAATTTGTGATGAATTTGTCATTATGTATATCCCTGCTTTTCAGTAACTTAACAATATCAGCTGAAACTGAAACCAAACTGAAAAAGGACGATTTTCCACTTTCAGGGATAAAAAGATGGTTGAATATATCTAAAAGACTGACAGTCTCTGGCAACTTTAAATATTGTATAATCCCAGGCTACTAATAAGTATTAATACTGCACCTACTAGTCGTTTGAATAACGCATCATTCTGTATAATTTTATCATGAGCCTTCAAACCAATAATATGACCGATGGTTGCTACGGGTATTAATGTAAGGGCTGTTATTAAATTTAGATCTATACCAACCACAATGAAAGCAGTCATTTTAATCATGACAATGCTGAACCACAGTACAAATAATGTATTTCGTAAAAATGCTGCTGATACATGGCGTAAAAATACCGCCACAATCAGAGGCGCACCGGTTAATGATGTACCCGCCACATATCCACCAATACATAATAAAAACCGATCTACCCATTTATTATTACTGCGTATATTTAAACCTGATACCCATAAAATGGCATATAACAGAGTGATAGAATATATAAACACCAGTAACCAGTTAGTTGGTAATTTTATTAAACCAAGCACACCTACCAATACAAATGGAATAATTATTAAGATCGCTTTTTTTAGATATAACCAGTCAACTTTACTAATACGTGAACGTAAAGTAAGGCTTGAAAAAAACAGAAGATGAAACCCAATGACGGGTAACCAGAATAATGGCTGATCATATATAAACAACATCAGGGGCAAGCCTAAAGCACCACCCCCAAAGCCCAGACCACTACGAACAAACCCGGTCCAGATAAACACCAAAGCAACAAAACATAATTCTATAAAACTAAAATTTAAAAGAACATCCATTTTGTACGTATAGACTTGTTATTAAGTTTTAACTTGAGGGGATTATTCTTTTTTACTGATTATTTCAAAATTCACAATATCATGATCAATATCACGCACACCGAAAATTTTGTTACCTTTCTTGTATAAACTGGACATATATGTTCTTACCCCATCTGTGGATATTATTTTGTTGCCGCCTATTGAAAATTTAATAGAGCCACTTAACATATCGGCCCGTGAGTGATATTCAATATTTGTTAACATTTTAGGGGTTTTTTCTTTGATAATTTTTTTATCAATCTTACCTTCTTTATTAATAGATATTTCATAAACAGCTTCTGATAACAGATCTTTTAGTATCACTGTTTTGTCTATCAGAATTTCACTGATTTCATTGCTCGTCATTAAATGATATTTATTTTCAACGAGTTTATTTAAGGTTAATTTTTCATCCGCTGTTGTTGGCTGTGTAAACAGAACGAATATTGTTAAAAATATTATTTTCATTCTCATATTTATACTCATAACCATTTAATCAAGACATTAAAACTAATGCCCTAAATATTCATCAATTAGTAATGCCAGCTTATCATGTAAGTGGCCTTCAAATTCATCAAGATTTTTATCAAAAAAACTTAAATACTTTGCTGCTTTATCATGGGTTAATTTTTTATTATTTAGTTTATATTCCATTTCAGGTAATTTTTTGTCATGCCTTGGAATAATATTCCAGTGAACAAAATCGGCATCAATTACATCAACTTCTTTTTGTGCTGAGGTACAAAAATCATTTACATGCTCTTCACCCTGAGGACCAAGACATCCGGATTCAACCCTAAAAAAAACTTCCAGTTTTTTATCTTTTGGCAGTGGCAATTTCAATTTATTATTCATTTTTTATAATAGACCTAATTTATAATTCTTCATCAATTCCATACTGATTAAGCCCCCAGGCAAACAAATGACTACTTCGATCATTTGACTGACGTATATTACTCGCCAACCTTTGTAACCAATGTTTAAATAAGAGATAAGCCTCCTCAGGATGCTTATCCATATAGTCTAATAATATTTTTCTATTTATCCGCGTAACTTCCACATCATCACATGCAATAACCGATGCACTTCGGGGTGAGCCATCAAAAAGGTTTAATTCTCCAAATGTATCACCTGGTCCTAAATCACAAAAACCTGATTGTATTTGCCTGCCATCATGCAAAACTACCCGTTTATTAATTCGAACATGACCTTGTTCTATATAATAAACATCCAGGCTCTCTTCTCCTTCCATCATGATGCAATCGCCACTTTCGTAATTAACGATTTCACAGACATGAGGCTGTTTGAATTCATCAGCCTGTAGAAATTTTTTCAATATACTAGACATACTATTTCTTATAGTTCTACGCAATGATCATTTTTAGGTGGATTTGAGGGTTTGCTTAAAACAAACCAGCCTCCATATAACATAAGTAGGCCTATAGCCGCTTTCAATATAATGCTGTGCGGTGAAAAAACCATCATAAACACAAAACTGATGCCCATAAAACCGATCGACATTATTTTAGCTGGCAGGGGTATCACACTGTGTTTATTCCACATTTGTAATGGGGGCCCAAAAAAACGATGGTTATACAACCAGCTATGAAATCGTTCTGAACTCCGTGAAAAAGCCCATAACGCCAGCAGCATAAATGGTGTAGTAGGCACTACGGGTAAAAGTACGCCTATTGCTCCTAAAGCAAAGAAGGCCCAACCTAATATAAAGTATATGGTTCTCATAATTCTCAATTATTACACTTACTGCGCCTGAAAACCGTAATCTGGCTCTCAGCTATTAACTGTTATTGTACTATTCATCTCATATATAATAGTAGTTATGAATATAGATTCCCTTAATTCAATGTTAGATCAGGGTCAGGACAGTTTAATCCTGCGTTTTGGCCTTGGTCAGGCCCTGCTAAAGCAGGGGGATTATTTAACCTCAATCGAACACCTGCTTAAAGCACTGGAATTTGATCACGAATATTCCGCTGCTTATAAACTATTAGGTAAAGCCTATGCCAAAACAGAGCAAAATCAGCTAGCTATAAATACCTATAATAAAGGCATCCAAATAGCTGAAAATAAGGGTGATATTCAGGCTGCAAAAGAAATGAAGGTTTTTCTCAAACGGCTAATATAGATTACGTTATATCAACATTAACACATCTATAACTGACGATTACCCTCATAAGCACCTATATAGGCGTATAATGGCCTACTTCAATTACTATCTAGCATCGTAAGCTGTATTTATGGATCTTCCTCAAATTGACGATTACCGTTCATTATTCTTAAACCAGACCCCTTTACTTGATGTACGTGCACCTGTTGAGTTTTCTCAGGGTGCATTCCCCTTTGCCGAAAACTTTCCGCTTATAAACGATAAAGAAAGGGAAACCATCGGTATTAAATATAAAAATATGGGGCAGGATGAAGCCATTAAACTGGGACATAATCTGGTTCAGGGAGATATTAAGGAAGAACGGGTTAATCACTGGCAGTCATTTTTCGATCAATACCCTCAAGGTGTACTGTATTGTTTTCGTGGTGGCATGCGTTCAAAAATATCTCAACAATGGATATATGAAAAAACAGGTATTATCTTTCCGCGGGTTAAAGGTGGTTATAAAGCCATGCGCCGCTACCTGATCGATGAACTTGAAAACTCTGTAGAAAATATTCAGCCTATTATGCTTGGTGGTCGTACCGGCATAGGAAAAACAATCTTATTAGATAAACTGAAACAGCAAATTGATCTTGAAGGACTGTTTCATCACAGAGGCTCTGTTTTTGGTAAACACGTAACGGCTCAACCATCTCAAATTGATATTGAGAATAATTTATCTATCTCACTTATTCGTCACCTGGACAATCAGGTTTCACAAATTGTATTTGAAGACGAGGCCCCAAATATTGGCTCAAGGCGTATACCTGAAATTTTATATAATAAAATGCAGCAATCACCGCTTATTCAGCTGGAAGCCACTGTGGACGAACGTATTAATATTACCTTTCATGAATACATTATTGAAGCGCTAGCTGAGCATCAACAACATTATGGTGATGACGCAGGTTTTGAAAAATGGTCCATGCAGTTAATAGAGGCCATTGATAAAATTCAACGTCGTTTAGGCGGTGTCAGACATAAGCAGCTCAAATCATTATTAACTTATGCAATTGATCAACAACGAGAAAATAATATTACGGAATTCCATAGGGACTGGATAAAGTCTTTACTGGTGGATTATTATGACCCTATGTATGACTATCAGTTTAGTAAGAAAGTAGAACGTGTTGTTTTTAAGGGTTCTCATAATGAGGTACTTGAATTTTTGAGTGATCATTATCATTTGTCTTAGGGTTTAATTGTTAATCCGTTATTTCGACTGCAGAAGTCCTATCAAGCTCTAATCTTTATTCGAATTAGAATTCTGTGGTGTTGCTAGCTTAGCAAGTCACTTTCTTTTCTACAGAAAAAAGAAAGTGACCAGCGCGGTGACTACACAGAAATCAGATTCTCATGAAGCCAGGGGCTTGCAGACACATCAACAAAACTCCCTCATTCTATAATCTAATTTACTTCATCAGGCCCCAACAATGCCGTTTTACATGGATTACCATCCCGTGTTGCTGTATCAAATAACGACTTGGCCAAAAAAGTAACACCTCCCGTAGCAAAATAAGAATAAACCACCGCTGTATCTTTAACACTCATGGAGATAGTAGGGGTTTTAATTGATCCATCTATTTTTACCATTGATGCCAGACTATTAAGATTAAGCTCTATGCCTTCTCTTGCCTGTGGTTTTATACCAAATTCTAATGTTTCATTTTTTAAATCAATCATGCCACTACTGATAACCTGTATTTTATCCGTTTGCATAACAACACCCTTATTTGCGGTTGCTACGCCATCTTTTATATCCAGTCTTACAACTGCACATTCAAGACTGGATGTTTCAGATGAATCAGAAACTGGATTCACAGCATCAACTAGATCCATTAAAATATTGCTGCCTATAAACTTTAAAAGATCTTTATCAACCGTACCTTCTCCTACTTTCACTACCACCTGTCCATTGAGGTTTGCCATCATATTTTTAACGGAATCCCCTTTACCCTGAAGATTTACTTTTAAATTTGTATTCGCACCGGTTATGTACTCAGACAAAACATCATTTTCACCTAATTTTAAATTTTCTGTTATAAATAATAAATCAACTTTATTATCATTTTTAGTATCAAGACGTAATTTCAGGTCAATTTCTTCATCTCGATTATTAACTATATGCAATTTTTTAATTATTAATAAACCATTTTTCAGAGAGGCTATAAGATCTAACGTCTCAAACTCTAACTGTTTATGATCAATATCTTCAATTTTTATATTTAAATCTGTATCTACTTTATTTAAAAAATTCAAATCAAGTTTAGTTTCAGAAAACAGAACATCTCTTTCAGTTTTCTCTATTGGTTCTGTTTTCACCTGTTTTTTATTCGAATCTTTGTTTAAAAACAGTAAATCAAGTTTCTCAAACTCCATTGCCGCTTTTATTTTCGGCCTAACAGCATCAGCAACATATTCTATATCACCTTCAAACACAGATTTTCCTATTTTTGAACTTTTCATCTCTAATGTTATTTTTTTCTCTTTCTTTATAAGTTTTCCCTTTATATCTATTCTTCCCAGTTCATTACGTATTACTGGTAGTCCTGACTTAATAAACTTATCAATTGTAGAAAAATTCTCAAAATCTATATCAAACTCAATGACAAGTTTTTCTGTGTCTATTTCCTTAAGCGGAATTTCCGTATCAAGCTCAATTTCTATATTTCCATAATTACCTGTAATCATTATTGGTAATTTTTTTACAACCAAAATATTCTTTAGCAACTCAGTTTCTATATCTAAATTTAGATGTTCACTATTATGTACAGCATTTATAAAAATATGTGATTTATTATTTTTATTTCTCAGTTTTAATTCTTCTATAAAAAAAGAATGATCATGTTTTATGATTTCATCTTTATAGATAACAGTAATATCTGAAAGACTGATATCAATATTAGAGTGGAATGGTAAAACGACAGGTTTCTTGTTCTTTTCACTTTTATCATCATCAGATTGAGTCGTTTTTCCAAAAAACCAGTTTGCCCTGTCTTTGCTGTCATTATGTAAATCTAATTTTATACCTTTAAGATTAATCTGGCTGATTTTCACTTCCGCGGATAGTAAAGAATCTAAATCCAGAATTACATCCATGCTTTCTAAATCAATCTGATTTTCTGATGTCTTCCATGCTGCATTTTCAAGTTCTACATTATTAATTGTTATATGAGGGGGTATAAATTTAATATTTATGTCGCCATTAAATTTAATCTCTCTATTTAATGCTTCACTTATTAATTTTGTAATATAGGGTTTTGAAAAGTTTATATTTGAGAAATTAATTATTGTTAATGCCGAAATAATAACTATGATTAATGTACATATTATTATCAGAGGATACCTAAAATACTTCATTTTTAATTATTCTTATTATTGAATACTTGTTATGTCTTTTTTTATCTGATTATAAATCTTACTGCCCTTGCGTATATTTAATTGCTTCAATGCATATTTCCAGCCTTTCTCTTTATTTTTAAAATACAGTCCAGCGACATTCTGTAATGGTTCACCACTCACATCGGCAATCGACACACTCATTAGTACATCTGGAACTTTAAACTTATAATGGTTAAACAGTTCTTCAACTTTTCCAACAGGAATCTGAAACTCTTCTGCTATCCTGTCTACAAAATGGCTTAATTTTGATTTTTTATTTCTATTAATATTTTTATGTATTAAGACCAATGATTCATCAAGCTCCTTATCACCACTGTCCGGATTATATTTTTCTACGGCAAATACATTCGTGTTTATTAACAGCATTAACACCAGATATTTAATGATATATTTCATTTCACTTACCTATACAAAATGTAACAAATTGTTATAAGTCTTTGATTTACCTAACATCTATATTTCCTTTAATCATTAAATGGGCACTATAATGGGCACAAATTTATTAAAATCAGGCTACTTTACATATTGGTTGCTTAAACTCAAATTTAAACATAGGTATTTTTAATATACTAATACTCATGTGGCATGGTTATATATTAAGAATAATTACATAATAACTAAAGGTGAAATGTATGCTAAAAAGCACCATCACATATCTGGCTATAATGCTTCCCCTAATATCTGGTTGCCAACCCGTCGGACCAATAAACCATAAAACCACCTATGATGGCATTACAGATCCATTATTTGACCTTAAATCTACCAGAACCATAGGACTCGTTACAGGCTACTGGACAGAGGAAGGAAAAAAGTTGGGTGTGGATGGTCTTATTGAAAAAACACTGTTAGCTTATTGTAAGACTGAACTGGAAAATAGAGGTTATATAGTACATTTCATTCCCCTAAAGAACTTACATCATATAGACGGTGGTAAACAAATAAACGTCCGTGACCTAAAAAATTATCCAGATCTAATTCTGACTGTAGCATTCATCGAAAGCCAAATGAAAGTCACCGTTCCAGGTCAAGCATATAGTGGTGTTTATTTAGGGCAATACGGAGGGTCTGGTTGGTCAGGAGGGCATGAGTCCTATGATGTACCTTACTGGGAATTAGGTATTAAGCCAATATTGTGGACAGGAGCCCCTAAATACAACCATCAAGTATGGAGGGGTACCGTATACAGAACCCGACCTATTAAAGATTTTAACGATCAAGCACAAAATATGATTGAGAACTTATTTCTATCTAAATTTCCAAAGATCTCAAAATAGGTACAAAACAGAATATATTTCCAATCGATATTTCTATTCAGTTACTATATTTGTATCTAAATTTTGATCCCCCACTATAATGACCAACAACAAAAACTCACTAACATAGACTCACTAACATAGACAATAGATGTATAGTCTTCGAAAAACACTTAAGAACATAAATGACATTAATGTACTGGAGATAAATATGCTCCTTTTACCAGATGAATTTTGTAGTCCAGGATTTTGGGTTATTGCTGCTTGCTTAGGTAAAAAGCAAAAATACACCACAGAAAATGTTCAATTTGGTAATCAAGTGCAAGAAGGCTATTCCAAGGCAATTGCTTTTGATAAGCACCTTTCAGGGGTTGATTCATATGAATATGAACGAATAAATGAAGGGCTGAATTATTCAACACTTGTACAGCTTGATTGCCAAGAGGTTACAGATCAAGCGACTTCTACCATTAATAGCTGCATAAGAAGCTGTAGTGAACATGAGGAGGGACAGGGCATATCAGACTTATGTAATGTTGTTGGAGAACTCCATGATAATGTTTGGTCACATGGCCTCAATACTGGCTTCTCTATGGCACAGAAATTTAATGGAAGTCTCGAATTTGCTCTGGTAGACAGTGGGCTTGGGTTTCTACGAGAAGTTACAAGTATTGGGTTAGAAGTCTCTGATCACCAAGGAGCTATAGAATGGTGTATTCAAAAAGGGCATTCGACCAAGCTAAGAGACGCCCCTGAGAATGATTGGGATCAAAAGGTACCAACAGATCAAACAGGTGGAAACCCATATGGGAACAATGTGCCTACGTTCCATTCTGATAATCATCATCAAGGATTAGGTCTGTATAAGCTGATTCAGCTGGTCAGAAAGTATGCAGGAAACCTTTGCATTTGTTCCGGTGATTGTATATATACTATAGATAGCACTGGAAATATCTCAAATGAAATTATAAGCGAACCTTGGCAAGGTGTAGCTATTTCGTGTAGATTTCCTATAGGTAATCTTTCTAAGGCCGAAGAAACTAAAGATAGCCCCGAAATTTCAGACATTGTGAGCCTTCTGAGGAGATGAGAATGAAAACAAACATTATAGTACTGTTAGAAAGTGACTTAGCTTCTCGAGCTAAAGCGAGAAACTATAGGGAGGCTGTAAATCAAATTATAACCCGTGGAAACAGGGTGGAGTTTGATTTTTCCAACGTTTTCTCTATATCTGACTCATTTGCCGATGAACTATTTGGGGTTCTTGCATATGAAATAGGTCGTGATGGCATTAGTGATTATATAAAAGTCATTAATGCTAAAGATTCTATTTATAAAGTAATAGCGTTGAATATTCTTAATCGCCTCAATCAGAATGTAGCAGCTTAATATTGCACATTTAAGATCTAAGTCTTTGATTATATTAATCAAACAATATATAAATTATTAGTCATTTTGGCCCCCAAACAGCATCTAAATTTGATAATCTTCAGCTATCTGGGGCAGTAGTCATTAGTAGTCAGATTATTAGCCCACTACTTTTAGCCAAAGGGCCAATGCTTTGCCAATACACCTCTTTACATCCTCTGTGTCATCAAGCTATCAGAGATTTTTAAGTAGGTGTAGGTTTAGGCATAGGTCAGGTAAAACTATTTACTATAACTTCTTTACCTCCATTAACTCATTAATAACACTGTACTGACATACATTATGCAATTTTCTCTGTCGACTACCTTGTTTGACAGTCGTTACCCTGCCCCTTATTATTTTTTCCTTATACAGTGACATAGAAAACCGGTCTGTTCTATTTGGTAATTCTTCAAACAAAGATGCATATTCGCGAGCAAAGTCACTTTTCCAACCAGCTTTAAATTTTCCGCTTCTACCAGGTTTGCCACAAAAGTTCTGGATGTTGTAATACCTAAATAGTTCTACTCCAAAATGCTCTCCTAAAGACACAATTCTAAATTTCATTATTAGCTTTGATGCACGGCCAAACATTAATGCTGTTTGGTATTCGACAAATGCAAGCTCATATACACCTGGCTTAATTAATGGGGGCTTTTCATCGGTGATAATTCCCATATCTGTGATCTGGACTACATTGCGACTACTCATAGTCGGTACCCCTCAAAGACTTTGATAATAATCTTTATCTAAAGCTCGGCTTAGTCTGGCTGAGATACGTTCAACTTCTAACAATGCAGACTCCAAAGTCTCTGCATCTGATGTCCGTAGCCATAATCTACCTAATCCATTAATTGCCTGCTCTAAAGAACCAAACCATTTAATCGGTTCCCACTTTGATGTCTTTTTATACGGTCGTTTTTTCTCGATCGACCATCCGTACGCATTCCCAACTACTCTGTAGTTATCATCTATTGGGAGAATCATTTCTTAACCCCCCTCAATGGATCTTCCTTTACACGTTCCAGTGAATCTAACCAAGAGTTCACTTCACTTTCCCACCAGCCTACAGCTCTTCCACCAAGAGCTACTTGCTGAGGAAATCTTTTCTGTTTAATTTTTAAATATATTGTTGCTCGTGATAGGCCTGTACGAGCAGTTACGATTGGTAAACGTAATATTGAATCAACCATGTTTGACCTCATAGATCTCATTGAACACAGTTAGATTTAATAACGTCTTAGGATTGACACGCGAGAGGGTGTCAAATTATTTCATACTGTTTACTAACCTTCGGATTGTTCTGGATACAACACCATACTCAGTACCTACCTGATTGAATACATCTTCATCAGAACGTGACAGGTTTTTATCTTTTAGTACCTTTACCCTATTTAATGCTTTCTGCCTATCTGAAGCTGAAAGTTTATAATCTGTTTTTGGCAATCTTGATTGTTGTTTATCTTGTTTTACCGCTAAATTATGCACGTGTTCAAGAGCGTTTTTAATTGATCCGTACTCATGTCGTACAAAATCCCTTTTAGTCAGCAAACCTTCTGTCTCAATAATTTCATTTACCTTATCCTTACCAAGTTGACCAACTTTAAAGCTAAAAGCTAATTGAACATCTGTAGATAAAGCAGCCCCTGCTGTAGATTCATCATCACAGCCTGTAGGCAGTGAATAATAATCCTGTTTATCAGACATTTGAAAAACGCCCCAGAATAACATTGTCTCTATCAACAATTTGATCATCTACAAAATTAGCCCACCATTGAAGCATTTTTTGACGTTGTTCTGAATATTCTGCTCGGTTGTAAACACCACGCACACCACCTTGCTCATGTGCCAATGATTTTTCGATCCAATCTGAATTGAAACCCGCTTCATGTAAGTGAGTAGAAGCTGTTCGCCTAAAATCATGTATTACAAAAGCACTGATTTGTAGGTCTAAAGATTTTATAGCAGCGTTCAAAGTAGTTTTTGAAATAGGACGATTCAGTGTAGTACGACTTGGTAATACATAGCTTGAGTTACTACTCAATGATTTTAGTTCAGTTAATATATTTAATGCTTGATTTGAAAGGTACACAACATGAGGCTTATCCTTTTTCATTCGCCTTGCAGGAATACACCAAACGCACTTTTTAAAATCTATTTCATCCCAAGTTGCTTCAAGAAGCTCTGACTTCCTTACCATGCATAAAATCAACAAATGAAGAGCCAACTTGTTAGATCTTTTCATAGATGACATATAAATAACTTTTAGTAACTTACCAATTTCTTTAGGTGTTAATACAACATCACGATTTTTTGTTTTGGCTATATACCGTCCCTCGATTGCTGCAGCAGGATTAAAATTACATTTCTCACGTGAAATAGCATATGCAAATAACCTCTTCATAACATTCCTTGTTAATAATGCTACTTGATCAGACCCACGAGCCTTTATCGCATCAATAATAGACTGAACATCAGAAATGCTAACTTCAGGCAGTTTTTTTCGTCCAATAGCTGGAATTACATCTTTATCCAATACTCTACGAATATTTTTAGGTTCTTTCGTTGTCTTGTTTACTACTTCCGACACCCAAACATCACAAAACTCAATAACTGAAATCTGCCCACTCAAGAAGCCCTTGCTCTTCTGCTTCTCCTTCATTGGAGAAATACCTTTAGCTACCATGCCTCTACATTCTTCCCGCCACTGTCTGGCTTCAAGCAGTGTATATGCAGGATATTCTCCAAGAGTAACTTTTTCCTGAACACCATTCAGACGATAGCGTAAGCGCCATACCTTCTTACCACCTGACATAACTTCTATGAAAAGACCATTTCCATCTGACATTTGATAAGACTTTACACGAGGTTTAAGATTTTTAAGTTTAGTTTCTGTTAATGCCATTAATACATACCACCTTTATGATTTGTGCCCATGACTTTTGATTAATAAATGATCATAGGCACACTATTGGGCACAATATTAACTGGATATTATTAGACCTCGCAAGACATTATGAGACACTAAATTATTGATAAATCAAAGAGAATAGATCTTATTAGACGTTATAAGATCTTATTGAATACTAATTTATTTTCCTATACAGAAACTTGAAAAAATCTTCCCTAGTAAATCATCAGAAGTAAACTCACCGGTTATCTGACTAAGAAAATCCTGCGCCATACGTAATTCTTCAGCTAATAATTCACCCGCCTGTAACTCTATTAGATTATATCTTGCTCTTTGCAAATGTTGATCTGCATTTTCCAGCGCTTCAATATGACGTCTTCTTGCCATAAAACGACCTTCATTACTCTGCTCATACCCCATGCATTGTTTCAGATGATTTTTTAAAATATCCATACCTGCTCCGGTTTTAGCGCTGAGGGCTATATCCGTTTCAGATTCAATTTCGATTAATTCTGCCTTTCTACCTGAAGTATCAATTTTATTAAATACGCGGGTAACTCCAATATGCCGTGGTAGTTTATCTTCTATTTCAAGGTGATCATCATCTCGGTGCGTATCATCTACTAATAATATAATTCTGTCAGCCTGTTCAATCTCTTTCCAGGCACGTCGTACACCTTCCTGTTCAATAGGATCTTCAGATTCACGTAATCCTGCCGTGTCTATTACGTGCAAGGGTAAACCATCAATTTGAATATGTTCACGCAAAACATCCCGTGTTGTGCCTGGAATATCAGTAACAATTGCTGATTCACGACCCGCTAACTGATTTAATAAACTCGACTTACCTGCATTAGGCCGACCCGCTATAACCAGTGTCATACCTTCGCGTAACAAACAGCCCTGCCTTGCCGATTTAAAAACCGCTAACAAAGCTGCTTCAATTAAAGCCAGTTTAGCTTCTACTTTTCCATCACTTAGAAAATCTATTTCTTCTTCTGGAAAATCTAATGATGCTTCGACATATAAACGAAGTTCTATCAGGCTTTCTACCAGATCATATATTGTTTTAGAAAATTCACCCTGCAAAGATTTAACAGCAGCTTTAGCAGCCTCCGCTGATTCTGCTTCTATTAAATCGGCAACAGCTTCTGCCTGAGCCAGATCCATTTTATCATTTATAAATGCCTGCTCAGTAAATTCACCTGCTCGCGCGGGTCTGGCACCCAGTTCAAGCACACGCTTAAGAATCATATCCAGCACCACTGGGCCACCATGGGCCTGTAGCTCTAATATATCTTCACCGGTGAATGAGTTTGGATTTTGGAAAAGCAGCGCGATACCTGTGTCGATAGCCTGATCATCACTATCATTAAACGGCAAATATTCCGCTTTGCGTATTTTTGGCGTTTTACCCAGAATTTTTTTAGCTATTTCGAAACTTTTCGGACCAGATACCCGAACGATTCCCACACCACCTCTGCCGGGAGCTGTAGCAATAGCTGCAATTGTATCTTTGTTAGAATGCGTCATGTGAGGAGTTTACTTGCCATGACAAGATTTTGAAATAAAGATTTGAATCTGAAAAGTATTACCCTGCTCTGACACATATCCCTCGGGGAATATGTGCCTTAGTGATGAACTACTTTTCAGATTCGATATTTCTGGTAATAATCCATTGCTGAATAATTGAAAGTGTATTATTCACTACCCAGTAAAGTACCAGACCCGCCGGGAAGAACAGGAAGAAGATAGTGAATACCAGAGGCATAAACTGGAATACTTTCTGCTGTACGGGATCAACCGGTGCAGGGTTCAGTTTCTGCTGAATATACATCGTTGCACCCATCAATATTGGCAGAATAAAATATGGATCCTGTTCTGATAAATTTTGAATCCATAGAGCAAATGGCGCATTACGCATTTCAACAGATTCTAGTAATACCCAGTAAAGCGCAATAAACACGGGAATTTGTATCAGGATAGGGAAACATCCACCCAATGGGTTTATTTTCTCTTCTTTATACATTTTCATCATTTCTGCAGACATGCGCTGGCGGTCATCACCATAACGTTCTTTTAATTGCTGCATACGTGGGCCCACTTTACGCATGCGAGCCATAGAACGATAACCTTTTGCTGATAACCAGTAAAAAGCTGCTTTAACCGTTATGGTTAAAAAGATAATTGCCCAGCCCCAGTTATTAAATTGGGAGTGATAAAATTCTAATAACCAGAATAGGGGTTTTGCAAGAATGGTTAATATGCCGTAATCAACTACTAGTTCCAGTCCTGGAGAAATTTCTTCCAGCTTGCCCTGTAGCTTTGGACCCACAACTAACTGACTATTAAATACAGCCGGACTTTGTGCAGTGGCATTAACTGCAGGTGAGCGCATACCCAGAATATATCGATTTCCCGTTGGATGAGAGGTATACGTAAAATTTTCCTGCTTCTGATCAGGTACCCACGCAGACATAAAATAATGCTGGATCATTGCTATCCAGCCACCTTTCATATCTGTTTTAAAGCTCTGCTCTTCGATATCATCAAAATCAACTTTTTCATATTTAATTTCTTCATTAAATACAACGCCACCTACATAAGTAGGAATCATAGTTGACTCACGTTCCTGTAATGATCGAACTAACTGACGATACTCCGAGCCATTCCAGTTTTGTGCCGACACAACATGTTCAACATCAATAACATAACTATCACGAGTGAAAGTGAAAATTTTATTAACTGTTACACCTTCTTTTTGCCAGTACAATGTTACTTTCAGTTCATCTGTGCCTTCTTCCAGACGATATTCAGTTCTTTCTGCCTGGTAAATATCTTTATGATTAGGCGCAGGGTGAGCGGATGAAACCAGGCCTGATTGAGCTGTATGATAAAGACTTTCTTTTGTTGAAAATAAGCGGAATGGTTTATCTATCTGTTCTGCACTTAACTGATAATCACGCAAATCTAACTGATAAATTGTGCCACCCTGCGTATCAATCATTAAATCCATCACATCTGTCACCACATGAACAGCATTTCGAGAAACATTTTCCTCTGATGCCAGAGGTGACGCATTAATGGATTTTGTTCCTGTCGGAATAACTGCTTGCGGTAAAGAAGATAAATCAGCGTCAGCACCGGGAACAGATGAAGCAGCATTTTCTATGTCTGTTACTACAGGTTGAGGCCCATAGCTTTTTTGCCACTCCTGATAAAGTAAAAACAGAGTAAAAAAGAAGGCGAGGTAAAGAATGGTGCGTTGGTTTTCCATTGATATCCTGATTACTTTTTATAATTCGTTTAGTGGTTACATTCAGTTTTATGCTTGTCATCTGGAAGAGGGTCATAACCACCTTCTTGCCAGGGGTGACAACGCCCAATCCGGCGTAATGCCATCCAGCCACCACGCAATATACCAAATCGACCAATAGCTTCAACTGCATAAGTTGAACAGGTTGGTGTATATCTGCAATGAGGTGGTAAATACGGACTAATAGCGTATTGGTAAAAACGAATAAGTCCGATGAAAATTTTGCGCATCGCTATTTTTGAACACTCTGAGTTTCAAAATTTCTGGCTAGTTTATTCCAGTGTTGTTCCAGGGATTGGAATATTTGCTGGTTTTCTGCTTTTTTAGCAATGGGTTTCGCCATCACAACTAGATCGATTGAGGGTAAAGCATGTAAATTTTGTCGAAAGCTCTCGCGTATTAAGCGTTTTATACGATTTCGATCAACTGCACGTTTGGCATTTTTTTTTGAAATAGCCAAACCTAATCGTGGACTTGAAATTTGATCTGAGATCTTCAAACCTGAAATTTCTACATCCGCTCCCTCTCTAGCAACCGCTAATATAGTTAAATATCGATCACTGGAACGAACCGGGTTTTTAAAGACCCGGCTGAATTCATCTGGTTTTAGCAGACGAACATGTCTCGAAAAACATGCATTTTCATCTGTCATTACCTGGTACTTCTATAAAGGATGCTAAAGATCAGCCTGTGCAAAACTTATGCAGACAGACGAGCTCTACCTTTTGCGCGACGTGCTTTTAATACTTTACGACCGCCAACAGTACGACTGCGCGCGCGAAAACCATGAGTACGTGCACGTTTAATGCGACTTGGTTGAAAGGTTCTTTTCATTGGTCCGGACCTAATATAATCTTGAAAAATTGGGGCATGTATTCTAATCGCAGTCGGTCTAGTAGTCAAAACAATATTAGTAAATATTAAAAAGGCTTTAAAATTAGCTTTGTTATGGGGATATACAGATAAACTTATAAAAACACTAAAAATAGTAGTTTAACGATATTACATTGCGGGTTAATATTGCCTGTTCACTTTCCATAACCTATTAAAAGCCGTTTATTAATAACGGGCAGGTTATGCTATTTACTTTATTCGGGGATTAAATTTCGTGTCGAGCGCTTTGTGGGATCAGTGTCTACAACGATTAGAACAGGAGCTATCAGATCAACAGTTAAATACCTGGATTCGACCTTTGCAAACTCAAGAGTCGAATGATCAGTTGTCTTTGTTCGCCCCGAATAGTTTTGTAATGGACTGGGTTAAACAGCACTTTTTGCAACAAATCACCTCCATTTGCAAAGAAATATCTGCAGATCGAAACATTTCTGTTTCACTTGATATTGGTAGTAAAAACCCGAAACCCCAATTCAAATCACCGACACCACCATCACAACCTGTTTCAACACCTGAACCTATTCAACCATCAATGGTTACGAAACCCTCTAATGTTAAGGTTGAGCACCACCTGAATATTGGTTTTACCTTTGATAATTTTATAGAGGGTAAAAGTAATCAGCTTGCTAAAGCAGCATCATTACAGGTAGTAGAGAATCCAGCTGGATCTTATAACCCACTTTTTCTCTATGGTGGTGTTGGCCTGGGTAAAACACATTTAATGCATGCGGTTGGTAACCAGATATTAGCCAATAACCCTCAGGCCAGAATTGTATATCTTCATTCAGAACGTTTTGTTACCCACATGATCAAAGCGTTACAGCACAATACAATGGATGAATTTAAACAATTTTATCGATCACTCGATGTGCTTCTTATTGATGACATTCAGTTTTTTGCTGGCAAAGAACGTTCGCAGGAAGAGTTTTTTCATACCTTTAACGCGCTACTTGAAGGCGGCAGACAAATCATTCTTACCTGTGATCGATATCCTAAAGAAATAGATGGCCTTGAAGAACGATTAAAATCACGTTTTGGCTGGGGTTTACCCGTTTGCATTGAACCTCCTGAACTGGAAACACGTGTCGCCATATTACAAAAGAAAGCCGAAGAGTTCGGTATAGCCCTGCCTAATGAAGTTGCATTCTTCATAGCTAAACGCATACGTTCAAACATTCGTGAACTTGAAGGTTCTTTACGTCGTGTTATGGCAACCGCAAATTTTACCGGCAAACCTGTAACGCTTGAATTTGCAAAAGATACCTTACGAGATTTAATTGCACTCCATGATCGTTTAATTACAATTGAAAATATTCAAAAAACGGTCGCAGAGTATTACAAGATAAGAATTTCAGATTTACATTCTAATAGTCGTAGTCGCTCAATTACCCGTCCACGACAACTTGCAATGGCGTTATCCAAAGAATTAACTAACCATAGCCTGCCAGAAATTGGAAATGCATTTGGTGGCCGTGACCATACTACTGTTTTACATGGTTGCAGAAAAATTGCTGAATTAAGAGAATCAGATAGTAAAATTGATGAAGATTACACCAATTTATTGCGTATTCTGAGTAATTAGAAAGCTAAAATGACTTATTTAAATCCTGTGGATAAGTATTGTATGTAGTTGTGAATAAATTTAGAACCTTAAGTTATCCACATTCTGTCTACAGTTTACAGGTAATTTACTAAAAACTTACTCAGCATGATTTTTTTGAATAAGTTATTGAAAATAAAGATTATTTTAAAGTTATCCACAGAAAGCTGTGGACTTAATTATAATAACTAAGTATATAAATATATATAATAATTAGGAACACCCATGAAGATAAAAATCCTACGTGATGATTTATTAACACCCCTTCAGCAAGTAATTGGAGCGGTTGAAAAAAGACAAACATTACCGGCTCTTTCCAATGTACTGATTAAGGCTAATGATAATCATTTCACTTTGACAACAACGGATCTTGAAATTGAATTAGTATCAACTGTTAATCAAATGATGGATGAAGCAGGTGAAATTACATTACCTGCGAAAAAACTTCTTGATATATGTAAGGCACTGCCTTCTGATGCAGAACTTAATATCGAAATAAACGGGGATAAAGCTTTAATTAAATCAGGACGTAGTCGTTTTAGCTTAACTACGTTACCTGCTTCTGATTTTCCTGCTTTAGACGATATCAGCAGCGTATACGAGTTTAGCGTTGCTCAAGGTTTATTAAAAACACTAATTGAAAAAACATCTTTTGCTATGGCACAACAGGATGTTCGTTATTATCTAAATGGATTAATGTTAGAAGTTGCTTCAGGAATAATCAGAACTGTTGCTACAGATGGGCATAGATTATCCTTCTGTGAAAAAAATATTGATGCAGATTTGGCTGATAACAAACAGGTTATCATTCCAAGAAAAGGCGTTAGTGAACTATTAAGACTTCTTTCCGATTCGGATGAAGATGTCAAAGTAATTTTAGGTAATAATCATATTCAATGTATTTTAGCCAACCAACGATTTACCTCTAAATTAATTGATGGACGTTTTCCTGACTATAAACGTGTTATGCCTGAAGCATCAGGTAATAACATGATTCTCGATCGAGATGGTCTTAAACAGGCATTGGTTAGAGCTTCAATCTTATCAAATGAAAAATACCGTGGTATTCGAATGATAATAGAAAATAATCTATTAAAATTACAGGCTCAAAATCCAGATCAGGAAGAAGCTGATGTAGAACTTGAAATTACATATGAAGGAAGCCCGATAGAAATGGGTATAAATGTTAATTACATGATTGATGTTTTAAACACTTCTAACCAGGATACAGTTCAAGGTTTTATTAAAGATGCTAATAGTAGCTGTCTACTTATGTTTCCTGATGAAGGTGAAGCTAAATATGTAATTATGCCCATGCGTCTTTAGTTTTTTTAAGTCATCACTCTTATGGGCTTATCTAGCCTTGAAATTAAACATTTTAGAAATCTGCAATCTGTTCTTATAGAACCTGATGCAGGTTTAAATCTTATTATTGGTGAAAATGCAGCTGGTAAAACAAGTCTACTAGAATCAATTTTTTACCTCAGTTATGGGCGTTCATTCCGTAACTCTCAGATAAGACATCTAGTTTCTTATGAAAGTGATTTTTTCCGTCTAATTTGTAATCTTAATGATAATTCAACACGCATAGGATTAGAACGTAATTTAAAAGAACAAACTATTCGCATCAATAGACAAACAGTATCTCGCATTTCTGAATTATCCACCCTACTCCCTGTGCTTGTATTACATCCAGATAGTCATCAGTTAATATCTTCAGGCCCTGAAAACAGGAGACAGTTTATGGATTGGGGTGTGTTCCACGTGGAACATCAGTTCATAGATTCATGGAAAAGTTATAAAAAGGCATTAAGTCAGAGAAATGCAGCATTAAGAATGCAACAGTCTGATAAATTGTGTTCATTATGGAATATGGAATTAATTGAACATGCAAAGATTATTGAAACACACAGACTTAATTATTTAGGCGAAATACAAAAGATTATCACTGTTCTAGCAAATGATTTGTTCCCGGAGCATTGTATCGAAATGGCATATAAACGAGGTTGGCCTGAAGATGTAGAATATGAAAACTATCTACTTGCAAACTTGGCCAGAGATAAAGATAAAGGTTTTACACAATCAGGACCACACAGAGCTGATATAAAAATAACAATAGATGGTAAATCTGCACAATCATCTATTTCCAGAGGTCAACAGAAAAAACTAGTTACTTTATTGAAAATCGCACAGCTTTCTTTTTTTAGTAAATCCTCAGATAGACGCTGCATATTGCTCTTCGATGATTTACCAGCTGAGTTAGATAAAGAAAATCAAAACAAAATTATGTCAATACTCTCTAAACTTAATATCCAGTTATTTATTACAGCAATAGAAAGTAATCAGATAGATTGTGATTATTGGGGTAAACACAAAGTGTTCCACGTGGAACATGGTTGTGTGAGTGAAGTTTTTAGATAGAAATATAGACTATTAAGAATTAAAACCAATATTTAATACATCTTCAAATATGATTAAAAAAAGCATTATAAATCAACCATGAAGAGGTGTTATCAGTTATACTATTTCGACTATTTTTAGGGGTTATTTATGAGCGAAGGCGCTACTTACGATTCATCGAGTATACAGGTTTTAAAAGGTCTGGAAGCGGTTCGAAAACGTCCGGGAATGTATATTGGTGATACGGATGATGGTACCGGATTACACCATATGGTGTTTGAAGTTGTAGATAACTCTATCGATGAAGCACTGGCTGGGCATTGTAGTGAAATTAATGTACAGATACATAATGATGGCTCTATTTCAGTAAGCGATAATGGTCGTGGTATACCTGTTGATGTTCATGAAGAAGGTGTATCAGCAGCTGAAGTAATTATGACGGTATTACACGCAGGTGGTAAGTTTGATGATAATTCTTACAAAGTATCAGGTGGCTTACATGGTGTAGGTGTATCCGTTGTAAATGCCCTTTCAGATAAACTCCTGCTAACTATTAAACGTAGTGGCGAAATTCATCAGCAGGAATATCATTTAGGTGATCCTCTAAATCCGATAGCAGTTATTGGTGAAACCAAATCTACCGGCACAGAACTTCGTTTTTGGGCATCTGATGAAATATTTAATAATATTGAATATCACTATGATATTTTAGCCAAACGTCTGAGAGAACTTTCATTTCTTAACTCAGGTGTCCGTATAGTCCTGACAGATAATCGAGTAGAAGACAAACAGGATATATTTGAATACGAAGGTGGTATTAGCTCGTTTGTAGAACATCTAAATAGAAATAAAACACCATTACATGACCAGGTTTTGCATTTTAACTGGGAAAATGATGAAGGTCTGGGTGTAGAAGTTGCGATGCAATGGAATGATTCCTATCAGGAGAATATATTTTGTTTTACAAATAATATTCCTCAGAGGGATGGTGGTACTCATATGGCAGGCTTTAGAGCATCTCTGACTCGAAGTCTGAATCAATATATGGAAAAAGAAGGTGTTGCGAAGAAGAATAAAGTAAATACAACAGGTGATGATGCACGTGAAGGATTAACAGCAGTACTTTCAGTAAAAGTACCAGATCCAAAATTTTCATCTCAAACAAAAGATAAACTGGTTTCTTCTGAAGTTAAGACAGCTGTAGAAGCGGCAATGAATGAAAAATTTCAGGAATTTTTAATTGAGAAACCAGGTGATGCTAGAGCGATAACACAGAAAATTGTCGAAGCTGCTCGTGCCAGAGAAGCTGCTCGTAAAGCCCGTGAAATGACCCGCCGTAAAGGTGCACTGGATATTGCCGGATTGCCTGGAAAGCTAGCTGATTGTCAGGAAAAAGATCCATCTCTTTCAGAACTGTATCTGGTGGAAGGGGACTCAGCGGGTGGTTCCGCTAAGCAGGGTCGAGATCGTAAGACTCAGGCAATACTTCCATTAAAGGGAAAAATCCTGAATGTTGAAAAAGCACGGTTTGATAAGATGTTGCAATCTGCAGAAGTGGGAACATTAATAACAGCTTTGGGTTGTGGCATAGGAAAGGATGAATATAATCCAGAAAAGATGCGTTATCACCGCGTTATTATAATGACCGATGCTGATGTTGACGGATCTCATATCAGGACACTTTTATTAACTTTCTTTTATCGTCAGGTACCTGAGTTAATAGAAAAAGGTTATATCTATATTGCACAGCCTCCTTTATATAAAGTTAAGAAAGGTAAACAGGAAAGATATGTTAAGGATGATCAGGAGTTAAATAGCTATTTATTAACACTGGCTTTATCTAATGCTCATTTACATGTGCAAAAAGATACACCTGCTATTTCAGATACAGCATTAGAAGAAGTGATTAAATCATTTTTAGCAGTACAGAATGTAATAACAAGATTAGCCAGAAGATATGATGAAAGTATTCTTAAAGAAATGCCAAATATCCCTGCACTTAAAAAATCAGACATAAATGACGCTGAAAAAACAGCAGAATATTTAGATAACTTGTTGATTTTATTGAATAAAAATAAACCTTCAGGGGTTGAGTATAGTGTTGCAACTAGTCAGTTAGAAGATGCAGACTATGCGCAGTTAGAAGTAACTAAAATAGTACATGGTCTGGATCATATCACTACATTTACAGCTGATTTCTTTGAAAGTCCTGAGTATTTGATGATGGATGAACTGTTTAATAAATTAAATGGTTTATTTACTGAAGGTTCATATATTCAACGAGGTGAAAAAACACAGCTTGTAAATGACATAACAGATGTTAAGAACTGGTTATTTGATGAAGCTCGTAAAGGTCTTAATATTCAACGTTATAAAGGCCTGGGTGAAATGAATCCAGATCAGCTGTGGGAAACCACAATGAATCCTGAAACACGGAGTATGTTACAGGTAAGAATTGAAGATGCGATTGCTGCTGACGAAGTATTTACTACGTTAATGGGTGATCAGGTAGAGCCTAGACGTGCGTTCATTGAAGAGAATGCCCTTTCAGCAATGAATATAGATACTTAGTTTAACTAAATCTGGGTATAAATCTTAGGTATTCATAAAAGCTGTATTTTAAAATGCTAGTTTTCCCGGGGCTTGCTCTTAACTTTAGAGCTTATTCCCCGAGAAAATTTTAATTTATCAGTTATTTAGTCGGTTTCCAGGCAACTTCTGCAAAAGCATCATCTAAAGGAGTTTTTGCTAAATGATTAGTAAAGTTACTTAAAGTCTTCTGTGCAACTCCAACTAAAATATCAAGTACATGCACTGGTTCATAACCTGCTTTTAAAAATGTCTCTATTTCCTCTTCACTAGCCCAACCTCTTTTATCGACTAATAACCACGTAAATTGACGTAAAGCTTCTAGTTTTGAGTCTGAAATTGGTTGGTTGTCGCGTAATGACTGTACAACATTTGCATCTACTTTTTGCATACCGGCTATAGCTGTGTGCGCAGCCATACAATAACAGCATTCATGATAATGACTGACGGTTAATAAAACGATTTGTTGTTCTGTAGATGATAAATTTGATTTAGCAAAGATACCTGCAACTGTTAAATAAGCTTCAGTTAGCGCTGGTGAAGTAGCCATTACACCAATTAAGTTGGGAATAAAACCAAAATTATCCTGAGTTTGCTTAAGCAGATCTTTAGAGCTTGAAGGCGCGTTATCAAGCGTTAAAACGGGGAAAGCAGACATAATATACTCCATATTTGAATGATCGTTCAATAATAATATATGTTATTGAGTAAATGTTCAACAATTGTTAGTATAATATAGTAGATTAATCTAAGAGTACGTTATGGGTAGACCACAGACATTTAATGAAGATATGGTGCTGGATAGTGCAATGCAGTTATTCTGGCGTAATGGTTTTACAAATACCTCGATTAAAGACCTCACAAAAGTAACAAAATTACAGCCTGGAAGTATATATGGGGCATTTAAAAATAAGAGAAATCTCTTTTTATTATCTTTAGATTACTATTTTGAGAATTTATATTCAGCAGTCAGTTGTATACTTCAATCTAAAGAAGCACCATTAAAGAGAATTCGCCAGTTTTTTGATTTCTTATTAAGTCAGAAAGATGAGGATAAAGAATTAAAAAGTTGTTTACTGGTTAATACTTTATTAGAAGTAGCCCCTGATGATAGAGAGATTAACGAAAGAGTTAGCTTTATGTTTTCAGAAATAGAGCAGGAGTTTTGCAATGTGTTAAAAGAAGCACAAAAAAACGGAACACTGATTGCTGGCGGGCGCCCTGAGTCACTGGCTAAGATGTTAATGAGCGGTATTTTTGGCATACAGGTATATAATCGGATGAAACCGGATCATGATGCACTGGTACAGATAGTGAATAATTTATTAGTCAATTTAGAAAAAATTTAAGATATTAAGAGAAAAATACAACTCTCATTAGTAATAATGAGATCTAGCATAAGCTGACATACGCCTAAAAAATACAGATAAACTGAATAAAGAACAAGAGAATATGAAGAATACGATACTCGATATAACAACATTACCAAAATTTACAGAAATTAAAACACGTGAAATAGAACCGTCTATCAGTAAAATAATAGAAGAAAATGAAAAAGAGATTAAAAATTATCTAAAATCAGAAAAAAATATCGAATGGAATAGTTTTATAAAAAAACTGGAAACACTGGATAATTATTTATCTAGAGTCTGGTCCCCTGTCAGCCATCTAAATTCAGTTATGAATACAGATGATATGAGAAAAGCACATGATCAGTGCTTACCCAAATTAAGTGCATATTCTACAGAGCAGTCTCAGAACAGCGATTTATATAAAGCATATAATAGTATTAGAGAAAGTGAGGAATATAATCAACTTGATAATGCGAATAAGAAAGTAATAAATAACGCATTATTAAAGTTTAAGTTAAATGGTGTTGCACTATCAGAAGAACAGAAAAAAGAATTTAAAGAGATAAAAACAAACCTTTCGAGTCTTAAGTCAAAATTTGAGCAAAATGTAATGGATGCTACACAGGCATTTCAAATACATATAGAAGATGAATCTCAACTATCAGGATTACCTGACTTTGTTAGAGATATGGCAAAACAGGCTGCTGGAGAAGATGATTTAAAAGGCTGGTTATTTACATTAGATGCGCCATCATACATAGCTGTAATGACTTACTCAGATATTAGAAAATTTCGTGAAGAAATATATATAGCATTTACTACACGAGCATCAAATAAAGGCCCCAATGCGGGTGAATTTGATAATACACAAGTTATGGAAGACATTTTAAAAGGTAGAAAACAATTAGCAGATATACTGAGTTTTGAAAATTATGCTGAGGTATCAATAGCCGATAAAATGGCAGATAAGACAGATGATGTTCTGGTATTCTTAAATAATCTGGTTGATAAATCTAAAACTCAGGCATTTAAAGAGTTCGAAAAATTAAAAAAATATGCCAAAAAAGAATGTTCAATCATTACCATGGAAGCATGGGATGTAATGTATGTATCAGAAAAACTAAAACAAAAGGAATATGGAATAAGTCAGGAAGAATTAAAACCATATTTTCCTGCCCCGAAAGTGATAAATGGACTATTTGAAATTGTAAAAAGATTATATGGAATTACGATAGAAGAAATTAAAGGTGTAAATGTCTGGCATAGAGATGTTAAGTTTTATGAAATAAAAGATGAAGCCGGTGAAGTAAGGGGTCAATTTTATCTAGATTTGTATGCCAGAAATAACAAACGTGGTGGCGCATGGATGGATGAATGCATTTGTAGAATGAAATGTGGTCAGACCGTTCAGATTCCCGTTGCGTATTTGACCTGTAATTTGACATCACCAGTTGGTGATAAACCAGCATTATTAAACCATGATGAAGTAACTACCCTGTTTCACGAATTTGGTCATGGTTTGCAGCATATGTTAACCACAGTAAATCCACTATTTGTATCAGGAATCAGCGGTGTAGAGTGGGATGCAGTTGAATTACCAAGTCAGTTTATGGAAAACTGGTGCTGGGAAAAAGAAGGAATAGAGTTAATATCAGGACATGTAGAGACGGGTGAAGTATTACCTGAGAATTTGTACAAGAAGTTAATTAAGGCAAAAAACTTCCAGTCTGCCATGATTATGGTGAGACAACTAGAATTCGCCCTGTTCGATTTTAGACTACATATGGAATTTGATACGCATAAATTTGAAAGTATACAGAATCTATTAAATGAAGTTAGACAACAGGTCGCTGTTGTTATACCCCCTGAAATAAATCAGTTTCAGCATGGTTTTTCTCATATATTTGCTGGCGGTTATGCTGCCGGTTATTACAGTTATAAATGGGCAGAAGTACTTTCAGCAGATGCATTCTCCAAATTTGAAGAAAACGGCATATTTGATAGAAAAACAGGTCAGGAATTTTTAGAAAATATACTGGAAACAGGTGGATCAGAAAAAGCGATGGATCTGTTTGTTAGATTTAGAGGTAGAGAGCCAGGAATTGATGCTTTATTAAGACATAGCGGTTTAATGTAAGAGATTATAAAATAATAGCAATAAATTGACTTGTATTAGCAAAAATGAGTTTAAAAATCGGTATAATTTCGAAAAATAAAATACATCGGTGTTAGAACATAGCCAGCATCTGAACCAGAAAGAAAATCTAGGGTCAAAATAGTGTCCAATGTACTTAGTTTTCTGTTTAGAGTTATATAATCACATAAAAGAATAACCAGACTCATAGAAGGTAATATCAGTATAAATTGATATTCAGATCTGGTCTTTTATACTATGTTTTATAAAAAACAATATGAAACAAAGACTTACATCACTAATCATCATAATAGCAGCTCAGTTTATTACGGGCTGTTCTCTCTCTATTAGTAATTTTTCGAATAATTTAAATAAGGCAGTCAAATCTAATAATGATCCACAGACTGTAATGCAGGCATTACCTGCCTATATATTATTACTGGATGCATTGATAGAAGATGATCCGCAAGATGAAGATAGTTTAATTGCATCTTCGAGATTAATGACGGCTTATGCAGGTCTTTTAGGTACAGAACTTGAGATACTATCTAGTGAAGCAGAAAATGGCACGAATATATATCATCAGAATAAGTTAAAAATGCAACAGGAGAAGCTGACTGAAAAAGCACTACAGCGAGCTGCAAGGGCAAATTGTTTATATGAAGAAAATTTATGTGATTTAACATCAATAAAATTCTCAGAATTTGAAAAAAGATTACAGATTATAGAGGATGAGGATATTGATATGCTTTATAGCCTGGGTACGGCCTGGGCTGCCTGGATGCAGACAAATAGTAGTGACTGGAATGCTATGGCGAAACTTCCACAGATAAAATTATTAATGCAAAAAATAATCTTAATAAATGAAACCTGGGACAATGCGGGTGCTTATATGTATTTAGGTGTATTGAATAGTTTATTACCTTCTACACTTGGCGGTAAACCAGAAGAAGGCAAAATTAACTTTGAAGCAGCGATTAGAATTACTAAGGGTAATAATCTGATGGCAAAGGTTCTATATGCTGAATATTATGCTCGTTTAATGTTTAATAAAAAGTTACATCAGAAGTTAATATCTGATGTATTAAGTATGAAAGAATTACCTGATGAATATATGTTAATGAATACACTTGCCATACAAAAAGCTAAAGCACTACAAATGAGCGCAGAAGATTATTTCTAAGTCGGATTTTTAAAAATGAAAAAATTAAATATTTGTTTGATTATATTAAGTCTGTGTTCTTATACATCATTACAGGCTAAAACATTTAAAATCGCAACAACAGCACCAGATGGTTCTTTCTGGATGAAACAGATGCGGGCCGGTGCAAAAGAAGTCAAAAAAATAACAAATGGACGAGTTAAATTTAAATTTTATCCCGGTGGAGTAATGGGCTCTGAGGATATTGCACTTAAAAAGATTCGTATTCGTCAACTACAGGGTACCGCTGTATCTAATGGGTCTTTAGCAGGTTTCTATCCTGATAGTCAGATTTATGCGTTACCTATGTTATTTAATTCTTTTGAAGAAGTAGATTATGTACGTAAAGTTATTGATAAAAAAATTATTGAAGGTCTTGAAAAAGCAGGAATGATAAGTTTCGGTTTGTCGGAGGGTGGATTTTCATATGCTATGTCGACTAGTCCGATAAAAAAAATAGAAGATTTAAACCAGCAAAAAATTTGGACACCAACAAATAATAAACAGGCTGAGCTAACATTAAAGGCATTTGGTTTAACACCAATTCCACTAAATATTGGAGATGTATTAGCAGGCTTGCAAACTCATCTTATTGATACAGTAGCAATTTCACCAATTGCAGCAATAGCTTTACAATGGCATACGCAGATTAAATATATTACAGATGTACCATTAACATATTTATATGCAACACTTGTTATAGATAAAAAGGCATTTAGTAAAATTAGTAAAGATGATCAAAAGACAGTAAGAAGTATTATGAATAAAATATTTAAACGTATAGATGAAAGAAATCGTAAAGATAATGTTTCAGCATTTAGTGCACTAGTAAATCAGGGAATAGAAATACTGTCACCAACTAGTGAAGATTTAAATAGATGGTATAAAAAAGGTGAGAACGCTAGAAACACTATAAAAGTTAAAGGCATTCTTTCTAAAAATGCTTATAACCAGATTACAGCTTTATTGTCAGAATTTAGACTAGCAAAAGAAACATTGGGTGCGGCAAGATAATACAGAAAACAATCATAGAATGGATATCGAGATTAGAAGACATAATTGTCTACTTTCTATTATCTGCAATTCTTATTTTTGCAGTTTTGCAGATAATTTTTCGTAACTTTTTTGATAGTGGTTTTGTATGGGGTGATAGTTTATTAAGAATTTTAGTACTCTGGTTAGGTCTGGCGGGAGCAATTCTTGCAAGTAGAAATGACAAGCAAATTAGTATTGATGTTTTATATCCATATGTACCAGATAATTATAAAAAAACTGTACAGAAAATAAACCATTTTTTTGCAGCTGCTATTTGTCTAATAATAAGTTATTACAGTTTATTATTTGTAAATCTAGAATATCAGGATTCAACTATGGCATTTGAAAGTGTACCAGCCTGGTTAACAGAATCAGTCATTCCAGTTGGTTTCGCACTGATGGGAATTAAATATATAGCTAAGCTCTTTAAAAAATCTAAAATATGATTACGATACTGGTAGTTCTGGTTTTAATAATACTGGCATTACTGGGTGCGCCGTTATTTTCAATAATAGCAGCAGGTGCTTTATATGGTTTTTATATTGCAGATATAGATCTTATGGTGATCGGTATAGAGTTATATCGAATTGCGGAAACCCCATTATTAATGGCATTGCCCCTGTTTACTTTTTCTGGATACTTATTAAGTGAAAGTAATACATCTCAGCGAATGTTAAATCTAATACAGTCGATGGTTGGTTGGATGCCAGGTGGTCTGGTTATATTTGCATTTATTTTTAGCGCAATATTTACAGCATTTACGGGTGCCTCAGGTGTAACGATTGTTGCATTGGGAGCACTCTTCTACCCTGCTTTTATTAAGGCAGGATATACAGAAAAATTTAGCCTTGGAATGGTTACATCATCAGGAAGTTTGGGTTTACTGCTTGCACCATCACTACCATTAATTTTATATGGAATAATTGCACAGCAGATGGAGCTAGATGTACATTTTTCGATTAATGATTTGTTTATTGCCGGCATTATGCCTGCAGCAATTATGATTATAGCTTTATCATCCTACGCTATAGTAAAAAATAGACAATTTAAAATAAAAACAGTTGATTTCGAAAAAGAAATATTTCTAAAAGCTTTATGGGCGATGCGTTGGGAATTACCGATGCCAATTTTGTTGATTATAGGTATATATTCTGGTTACTTTGCAATTTCAGAAGCTGCAGCTCTGGTTGCAGTCTATATATTAGTAATAGAAACACTTATATATAAAGAGGTTTCATTTAAAAAACTTTTGGAAGTGATACGTGAATCAATGGCAATGGTTGGTAGTATTTTATTAATACTGGCAGTATCACTTGCATTAACAAATGTATTTATTGATGCAGAAGTTCCAGGACAGATATTCTCACTTATACAGGAAAACATTGATAGTAAAATCAGTTTTCTAATAATACTGAATATATTTTTATTATTTATTGGTGCTATTTTAGATATTTTTTCTGCTTTGGTTATTATTGTCCCACTTATATTACCGGTGGCAATAAGTTTTGGAATTCATCCAGTTCATCTAGGTATAATTTTTCTAGCGAATATGCAGATAGGGTATCTAACCCCTCCAGTGGGTATTAATTTATTCATTTCAAGTTATCGATTTAAGAAGCCTATAGCGGATGTTTATAAGGCAAGTTTGCCATTTATGTTAGTTTTATTGATAGTATTACTGTTGATCACATATATACCAGCTTTGAGTTTGTATTTTATCTGATGTTTTTTATTTGAATTTTTAGTCATTACCAGACATAAAAAAGCTCGTTTCTTTATAGAAACGAGCGAATAATACTTTAATAGTTAATTTTAATTTAAAACCCGTATAACACCGGGTTTCTTATTTTTATAGGCTGGCATTGCCATACCTGAATTTGCATTTATATAAGTCGGGTCTGTAACAACATAACGTTTTCCATTAAAACTAACCGCATCACCTCTTACATTTTCATTAAAGTGAACAGCTGCAGAAATATGACCAGGATAGTCCAGACCAACAACCTGTAAACCCAATAAGTGATGAACTATCCAGGCGAAGAAAACGGAGCGGTCTTCACAATCAGAGTAAGGGTAATGTAGTGTTTCTTCCGGAAATAGATAGTTTTCTATTCCAAATTGTTGTTCGTCTGTTTTATATTTAAATGCAGTTTGAACAAAACGTAATATAAGATTAACAGCATCTTCTTCAGATTTACCCTCAACTAATGGTTTTAACTGCTTTAGTAGAGGATTAGCAGTCGCCTGGTTAAGTTCAGAGTTGAAATATAAAGTAATATCCATTTGCGGATAAGTTTTCAGGTATCTAATAGTTTCTTTGTCGTAACCTACATTAATACGGTGTGTTTTACCCTTGTATGTGAAATTAAGAAAACGATCCTGTTGTTTACGACCGGTATTGAATGCATGACTTAAACTCATATCCAGACGTTTCTGAGCACCTGGGTAATGCCCATCATAGGTAAAAATTCTACCAGGTTTCTGTTTTATGCCATCAAAACTTAATGCGTAATAGCGAATCTTGTCAAAAGTAAAATAAGGTGCGGCAAATAATTGTTGGCGAGATGGCATTAATAAATAAACATAATTGCTGTCATAAGCAATTCGTGCCTGATAACCTGCTTTCGTCATTAGGTACCAGGTAAAAACAGATTGATCATTTTTACTGCCAGGGTGTATTTTTTGTGCGATGGCATTAGTTAAAAGCGCATAACCCCAGTCATTTAAAATGAGCGGTTTACGTTGCGCATTTATTTGTTTTAGTAAACCTTCATAATCTGCCTTACTCATTTCTGACCAGATACGGCTCATAGATTTTTCATTGATGGGCCGTTGTATGCTGACTTTGAGTTTAGGGTCGTAATAGAAATCCAGTGATTGACCATAAAATGTTAGATGTACCTTCATTCCCTTAGGTTTCTTAATAAGAGGTGCTGGAACTACCTTAACGGGAGCAGGTACCGGTTTAATAACTGGAACATTAACAATTACAGGTTTAGGTGTTGAAGGTGGTGTTACTTTAACAGGTGATTTAATAACGGGTTTTGTTTGTGGTGTATCAGTAATTGGTTTAATTACAGGCACAGGATCAGGTTGTTTTATGGGAACAGCTGGTTTAATAGGTGCTTTAGGCATTCTTACAGGTTTTGGGGTTTTATCCCGTACAATGCCCTGAAATGTTTGCATTTCTTTCCACTGATTCTTTAGAAACCCGGTGAATTCCTTATCGCGTTTATCACGATATTCCTGAAAACTTGTCGTTTCCTGTTTCATCCATTGTTCGAATTCTGCACGATTGCCAGCAGTACCGGTAATAGAAAGGCTGCTAAATGTTAATATACTGACGAGTAGAATGGACCGTTTATGCATGGTTAGTCCTTTAAGTTATTGATTTTATGGTGAATATATCGCCTACACACTTCCCTGTGAGGCGTATTGACTAGCTATGTAGTTTTCATCCCTGTTTATGGAATACTTAGTTACTGCCATCCATTTTTGAAATTTCAGCTGCTAATTCATCCTGACTTTTCTGAGCTTTGAACTGTTGCCATAAAGCACGTTCATTTTTCATACTGGTTTTAACAGCATTTTTAGTTGCTTGTTGAACGCTCGCATCATCCATACCGACAAGTACGTATAAGCTGCCTGTTGGACTTGTACGTGTTTTATAGATTTTAGTACCGACAAGTGTCTGATTTGTGATTTGTTTAGTAACAGATGTCATTACTTTATCAACTGTTTCCGAATCACCGGCACCTGTAGTTTCGATATACTGTTTAACCATATTGCGAACCTGTACCTGCATATTCTGAGCGAGTTGAACTCGTGCTGAGGTAGAAGCCATTGATTTCATATGATCGTGACCTGCTCCAGATTTTTCAGAAGAACCAACTGCGGATACTTCAACGCCCTCTACAGGCTCATCACATACCCAGCCAGGTGCAGCAGTGCCGGGAGCATCAGGGAATACGCAATCAGCGACTTCTTGTTTCTTATCATCACAACCCACTAGTAAAGCAGATAGTGCTACACCTGTAATCAGGTAACCAGCCTTTTTCATCTTAGTTTCTCCATTAATTATATTAAATTGATATATTAGCTATGCGTTCTTTATAGTTATATAAACATAGCCGAGAAAAGTGTATTAAGCAATATTATTTAGGCTCGTATCGTGTAGGAAAAATAGGTAGATTTAGTCATGATAGTAAATAAATATTTATATTAGTCATGCATTAACAAGTAGCTTGTACTATCGTTATTTACGTAGAAGCATATTTTAATATGGTCGTTGTTCCAGCAGTGACTTAATAATGATTTATGTGGCTGAAAACTTAATATGAGTAAATAAGTAGTACGATTTGTAGAAATATGCTTAAAACAGAGGTAAAAATGCAATTAAAAGAAATAATGGTTTTTGGATTAACACTTATCTTCCTTATTTCATGTAACAAGGAAGAGGTACAACAGAAACCAGAATGGCTGACTGATCCTGGTGATGGAGCCGTAGGATCTTGCAAAACGCATGTTAAAGGTAGACATTATCAGGAAGAGCTTGCAATTGCCCGGGCAAGAGAGCGTTTAGCAGCACGGTATGGTGTTGAAGTTAGTAGTATACAGACAATTAAAGAAAAAATTGTTAATGACAAAGCGTATGTTCGATCAGATAAAGAAGTATTACAAAGTATAAAGAAAACAGTAGTTAAAGCGCATGTAAGAAAGACCTGGCTGGATAAAAAGTACGATGAAATCTGGGTTTGGGTATACCCTGTTTCTAATTAGAAAATCGTATTTAAGTTTTACACAAAAGATATTTTAGATACTCTGATTATGAGTTATTTACAATAATCAGAGTATCTAAAAGAAGTACTAGTTTATTGCTGCAATTGAAATAATAACCATACTTAAAGCATATTCAAAGATTGAGTGATCATTTATTAAGCGAGATTGATCATTCTTTAATTCTGTAATGAAAGATTCAAGATCTTTTTCTATCACTTTATTTCCCATATAATCCACAAAAATAAGTGTTGCCTGTACATCCATAATACTTGAAAGTTTTAAGCGCCTAACAGGGTGACTGTAATCTGTAAAAACCTCAAACCATTCATTTATTTTTATAACTTCAGGCATATTAGTTATAGAACTTTTTGAATTTTCAGCCTGTAAATCAAATGGGCTAGGTTCAATATCTGAGGTATAGTTATCATATAAAGTATTAAATAGAATAAATTCGGTATCTTCATCATCTGAATCATTATTTTTAGATGAGAAGAATTCAGAATTACATAATTTAGAAAAATAATAATTGTTTAAATTACTTGTCGCAATAAATATTTTTTCCTTATTCTGGCGTGTATTGTTAAGAGATGAACGAATACAATTAACAATACCTTTATATATACTTCGCAAAGCAACCCATTCATCTTTCTTATTAATAGGGTTAAATGATTTAACTAATAATCGTAATATGCCAACAGCCTCTCGCCATTCAATGCTATCTTTTCCATAACTGATAAATCGATGAAACATTAAAGTTGACCAGTGACTTAAAATTAATGGCTGTAATTCTTTTGGTATTTTTATGTTTGAAGTATAGTGTTTAAGTTCTTTTAAAACTAGTTGCTGAGTATATTCAATGGCGATTAGGTGCTGAGTATGATTTTCAGTCTTAATAAATTTATTTTTTTGAATATCTGATAATCTGTCAAGAGAGGCTTTCGCTGTAATAAAAGCAACAATATTATTATCAAAACTATGCAATAACTGATCAATAATATAATGAATTGTTTGGTATAAAGTGCTTTCAGTGTCTTCAATTCCTATACCAAGGTGAGCGATACTATTTAGAACGTGTCTTGCAGGGTGTGTATCATTATTAAAAAAATTAGAATCTGTTAAAGATATTTTTAATATTGGAATTTGTATTAATAATAATAGACTTTTAATGATGTCAGATATGTTTTTATCTCGAATAAATACACCAAAAATCATTTCAACAAAATCAATAGTTCTGCTATCAATCTGATTCATGGTTTTTGGAATAGCTACTTTATCCAGTTTAGCCATGCTTTCCATTAATGCTAATTTAAATTCCTCAGTATTAACATTAACAGTTTGTCCGGGAATGTAACGTGGTTTAAATGTTAATTGAATATTGGTAAGTGCATGTAGAATATGTTCACGATTATAATGCTGACTTCGTGCTGCAGATGCATGTGCAGCAACTTTAAGATGTGTTTTATCATCATTGAGAATAAACTGATTAATAACTTTAGAAATATACTCTGGATCAGAGATATGCATGTTTTTATCTGTATTAACAGATTCTATAGATTCAGGTTTGTTATTTTCAGTATTCATAATAAATAGAATATAATTTAATCAGAAAGGCAGGATGAAACAACACACTGATTTCGACCATTATCTTTTGCCTTATAAAGAGCTTTATCAGCACGTTCAAAAACCTGTGCGAGAGTATCATTTTCATTAAAACTACTTACGCCACAAGAAATGGTAATTTTTACTGAATCACCATGATAATGAAAACCGCAAGTTTCAATTTGTTGACGTAGTTTATTCACAAGACGAAGCGTTTCTTCCTGTTTTGTTCCAGGCAGAAGCATAACAAATTCTTCTCCTCCATATCTCGCTAGAAAATCAGTTTCACGAATACTTTTTATAAGTAACTGAGCAACGGTCTTTAAAACCTTGTCCCCTGCCTTATGACCATATGTATCATTTACTTTTTTAAATAAATCTATATCCCAGATGGCAAGACTTAATGGGTTTGAAAAACGTTTCCACCGTGCAATTTCTTCAGCTGATTTTTTTTCGTATGATAGCCTGTTAGGGATACCCGTAAGTGCATCGAACATAGCCTGTTTATTTTTTTCTATTACTACTTTTTTTAATTGCTCAGCTTCGCTCTCTAAAGCCAGCATTTTAGTATGCATGGTATCTACTTCTTTCTGAGATTCCTGATAGCGTTCATTTTCAGATTCCCGATAAAGTTTGATATGCCCTGAAATAGTATCAAGTTTAGTGCTTACATTCTGTTTAAGACTGGATAGCTCTGTTGCCTGATTAATATCCTGACGTATTTCATCAACATTAAGTTTGACTTCTTTATCAAAATCCTTGCCCTGTGTTTTCGCTAATTGTAAATTTGATGTTTCATTTTGTAGAAAATGATCCATGGCTTTTAAGCGATCAGTAACCTGCTGTAAAAAATCTTCAAATTCATGTTTTTCCTGCTGCATTCTACTGCGAATAGAATTGATGAGTAAGGCAACGTCTTTTAATAATTGTTTCCAGTTCCCCGGGTCAGTTTCCTGTTCTAGCCGATGTTTCATTTTATCCGCTTCATCCTGAAGATCGGAAGGCACAATGAGTTGCTCCAATAAACGAATTAAGAGCTCTTGAATAGATGGTTGTAATGAGGGGTCTATATCAACTTTTTCAATAGTTTCAGATATTTCTACAAACGTATTAGTGCTATCTGTTTTCTCACGTAAAATATTAGATAATTGATCAGAAAGATTTTCTAATTCTCTTTTTTGTTTTGCATCACGCGCACTAATTTTAAGTGCGCTGAGTTTTCCGTTTGGTGAATCCGAGTTATCTAGTTTATTAAGTAATCCAATAAGGCAGGATTTGTATATGCTTAGTTGTTCATCAGTGTCAGTTGATAAATTGCTGGTTACGCTATTATTTGTTTCTTCCGAGGTGTTTTTAGAGTGAAATAACCGATCTATTATTCCCGTTTTTTCATTTTTTGTATCATCGGTTACTATTACAGATAGTATTAACTTTAATGAATCTTTTAATAAGCTATCACGATTTGTATCATCAGAATTAGCGAATTTTTTAAGCAGTTTAATACGTGACTTCTCAGCGCTATCAGGTAATGAAAGCTTTTCTATTAAAAGTTCAAGTGTTTTTATAGAGTCACGTTTTGGGCCGTTTTGCTTGTCTTCGAGTTTGGAAAGAACACGTGAGATATCATCAACAACAGCTTCAAGTCGTTGACGATTAATATTATTTTTAATGGCAGTGCGTAAATCGTTAATATGACGATCAAGTGTGGCATGTTGACCTTCGGCGGCCAGACTAAGGCGCCCGATAGTTCGTTTCAGGGTTGTCTCAAGTTTCTCCCAGTCCTGCTCTTTCTTTTCCAGGCTATCGAGCTGGTCATAATATTTCTGTTTCCACTGCTCTAATTCCATGTTGCTGGTTCCATGATTGAGTGCCCCGGACAGTTCTGATCATTACATAAAAAAGGGAGCCCATAGGCTCCCTTATAAATATAGTCTTCAATAAGAGACTAAACAAGTTTAAGGTCAGCTCTTATACATGGGACACTTATTTTGACTCTTTATTAATCAGGTGATCAGATATTTTGACCATACCTATATAACTTCCTGCTTGAGAGCCTGAAACAGTGTATTTACCATTAACCGTTAACATGGGTACACCGTTTACTCTGTATTGTATGCCTAATTGGTTAGCCTGATTTGCACGCATTTCAACTGCAAATGAGCTAAAAGTTGAGAGGAATGTCTTTTTATCTACGCCTCGAGTAGCAAGAAAATCAGCTATGTCTTCCTTATTTCTGAGTTTCTGCTTTTTAACATGCATTTCAGAGAAGATGGCTTCATGGTGTTTTTCATCTTCACCCATGATTTGTAATGCGTAGTAGGTTTTTGTGTGAGGCATCCAGCTTTTATTAAGAGGTGCAGGAACACGTGTAAATGTTACATTTGCAGGCAGGTCTTTTCGCCACTTTTTCAGAGTTGGCTCAAAGCTAAAACAGTGAGGGCAGCCATACCAGAAGAACTCCAGTATTTCTATTTTATCACCAGACTGCGTGACAACGGGTTTGGCTAACTTTGAATAGGATTTACCTTCTTCATAGTTTTGTGCCTGAGTAAGCGCTGGTAGCAGAAACAACAAAGCTAACAGGCTGATTTTTTTTATAAAATGCATTTTTTTCCCCATTGTATTTTTTATATAATTTTAGTTGTGACAGGATGTAAGTAATAAAATTTCATATTTTATGAATTATGCCATAGCTTTTAGTTTAATAGCAGGCATAAAAAAGGCCGCAAAAGCAGCCTTTTTTATGAATAAGCTAGAGTAACTTATTTCAATTGAGCAATATAGTTAGCTACGGCTTCTATTTCAGCAACCGTCATTTTGTTAGCTACAAAACGCATCATGTGGTTACTGTCGTTTGCACGTTTGCCATCACGGAAAGCATTTAACTGGTTAATTGTATAAGTTGCATGCTGACCCGCTAATGCAGGGAACTTAGCAGCCGGGTTGCCTGATCCATTTGTGCCATGGCAGCCCATGCATGCAGGTAGATGAGTTGTTGTATTACCACCACGGTAAATTGCTTTACCTAGTGCAACCTTGGCGTCATCTGCTGTTGCCACGGTACCTTCTTTACTTGCAAAGAAAGCAGCAACATTTTCAATATCGTCATCAGTTGCAAGTGTTGCTGCCATGCCCGTCATTGTATCGTCTGTACGAGCACCGCTCTTATAATCTTTAAGTTGCTTAGTAAGGTACTGAGCATGCTGGCCAGCCAGTTTTGGAAACATATCAACCACACTGTTTCCGTCAGGCATATGACAACCTGCACAGATAGCACCAGCTGTTTCTTCACCAGCTTTAAGGTCAGCTGCAATTGCTGTCGCGTTTAGGCCAACAGTCAGGCCAAATAGTGCAAGCAGAGATTTAAAATTCATTGTTTGTATTCTCCAAACTAGTATCACGTCTTTATATTGACGCCGGTAAATAGTGTGTTGCCAATCATGTGCCTAAACAGGCCACGAGCAAAAAGTGGCGCAATAGTACACCAGATCGGCTATTTCATCAATTTTGACTGCTTAATTTAGTCAAAAATAAACAGATAAGCTTATGGAAAATTCGCTGTATGCCCATAACATTGGTAATATCCGGCAGAATTTAAGACTTAAAGAGTAAATCATGGTCAACCATTATCGCACCGCATCCTTTTTAACCAGTGCAAGCAAAGCCAGTCAGTTTCCAGAGCATGACATGTTAGAAGTCGGTTTTGCCGGACGCTCAAATGCGGGTAAATCGAGTGCAATCAATACCTTATGCGATCAGAAAGCGCTAGCTCGTACGAGTAAAACACCAGGACGGACTCAGTTAATAAACTTTTTTCCTGTGAATGAAGAGCATTGTCTGGTGGATTTACCCGGTTATGGTTATGCAAAAGTACCGGAAAAAATGCGCAAAGAATGGCAAAAGTTAATGGAATCGTATTTGGGTGAAAGAAAACAGCTTCGTGGTCTGGTTATTATTATGGACATACGTCACCCCTTAAAAGATTATGATGTGCAAATGCTTGAATGGTGTGAAGAAATGGGAACACCGGCTCATGTGTTATTAACGAAAGCAGATAAGTTAAAGAAAGGTGCGGCGAGTAAACAACTGTTGGGCGTCAGAAAAGCGCTTAAAGATGAAGAGTTTGATGTAACTGTGCAGATGTTTTCGGCGTTGAAGAAAACAGGAATGGAAGAGTTACAGAAGGTGTTGAATGGCTGGCTTGGAGTTGTTGTTTAAATCATATCCTTAGGCGTTAGTATAGAATCAGGGGTCACCAGCTAAAACTGGCTCCTACAGTATAAAAATTTATTTTAGACATAAAAAAACCCCGGCCACCAGGGAAGTGGTCGGGGGTAACGTAGAGGCCGGCTTGGGGAGGCTAGCCTCAATTTGCTCGCTTAAGGGAGGCAAGCGAGCTTGCGCCGGGCTTTAGCGCAATTCTTAAAATCTCATGTCTTCCTGTTATTAAGTAAAGTTCAATTAGGGCACATGTCAAAACGAAGGCGACGAGTGGTGTGCTATTTACAGGCAAAAAAATACCCCAAACAGGGTTATTTTTTTTATCTCTCTTAAGTCTAATTTAAGCTAGTTACTCTATATAATTGTTATTACTACTAGTTTTAACTTACAAATTAATGGGCTTCATCCCAGTTTATGCCTACACCGATATCAACCAGAAGAGGAACATTCAGATCAGCGGCACTTTCCATCTCTTCATGTAATAACGTGCTTAAGGCTTCAACCTGATCTTTAGCAACTTCAAACACGAGTTCATCGTGTACCTGCATAATTATAAGTGCAGAAATATTAGTTTCCTGCAGGCGGTTATACACATTTATCATTGCACGTTTGATGATATCAGCTGCGGTTCCCTGCATTGGTGCGTTGATAGCGGTACGTTCTGCATATTGTCGACGCATACCGTTTCGTGAATTAATTTCCGGTAAATACAGTCGGCGACCAAATAAGGTTTCAACATAACCGGTTTCATGAGCCTGCTCACGGGTATTGTCCATATAGTCTTTCACGCCAGGATAACGATCAAAATAAAGGTCAATGTAATCCTGGGCCTGATAGCGGGTGACATTCAGCTGTTTGGCCAGGCCAAATGCAGACATGCCGTAAATAAGGCCGAAGTTAATGGCTTTAGCCGCACGTCGTTGCTCCGTTTCAACCTCATCCAGCGCTACATCAAATACTTCGGCGGCGGTGGCACGATGAATGTCCTGGCCTTCTTTGAATGCTTTTAGCAGGCTTTTGTCAGCAGACAAATGCGCCATGATGCGTAATTCAATTTGAGAATAGTCTGCTGCTAAAATACAGTTACCCTCATCGGCAACAAAGGCCTGACGAATGCGCCTACCCTCTTCAGAGCGAATGGGTATATTCTGTAAATTAGGATCACTGGAAGACATACGGCCTGTGGCCGCGCCGGTTTGATGGTAACTGGTATGTACCCGGCCGGTTTTTTCATCTATCAGTTTAGGCAGTTTGTCTGTATAGGTTGATTTAAGTTTACTTAAACCCCGGTGCTCAAGAATGAGGCGTGGTAATTCAAAGTCTTCGGCCAGTTCCTGTAATACATCTTCGGCAGTAGACGGCTGGCCTTTAGGTGTTTTACGAATAACGGGTAATTCCATTTTCTCAAAGAAAATAGTTTGAATCTGTTTAGGTGATGCCAGATTAAACTCTTCTCCCGCCACATCATATGCCTGTTGCTCGATTTCAGTCATACGTTCTGACAATTGCTGACTCTGTGTTTCCAGCATGCCCGCATCTATTTTTACCCCGTTACGTTCAATGTGCTGAATAATGGGCATTAAGGGCAGTTCTATATCTTTATATACGTTGAGCAATTCGGGGATGTCTTTCAGTTGGGCATGAATACACTGGTGCAATCGCAGGGTTATATCTGCATCTTCTGCGGCATAAGGCCCGGCCTTATCCAGTTCGACCTGATTGAATGTGAGTTGCTTAACCCCTTTTCCGGCAATATCTTCAAAGTGGATAGTATTATGATTAAGGAAACGACTCGCCATACTGTCCATATCATGGCGTTTGGTAGAATCCAGTACAAAAGACTCGAGTAAAGTATCGTCACTGATGCCCTGCATCTGTATGTCATGGTTCTGTAAAACGTGGGCATCGTATTTCAGGTTCTGACCGAGTTTATTTATTGATGGATCTTCCAGTAAGGGCTTCAGGCTACCGAGAACGATATCTTCTGAAAGTTGCTGTGGTGCATCTTCATAATCATGCCCAAAAGGAACATATGCGGCCTTGCCCGATTCAACTGAGAAAGAAACACCCACGACGCGAGCCTGCATATAATTAAGGCTGGTGGTTTCGGTATCAAAAGCAAACATATCGGCTTTTTTAAGTTGCTCTAACCAGTTATCAAAATCTTTCTGTGTTAGCACAGTTTGATAATCTGTTTCTACTGCGGTTTCGGATGCTCCTGTTGATTCACCCCCTAATTCAGTTAACCAGCTTTTTAATTCAAATTCAGAATAAAGAGATTTGAGGTCGTCGGTATTAGCCGATTGTAACTGTAAGTCTTTTGGTGCTTCATCAAGTTCAACATCACAAACAATGGTTGCAAGCTGATAAGAAAGGGGAAGTTGTTCAAGGCCTTCTCGTAAATACTCACCCACTTTGCCTTTAAACTCATCTGCATGGGCAATAATATTATCTACAGATTCATACTGCGCCAGCCATTTAACCGCCGTTTTAGGGCCTACTTTATTAATACCCGGTATGTTATCTGCGGTATCACCAATTAATGCCAGATAATCGATAATCTGATCAGTGGAGACACCAAATTTTTCCAGAACAGAAGCTGGTGTGCTTAAGTGGTTGTTCATGGTATTAATTAATGTAATTTTGTCAGTGACTAACTGGGCTAAATCTTTATCTCCCGTTGATATCAAAACATCAAAACCATCAGCTTCCGCCTGACGAGCCAGTGTTCCAATGACATCGTCAGCTTCAACTTTAGGTACCACAATACGTGGATAACCCAGTGCATCGACTATCTGGTGGATAGGTTCAATCTGACTTCGTAAATCATCCGGCATGGGCGGACGATGGGCTTTATATTCTTTGTACAGATCACTTCGAAATGTTTTTCCCTTGGCATCGAATACAACGGCCATATACTCTGGCTTGTATTCATCAACCAGTTTTTTAAGCATATTGATAACACCGTAAATAGCCCCCGTGGGCTGACCATTAGAATTGGTTAAGGGTGGGAGTGCATGAAACGCTCTAAATAAATAAGAAGAGCCATCGACCAGAATTAAAGGAGCTTTTTTTGCCATAAGAGATTCATTGTGCATGTAAAAAAATTCAGCGTATTATGACACTAAAAATAAAGTGATGGTAAATCGGATGACAAAAAAAGACATAACCGAAAGACGTGACCCTTATACAGAGCTGAACCGTGAATCCTGGCGTGTATTTAAAATCATGTCTGAATTTGTCGATGGATTTGAGCAACTGTGTCACATTAAACCTGCGGTGAGCATATTTGGCTCTGCCCGGGTGCATGAAGATTCAGATGATTATAAAAAAGCCAGAGAAGTAGCGCGGTTATTGTCAGATGAGGGTTTTTCGATTATATCCGGAGGAGGCCCTGGAATAATGGAGGCAGCGAACCGTGGGGGTGCAGAAGGAAAATCGGTGAGTGTCGGTTTAAATATTGATCTGCCAAAAGAACAGACACCTAACCCTTATCAAAATTTAAGTCTTAATTTTAGTCACTTTTTTTCCCGAAAAGTGATGTTTGTTAAATATGCGTCAGCTTATGTGGTATGCCCGGGTGGTTTTGGAACCCTTGATGAAATGGCAGAGATGTTTACACTTACACAAACAGGAAAAACACCAAAAATTCCCGTTATTTTAATGAACAGAAAATTCTGGCAACCTTTATTAGACTGGTTTGAAAACACTTTATATCAGCAAGGTATGATTACTAAAGAAGATCTTGAGTTATTCATAGTTGTAGATGAGCCTGAGCAGGCGTTTGATGAAATAATGAATTTTTACAAAGATCGAGATGTACGCCCAACCAGAGAAGATCTGGATAAACTTCTAAATTTATAAAAATGAAACGTATGATTGATGTATTAATATTTTTAGCGGCAATATATTTATTTAGCTGTAGTGCTTTGTATTTTTTACAGGACAAATTAATTTTTTTCCCACCGGTACCGATAAAAGATGTATATCAATCAGTGAGACAAAATGAGATTTCATTCTTGATTAATGATGAGCTTCGACATGGCTGGAAAATTAATGTTGACCCAGTTAAAAATAAAACAATACTCTATTTTGGAGGTAACGCTGAAGATGTTGTCTATTTAAATGATGAAGCAAAAGAATTTAAAGTACGTCAAATGATATCGGTTAATCATCCTGGTTACGGAAAAAGTATTGGTACACCCTCACAGGAAAATTTTTATAAGAATGCGCTTGATGTTTATGATCAGGTTATAAATGAATACCAGTTAAGGTCAGATGAAATAATTGTTGTTGGTCGAAGTCTTGGATCGTCTGTTGCGACCTACCTTGCTGCGAACAGAAATATTGCAGGTCTGATATTGATAACGCCATTTGATAGCATAGAAAACATGGCGGCTAAACAATATAAATTTTTTCCAGTCCGATACTTATTGAAACACCCTTTTCCTACTATGGACTATATAAATAAGGTTAAATATCCAGTATTAATGATGGCAGCTGAAAAAGACGAAATTATACCAGATGAACATCTGAAGCAATTATATCTGTTTGCCGGTAAGAATAATAAACTTATCCAATATGCCGGTGTTGGACACAATACAATTCAAACACATCACAATTATTACAATGAGATTAATAATTTCATTGGCTCATTATAAAAAATAATATTAGTTCTGGTAATCCTGAATAAATGACAGGATTACCGATTAAATAAGAATTATTTTTTAACTGATAATTTATTAGCCTGTTGATTCTGGTGTACCCATAAATCGTAACATTCCAGACCGCAAAAATAGGCTACATATTCTTCCGCTTCAGAAATTTGAGATTCAGATAGTGGTACAGAATCAAGACAGGTCTGACAACTAATTAACTGGTCGTCATCCGGTAAGGGCGAATGTTTTAAAGCTAGTTCTGACATGGTCACTCTCCTGTTTCTAATGACCTGATCAGTACATTATACTCCTTTTGTGAATTAAAATCTTATAGAAAGACTTTATAACGAAACGGACAGATGAAATAAATTTATGACTGTTTTGTGAAGCTAAAGCTCATATCCATCCCCGATGGTTATGAGCACTGGCAGTGCAAAAAACTGTTATTGAAACTTAAATAAACTGCACCAGCGAATCGTCTCACCGGTGCAAATATCTTTATGCATTTTTTGCGTAATTTGAATATTTTTAAAACATAAATCAGAAAAACGTTGTTCCAGACGAATCACACTTTTATGCTGGGTTACATGTAATTGATTTTTCTGATCATAAAGAGAAATGGTCTGTTTTCGTTCATCCATGAGGTCTTCAAACTGTGTAATTAACTGATTATAGTTTTCGTTATTTCCCTGATCATGCTGTCTATCCAGTTTTTCTATTACCTGTCTGCGTTTACGAATTTCATTCTGAAGGTATTCAATTTTACTTCTTAAACGGGTCTTGGTATTTTCAGTCTCAATCATCTGTTGACTGGCCAGAATCATGTCTTTATTAGTCTGTATACAATTTAAAGCATGTTCCTGAGTGATAAAACCACTGGCATCCATGATGGGTGGTTTTTTTGCAAGTACAGAAGAAAAAGGTAGTAATAGGCTGAGAATAAGTAATATTTTTTTCATATAAAGTCTGTTATTTATAGTTATTTGTTAAAAATGATGACTTTTAATAGATTTGCTTAAATTAACGGCTAAATCAATTCATAACCGACAAACTGTTATCTACAGGGGATAACAGTGTAAAATGCGCCGATGAATTCAAACATAAAGCAGTATTTGACGACTATGTCAGTAAAACTTGAGCAGTTTATTGACTGGGTAGGCCGATCAGTTTCATGGCTGGTGTTACTTATGGTAGTGGTAACATTTTTAGTTGTTGTTTTGCGTTATCTGTTTGATACCGGCTGGATTGCTTTGCAGGAATCAATATCTTATTTCCATTCAATGGTTTTTCTACTTGGTGCAGCTTATACCCTGAAGCAGGGTGGGCATGTTCGTGTGGATATTTTTTATGACCGACTCAGCCAGACAGGTAAAGCATGGGTAGATTTGATAGGTCATCTGTTTATTTTAATGCCTGTAATGATTTTTATTATATGGGTCAGTTGGCCTTATGTTGCAGATTCATGGCAAGTGATGGAGTCCTCACGTGAAGCTGGAGGGTTACCAGGGGTATATTTACTGAAAAGTCTGATATTGATTATGGCTGGTCTGTTGATGTTGCAGGCCACAGCGATGATTTTAAGAATCCTGTTAACGCTTACGCAAACACCCCCTCAATTATTAGATAATCATTCATCAAGAGATAAGGAAGCTTCCCAATAATGGAATATATGGCTATCTGGTTGTTTGTCTGTGTATTCGTCCTTTTGTTAAGCGGTTATCCGGTGGCATTTACATTGGCAGGTACAGCCTTGCTGTTCGCCGGTATCGGGAGTTACCTGGAGGTGTTTGATAGCGCATTTCTAGAGGCATTACCCAATCGGCTATTTGGCATAATGATGAATCAGGTACTGCTGGCCGTGCCCCTGTTCGTTTTTATGGGGGTGATGTTAGAGCGATCGAAAATAGCAGAAAATCTGCTCGAAACCATGGCACAGTTATTTGGCGGATTACGCGGCGGGCTTGGCATATCCGTCACTCTGGTAGGCATGTTGTTAGCTGCCAGCACCGGAATAGTGGGTGCAACGGTTGTGACTATGGGCCTGTTGTCCCTGCCTACCATGTTAAAACGTGGTTATGATCCGCGTATTGCCTGTGGAACAATCTGTGCGTCTGGAACACTTGGTCAGATTATCCCTCCTTCTATTGTTCTGGTGTTATTGGGTGATGTGCTGTCCACAGCGTATCAACAGGCTCAGCTTGATATGGGTATATTCAGCCCGGAAACGTTATCTGTGGGTGACTTATTTATTGGTGCTCTCATTCCCGGTTTATTGCTGGTATTTTTGTATATAAGTTATTTACTGATTATTGCCAGATTAAAACCAGAAATGATGCCTGCATTACCAAAAGATGAGTTGTGTGATAGAAGCCAGTTAAAAAAACAGGTGATGATTGAATTAGTGCCTCCCCTGTTTTTAATACTCATGGTATTAGGTTCTATTATTGGTGGTTTGGCAACACCCACCGAAGCAGCGGCAGTCGGTGCAGTCGGTGCGATGGGGCTTGCATGGAAACGGGGTTTTTTCAATGTGAAAATATTACGTGAGGTTACACAGGAAACAACCCGTATAAGCAGCATGGTGTTTATGATTCTGATTGGAGCCTCCATTTTCTCACTGGTATTCAGAGGGTTTGAAGGTGATGAGCTGATACAGGAATTTTTGAGTGATCTGCCAGGTGGAATGTACGGTGCATTATTCCTGGTGATGCTGGTGATGTTTTTTCTTGGTTTTGTTCTCGATTTTATAGAAATTACCTTTGTGGTTATTCCCATTGTGGGTCCAATATTACTTGCGATGGGAATAGACCCTGTCTGGTTAGGTGTCTTAATTGCAATTAATTTACAGACATCATTTTTAACACCACCATTTGGTTTTTCTTTATTCTATCTAAGAGGTGTGGCGCCAGCCGAGGTGAATACTATGGATATATATAAGGGAGTTATGCCATTTATACTAATACAGTTATTGGCAATGGGCCTGATTGCCTGGTGGCCACAATTAGCAACGTGGCTTCCAGTGTTATTGCAGTAAATATAATTTTTACTGCTATTATCAATAAGATACAAAGGGGCTAATGAATGAAACAGATTTACACACTAGGAATAGTGATTTTAAGTGCAGGACTTTATGCATGTAGTAGTGATGATGATATAGGTAGAATTGTTATCGGTAATGGTAATACGATGTTTTCACTCAATGAGCTTCAATATCAGGACCCCTATGTAATACAGGTAACTGATGTAGATGGAAATCCACAAGCAAATACAACGGTTAAAATTAGATTAAGAAGCACGTTATATAATAAAGGAGCTTATGGTAAAACAGGCGAAGGCTGGGCTCCTTTTTATACAATAATAAACTGTCCAGCTGAAGATTTAAATAATAATGGTAATCTGGATGCTGGTGAGGATACGAATGGCAATGGCACATTGGAGCCAACCAATCCGGCAACCGTTGCAAATCATCCAATATTAACGCCGACGTTAACACCAGGTTCAAATTCAATCACTACAGATGAATCTGGTTTTGGATATTTCTCAATTACCTATCCTAAGTCTGAAGCAAACTGGTCTTCTGTTCTTATTACTGCAACAGCAACATTTTCAGGTTCAGAAAATATTGCTACCAAAACGCAAAGTCTTCCAGCATTACTTGCTGATCTTGAAGATGAAGAAATATTACCATTGGGAGGAGATGGCAATAGTCCTTACGGTTTAGTAGGGGATTGTGCTAATCCGAACTAGATAAGATCATTCTTCCTATGAAGTATATATAGGGAGAATGCTATCTTGATTTCAAATAAGCCAGTTCTGAAATATCACTCCACTTTTTAACCTGATCACGATAAGTTTTAAATGACTTAAATACTTTTTTTGTCATTTCATCAGTTGCAGCAACTTCATTAATAACTTCATCAGATAAACTCTGTAGTTTAGACAAAACTTCATCCGGTAGTTTTAAGACTTTAACTTTATGTTTATTTACCAGTGTATCCAGGGCACGTTGATTACGGGTTGTATATTCGGTCGTCATATCCTGATTAACAACTTTGCAGGCATTGAGCACGATGCTTTGTAAGTCATCGGGTAGTTTTTCAAATGCCTCTTTATTAATTAAAGCCTCAAGTGTTGTGCCAGGCTCATGCCAGCCAGGATAATAATAAAATTTCGCAGCTTTATGTAAACCAAAAGCCAGGTCATTATAAGGGCCAACCCATTCGGTGGCATCGATTGCACCGGTTTTTAGAGAAGTAAATATTTCACCACCGGGTAAACTAACAGGCGTACCACCTGCACGTTTTAAAACTTCACCACCCAGACCGGGAATGCGCATTTTTAAACCTTTAAGATCTGACATCGATTTAATTTCCTTATTAAACCAGCCCGCCATTTGAACGCCCGTATTTCCCGCTGCTGCAGGTATTAAACCGAAAGCATCATATGTCTCTTTCCACAGTTCCATGCCACCACCATGATAGAGCCAGCCATTCATTTCCTGTGCAGTTAAACCAAAGGGAACGGCAGCAAAAAATTGCGCAGCCTGTGTTTTACCTTTCCAGTAATAAGCGGCGCCATGTCCCATTTGTGCCGTGCCACGTGAAACCGCATCGAAAACTTCGAAAGGAGGCACTAATTCTTTGGCACCATAAACTTTAACTTTTATACGGCCACCTGACATTTCAGTAATTAATTTTGCGAGATTATTAGCACCCGTGCCCAGACCAGGAAAGTTTTTAGGCCATGTTGTGACCATTTTCCATTTTATTTTTTTTGTACTACCAGCCTGTGCTGGACCGCTGGTTAATGAAGCTGAGGTGACAAGGCCTGTAGCGGCTGCAGCTTTTATAAAGTGTCTTCGTTTCATAATTAATTTATCAGGTTAGTATTTAAAAGTAATAATAATACAAACAGCTTTGTATTATTATTTTTTCTGGGTAATTCGTTTAACATATTTTTGTACAGATTTTGAATCAAGTGGCTGGCTAAATAAATAACCCTGCATATGGTGAATATCAAAATCATTAAGGTAATCACGATCTAATTCAGTTTCAATGCCTTCAGCAATAATTTGTATGTTCTGAGACTTACAGAGTGAAACAATACCGGTAAGTAAATTTTTCGCTTCAAGAGATTCACGTGTTTTAGCAATAAATTCTGGATCTATTTTAATTTCTGTAACAGTACAATGCAATAAACAGTTTAAAGATGAATTGTCAGATCCAAAATCATCTATACAGATATGAAAATTATTACTCTGTATCTGATGTAGAACAGCACGTTGTGAATCAGTGGTTTGCGCATAACCTTTTTCAGAAAATTCAAGCCCGATTCTCTGGTAATCAATATTATATTTATCACATTTTTCAATTAGTATTTGAGCAAGATCGGTATCTATCTGTGAATAACATATATTTAAAGTTAGTCTTGGTATGGGTAAATCAAGGTCTAGCCATGTTCGATAATCTTTTAAAGCCATATCTATTACGTTGATGCCAATAGCGCCAATAAATCCTGATTGTTGCGCGCCTGGTAAAAATTTAGCCGGTAACAAACAGCCCTGTTGAGGGTGATTCCAGCGCACCAGCGCTTCCATAGAGTCGATAGTATTTGTTGATGTATCGATTTGTGGCATGAAAGATACAAAGAATTCATTATTTCGTAATGCTGTATGAAGATTGGCTTCCGTTTGTAACCACATCTTCGCATTATGATTCATACTTGCACTGGTTAATTCAAAATGGCTGCCCTTAAAATATTGTGCAGTTAATAATGCAGTTTGTGCTCTTGCAATGAGTGAATCAGCCTGATTGCCATCGTCTGGATAAATGCTTATGCCCATAGCAATCTCCAGATCAATTGTATGTTCAGATGTTTGATATGCTTCAGATAGAGTAGATAATAATTTCTGGGCAACGATGCCCATTTGTTGAATATCTCCAAGGTCTTCAATGAGTACAGCGAAATCATCAGAAGAGAAATGGCTGATTGTGTCGCTATCTCGAGTATTGTATTTAAGGCGTTTAGAAATAGCTTTTAAAAGCTGATCACCAAGATCATAACCAAACTGAGCGTTTATATCAGAAAAGTTTTTAGGGTCGATAAGAATTATTCCAAGGCGATTTTTATTTCGCTGGGCGCGGTCAATTGCATTTTGAAGTCGATCAACAAAGAGTGATTTATTTGGTAACTCAGTTAATTCAACAAAATGAACCTGATTATCCTGCTCAATACTTTGGGTGTGTCTGGGTGTGAGCATAACAACATAACTTGAAACATTCGTGTTTTCATTTCGTATACTATTGATGCTAGTGCTTAATGGCCTGCTCTGACCATCTTTTAAACGATGCCATATTTCACCTTTCCACTGCCCTGAATCATCAATCGATTCCAGTACGTTTTTATTTAATAAAGTGGCGTCATGTGAAGCTAGAATGATTTCTGGTGATTTATTCTGTATTTCTGATTGCTGGTATCCAGTTATTTGAGTAAAGGCATAATTAACAGAAACAACTTTATTTTTATCATTAATTAGCATTACTGCATCAGTAGAGTAATCAAACATTTTAGATGCCACAAGAACCTGATTTTCAGCTTCTTTACTGGCGGTAACATCATGTATTATTGAATAAAATAATTGCCTGCCTTCAATTTCCATTGGTCCATCACGAACTTCAACAAAACGAATTTCTCCATTTGATAGTCGATGTGGGCAGCTGTAGAAACCAAGATTCTGTTCTCTGGTTTGTTTAATCAGTGTATTTAACTTGTCTCGAGATAGTATGTTTATCTGAGCCAGATCCATGCCTTTAAGTTCTTCAATTGAATAACCATAAAATTCAGCAGCAGCCGGGTTGGCATCTTCGATATGAAAATTGTCTGGATCAATAACCAGTTTTATTGCCATGTTAGACTCAAACATCTGGCGATATCTGCTTTCTGAAGATTTAAGAGCAGCTTCGGTTTCTTTACGTTTACTTATGTTTCTAATTACAAACTGATAAACATCTTCATTGCCATAATTTAACTTGTGAGCATTTATTTCAACGGATTGTTTTTCACCTTTGCGATTTTTAATGTCCTGTTCGTAAAGAGCATGGTTATAAATTTCTAGATCAGTAATTTTTTCCTGTGTTAATGCATGATTTACAGATGAATCAAGATCGTATATAGACATTAATAATAAATCATCACGCATATAACCGAGGAAACTAATAGCTATTTCATTTGCATCTATAATATTAAGTGAGTTTGTTGATACGATGATGATGGCATCATTGGCATGCTCAAACAGAGAGCGATATTTTAATTCGGAACCAATTAGTATATCAGTGGATTTTTTTGTTTCAGTATTGTCGTATAACATCATATGAAGATAGGCCTTATCTTCAATTATGATTTCCTGCGCATAACCCGTTACATTTAATACATCTCTATTTTTAGTAATTAAATGTGTTTCAAATTCGCCACCGTGCGAACTGTTTAATTCTGTAATTGAATCTCTAAAATCATTAAGATAATCCGCTTCTATGTGAAGGCTCATGCGCATACGTGAGAATTCTTCTTTTTCATAACCCAGTAAATTATTCATTGCGCTATTGAACGTAAAGGGCAGTAGGCTGGAAGAATCGATAACTAACACAGGATAAGGTAATTTATTAAATAAATTACGATAGCGATCTTCCATATGTCGATTTGCATTTTGAGATTTTTTTAACTGACTTATATTTTTACATACGCCAATTATTCCTGTGACTCTATTTTTGCTGTCCCGGCAGGGAAATTTTTTGCATAAATAAGCCTCATTACCCCGTGATGTTGTGATGTATGTTTCCCAGTAAACAGACTCACCAAACTCCAGTACCCGTTGATCTTCATGTATTATTTTATTGGCAGTTGCGTATTTGTGTATATCTTCATCTGTCTGCCCGACAACCTGTTTGTTTTCGAGTTTTAATACCTGCATGGCAACCGGACTGATTATTTTGTAAATACCATTTTTATTTTTTAAAAATACACCTTCATCTTCTTCTGATAGCAGGTTTTCATATAATTGAGCATTGAGGTTATCATGCCCCACCATGAATTCCGTGAAACAGAGTATGGTACGCATGAAGCCATAAAGACCAACACAGGCAAGAGAAAAGATGACACCACTGAAGAAATAATAAAATATGTTCTGATTTTGAACAGGTAGTAGACTGTTAATAATCTGGTTACCGAAAAACATCCAGATAAGTCCGAATACCAGAGCAGAGCCGGAGGCAAATAAATTTACAAGTTCATGATCCTTTCCTAATGACATTCGATGGTTATCATTTTAATAAATTCATGTTATTTAGATTACACAGTCTGTAGATTGGCATAACTTAAAACCAGCCATTTACTGCCGGCATGATCAAAATTAACCTCTACCCGTGCACTTTTCCCCTGACCTTCATAGTTGAGCACAAAACCTTCACCAAATTTCTGGTGTAATACTCTTTGCCCTATTGTCAGGCCAGAGTCATTATCCTGTTGTGCAAAACTATAATCAGATTTCTGACCATAGGAGCTCGTATTGGATGAGTAACTGGTTTTAGGGCGTATTTCCTCGATAAACTCAGCCGGTATTTCGCCAATGAAACTCGAAGGCATAGGGTACATTTCTTTGCCATATAAACGGCGTTGTTCTGCATAACTGAGAACCAGCTGATCCCGTGCCCGGGTAATACCGACATAACAAAGTCGACGCTCTTCCTGTAAACGACCTTCTTCTTCAGCGCTACGCTGATGAGGGAACAAACCTTCTTCCATGCCACACATAAATACCAGTGGAAATTCAAGCCCCTTGGCGCTATGTAATGTCATTAATTGCACGCAATCTTCCCAGGCTTCAGCCTGTCCTTCACCAGCTTCTAAGGCAGCATGGGTTAAAAAGGCGGTAAGAATATCAAGCGGAGCATCTTCATCCTGTTCAAACTGGAAACCTTTGGCTGCACTAACCAGCTCTTCCAGATTTTCTACACGAGCTTCAGCTTTTTCACCTTTTTCCTTGCCATAATGTTCTATAAGGCCGGAACCGTGAATAACGTGTTCGAACTGTTCATGCAGTTCAACGGCTTCAGTATCTGTGTTCAGATTATTTATAAGTTGAATAAAGCCATTTAGTGCATTTTGTGCGCGTGCAGTCAGGCTATTACTGGCGATAAGTTCAAGCGAGGCTTGCCACATAGATACATCAGCCAATCGAGCCGCTTCACGAATAGTATCAACGGTTTTATTACCGATGCCCCGGGTTGGCTGGTTAACGACACGCTCAAAAGCAGGATCATCATTGCGGTTATTTAATAATCGTAGATAATTCAGGGCATCTCTAATTTCGGCTCGTTCGAAGAAGCGTAATCCACCGTAAACACGGTAGGGAATACCGTGAGTCATGAGCTGTTCTTCAAATACACGGGACTGTGCATTAGAGCGATAAAGGATAGCGATATCGTCTCGAGCATTGCCATTAGAGACATGCTCAACAATACGGTCTATCACATAACGGGCTTCATCCTGCTCATTAAAGGCCGCATATAGTTGAATCAGGTTACCTTCTTCCCCATCGGTCCATAACTGCTTGCCCATACGGTCATCGTTATGGGAAATAAGTCCATTTGCGGCTTTAAGTATATTGCCGGTGGAGCGATAGTTCTGTTCAAGACGAATGACAAGCGTATTGGGGTTTTCATTGTTAAAACTGAGAATGTTCTCAACTTTAGCACCACGCCAGCCATAAATAGCCTGATCGTCATCGCCCACAACAAATAACTGAGCACCACGCCCGTTTTTGTCTGCTGAGAGCAGACGAATCCAGGCGTACTGAATGGTATTAGTGTCCTGAAACTCATCTACCAGAATATGTTGAAAGCGGTTGCGATAATGTTTATGCAACTCTTCATTATCACGAATTAATTCGAGACTGCGTAGTAACAGTTCAGCAAAATCTATCACCCCTGCTCGCTTGCATGCGGCCTCATAAGCGGTGTAAATACTGACCAGTTGTTGCCGTATGGGATCTGAACCCGCATCAACATGCTGGGGTCTTAAACCTTCATCTTTACGACCATTGATAAAACCCTGTATCTGGCGAGGCACCCAGCGAGCTTCATCCAGTTCCAGTGATTTGAGCACTCTGCGAATCATACGGTATTGATCGTCAGAATCGAGAATCTGGAACTGCTGTGGCAGATTAGCTTCTTTCCAGTGAGCGCGTAATAATCGATGGGCTATGCCATGGAATGTGCCCACCCACATGCCATTAGGTGTTATACCCTGAAGTTGTTCCACTCGGGCTCGCATTTCACTGGCGGCTTTATTGGTAAAGGTCACCGCCATTACACTAAACGGTGAAACATTTTCAACCTGAATAAGCCAGGCCATACGGTGAACCAGAACACGGGTTTTACCACTGCCAGCACCAGCCAGAATTAACATCGGTCCCGGGGGGGCAGTTACCGCTTCGCGTTGTGCGTCATTTAAGCCGTCTAATATATGTGAAACATCCATGGGTTAGCATTGTAACCTAGTGTGTGGGATTGATGAATAAGTGATGTAGAAGAACACAGATAAAAGTGTTGAATATAGGCGATTTGAAAATAACATGAACATGTTATAGTTAGCTTGATGTTAGAAGACTGGATGCAGCGTCAGGCCTAGCTCAGACTGGTAACTAAAACTATTTTCAGTTAAATATTGAGTATTTGATATAACAATGATGCGATTAATTAAATGGGTGTTTGTGCTCTTCTTTTTAATGGGAGTAATGCTTGGTGTTATGACAGTAGGTAGTATTGACGAGCATGCAATTGTAAATCAGCAGGCAGAACTCAATAGTGAAGAACTAAAAAGGGTTAAGAACTTTATCAGGCAAAATAATCCTGCGAAGATTAAATCAGGTGAAACAACAAATAGTCAGATCAATCAGCAGGACCTGAATTTGGCTGCACACTATCTGTCTCAAAATGCACCCGGAGTTTTAAATAAAAGAGCCTTTACACATGTGATGCTGGATGAGAATCTGGCATATATACAGATAAGTATAAAATTACCGGAAAACCCTGCGGGTAAATTTATAAATATTTCATCTGAAATTGAAAGTGTAGGTGAGAATACATTAAGACTTAAATCATTGAATATTGGCAATCTGGAATTGCCAGCTTATATTGCACAACCCGTGGCTGAATATACACATAACTTTTTACAGAATAATATTACAGAATATAATTTGTTGAGCCAGTCGCTACAGAAGATAACGTTCGCAAAGAAACAGCTGATGGTTGCTTATGTGCTGGACAGGAAAACTGCGAACCAATTAAAAGCTGGACTGAGCTCAAGAGTCATTTCGGATGAATTAAAACGAGCTCTAATTGCACAGTCTAATAATTTATCAAAGGTAAGTTATAAGCTGGGTTCAAGACCAACACTAAATGAAGTAATGAAACCCATGTTTAAACTGGCTGAAAGTCGTAGTTTATTAAATGATCCAGTGATTGAAAATAAAGCCGTGTTTATAACACTGGGTGCTTATGCCTTAAACAAAAATATCTCAAAACTCTTTGATAAGAAAGATCAGAAACCGATTAAAACTAAAAGAGTATATTTGAAAAAACGTTTTGACCTAAGTCGACATCTTTTAGTTTCAGCGGCAATTGCAAGTATGGCAGATTCAGGCCTGGCTGAATCTATCGGTCTGGAAAAAGAAGTTAAAGATTCTCAGGGTGGTAGTGGTTTTAGTTTTGCAGATTTGGCAGCGGATCATGCAGGAATCAAATTGGCAGAATATTCACTCACAGGTGAACAGCAGGCAAGAAAAGTTCAGACAAAACTGGCAACAATAAAATTTGAAAGTGACTATATGCCATCAATAGAAAACTTGCCTGAAGGATTAACAAAACAGGAGTTTGATAATAAGTATGCAAATAAGCCCGCCTATACTTCTCTGGAACAGTTAATCAAACGAAGGATTGATGGTCTGGTTATGTATAGGTAAAAATTAATAGAAAATCGGTTATATACGATTCAAATATTTTTAAATATCAGAATAATATTTTAAGTTAAGTAAGAATTAAATAATAAGGTTAAAAATGAATAAATTAATAATGCTTAGTGCAGCTCTGTTACTGATATCAGGTTGCAGCGAAGAACAACAAAATAAATTCTCTCGTCTGGGCGTGACATGGCTAGAAGGCGATTATAAAGTGACCTTCTCAGAGGGTTCACATCAAAAATCATGGGTAGTGAAAGACGGAAAAGTAACCGCAGAACCAGCAAAAGGTTATTATTATTTCTGGACAAATGAAGCAGGTAAAAAACGTTATGTGCAAACGCCTATAGAACGAACATATATAGAACAGATTGGCGACTAAGGTGTTGAAACAGTCATTAATTCTGTTTTGTCTAATCGTTTTTTCGCAAAATATTGTGAATGCAGCTGAGCTTCGTTTAGCAACAGCCGCGAATTTTTATCCAACCTTAAAGAAAATAACACAGAGCTTTGAAGATATTACGGATCATAAGGTAACTATTATCCGGGGTTCAACCGGTAGGTTGTATGCCCAAATTGTTAAGGGAGCCCCTTATGATATCTTTTTTTCAGCAGACAGTGCCCGGGTAGATAAACTGGTTAAACAGGGTAAGAGTTTAGAGTTTGAAACAGGGAAAAGATCATTTGTTTACGCCATAGGCCAGCTGGCTCTCTGGCGACCAGATGCAGATAGCTCTCAGCAATTAAGAGAGCGATTAATAACGGGAAACTTTAACAAGCTGGCAATTGCAAACCCTAAAATTGCACCCTATGGAAAAGCCAGTGTCGAGGTTTTAAAAGAACTGGAGCTTTATGAAGAGATAAAACATAAACTGGTGTATGGCGAAAACATATCGCAAACATTGCAATTTGTACAAAGCGGCGCGGCAGATTTAGGTCTGGTTGCAAGATCGTACGTTAATACGGATATCTATTGGGAAATAGATAGTTATCAACATAAATCGATAAAACAGAAAGTGGTCTTATTAAAGCAGTCAAAGCAAATAGAAATTGCTAAAGAATTTATGCAATATTTACAAAGCCCTGCTATTAAAAAAGTAATAACCTCTGATGGTTACAGTCTTTGATTGAGCTGGCACCTATTCTTGTCACATTAAAGCTGGCAACTATTACAACACTTGTCCTGTTACTAATTGGTACACCCTTAGCCTGGTGGTTATCAAATACTCAGCATAAATCAAAAGTTATAATAGAATCTGTTGTCGCATTACCTCTGGTCCTGCCACCGACTGTTTTAGGGTTTTATCTGTTACTCGCATTAAGCCCAGATGGATATATCGGGAATATCTGGTCTTACGTTAGTGATACGCCATTGAGTTTTAGTTTTACAGGTCTTGTTATTGGATCTGTTATTTACTCAATGCCATTTGTGGTTCAGCCTCTGCAGGCCAGTTTTGAAATGGTGGGTAAACCATTACAACAGGCAGCTTATACACTGGGTGCTTCTTCGTTTGATACATTTAAAAATATAGTGCTTCCTCTTTCCATGCGTGGGTTTCTGGTGGCCATTACGCTGGGTTTTGCGCATACCGTGGGTGAATTTGGTGTGGTACTAATGATTGGCGGAAATATTCCAGAAGTGACTCAGGTATTGTCTATTGTTATATACGATCATGTAGAGGTGCTGGAATATACACAGGCACATTATTACTCATTAGGTTTGCTGGTTTTTTCATTTGTTGTTCTGTTTATTACTTATTCACTCAATAGAAAATTAATGGTGAGACTTTAGTGATACGCATTAAGTATAAAAAACGAATGAATGAATTTTTACTGGATGTCGATTTTAAGATGCCAGAAAAAGGGGTAACAGTATTGTTTGGCCCGTCCGGCTCAGGTAAGACCAGTGTGCTGAACTTAATGGCCGGCCTGAATGAGAATGAGGAAAATATTCAACAATCTGAGTTTTCACTAAATGGAAAAATAATAGATGATTTAAATAATAAAATAAATATTGAGCCCTGGTTAAGGAATGTTGCTTATGTTTTTCAGGATCATCGTCTTTTCCCGCATATGACAACAGAAGAAAATATTCTATTTGGTTATAAAAGACGAAAGAGTGAATTGAACCCTGATGAGTTAGTAGAAAAATTTAAAATAAAAGAGTTATTAAACCATCGTCCAGATCAATTGTCTGGTGGACAAAAGCAACGTGTTGCAATGGTGCGGGCTTTATTGTCACAACCTGAATTGATTATTCTAGATGAGCCTTTAAGCGCTTTAGATTATCAATCAAGGCAGGAATTATTACCTTATATTGAATGTATTCATAAAGAACTGAATATACCCATGATTTATGTAAGCCATGATATAAAAGAAGTGTTACGTCTAGCAGACTATATCGTGGTAATGGATAAAGGAAATATTATTGATCAGGGTGATATCGCTGATTTATGCATCACTCAGCCTTTGTTAACGCAGGAAGAAGGTGCCAGTTTTATTTTGAAAGGAACGGTGTCAAAAATAATAACAGAAGATAAATTAGTGCAGTTAGATTGCGGTGAAAATATATTAATTACCGCTGAAAATATGCAGTTAGATCAAAAGTTAAGAATTTTAATTCATGCCAGAGATGTGAGTTTATGTTTAAGTCAGCCTAAAGACAGTAGTATTTTAAACTGTATACCTATTATTATAGATGAGTTACAGACAGACAAAAATGGTAAGTTACGTGTAATGGCAAAAATCGGTAAACAGACGATGGTATCATTAATAAGCCATAGATCTGCTCATCAATTAAATATCGAAAAAGGTAAAAAAATGTTCGCCCAGTTTAAAGCCACCGCGATGATAAAATAACTGCGAAGCAGGTTATATTGTAGGAGCCAGCTTTAGCTAGCGATGAAAACACCAGATGAAAAAATTAATAATAATTTATTTGATCATACAGCTAGTCGTTATGCATTCAGCAGTAGCTGTCGCCACAGAAACAAACTGGCAATTAATAAATGATGAAGACGGTATTAAAGTTTACATCTTCGATACAGAATACAGCGATATAGTAAAAGCAAAAACTCAGACAATCATAAATGCATCCATTGAGAAAGTCAGGTTTACACTTGATGATATAAATCACAGACACGAATGGATCCCTTTCCTGGAGATCTCAAAACCACTGACAGAATATCAAGAAAATAAACGAATAGAATACAGTCATTTCTATGCACCCTGGCCCGCATCGCATCGGGATTTTGTGTACCAGATAGAGTTGATATCAGAATCTGATCAGCAGTTAGTATATAAAATGCATTCGATAGAATCAGATTTAAAACCCGTTGATAAATCCATGATTAGAGCAGATCTTTATGAAAGCACTTATACCCTGACAGTATTAGATAAAGAAACAACCTCTGTAGAGCTGGTGTTTCATGCTGACCCAAAAGGCTGGTTACCTAACTGGTTAATAAATATTATTCAGAGGGTATTACCGTTTAAAATTTTAAGAAATTTAAAATCCAGATTAAATTCGGATACTAATCTGTAGGTGCGAATTTGTTCATGAACCGGTATACCAGTGTTTAGGACTTTTCATTGTTATATTTAAAAACAATCAATACCAGGCTCATAATGATAATAAGCGAAGCACATACAATAAGCGGTGTATTGCCTGTTAAACTTGCATGAACTAACCAGGCCGCATTACCTAAAACCGCCAAAACGATCATTAACATTGAGATGTCATTGGTCAGACGTGTTTTGAATGCTTTGTATATTTGTGGGATAAAGATAAGTGTAGTGAGGATGGATGCTATCCAGCCGAATATTTCTTCTAGTAACATAGGTGTCTATTTATATTGAAGCACAAACTATTATGTGCTTTTTAAATCCTTATTGTTGAAGTGTGTGGCCTGCCTGTAACAGTTTAGAGTATAGAATATTAGGTGATATCCAGATTAAAATATCATCAAATTCAGAACCAGCAACTTCTTTTCTTTTAGCAGAATAATACAGAGTATTACTGGCAACAGGGTAAGCGGGTAAACCGCAGGTACTTGCAACTGTTCCACCTTCACCTGCATTTTGATTTTCTGTTGCACTATTTGCTCTTTGTTTTGTACCCATGGCATAGATGACCGCTACTGCTGTTGTTGTAGAGGCGACAGCATTGGTGCAGTTTACTTCAAGGTTATTACAAACTACGATATTAGGTCGTACAGCTGTTGGTCCAGTTAGTACAGGGTTTCCTGTTGATACTGCCTGAGAACGTATACCACCGGTTACGACAAAATCAGCACTGCCATCTCCGTCACCAGGAGTCTCGCCACCGTCTGTATTAACTATACTGTAACGATAAGGCCTGCCCCATGGATCGACTAACAAACCATCACAGTTTACATCTCCTTTGATACCAAGAGTATTTGAGGGTACAAAACCTATAAATCCACCAATAGCTGCATTGTTTGCACAATTAGCGGCGGGATCTTCAGGGTTTGATATGCCACTACCCCCTGGAGTCGTAGGGCAAGGTAAACGGTTATTTGCTATTGCATAACCATATAAAGCTTCTTCTATTTCAACTAATTTAGCTCGAGCATTTTTGATATTGGCGGTTTCAAGCTGTGCACGCATTGGCATAAATGTATAACTTAAAAGAACAGCAATAATGACAAAAACAATCGCTATTTCTATTAATGTAAAACCTTGTTGTTTGTTGATTTTCATTATGGGGTGCACTCATTAACGGTTGCAGGTGGAGTCATATCCTGAGGTACGCAAAATAACCTGTCATTAGAGTTTATATTGTCGTAATTTCCATTGCCATCCGGATCGCCATTATTTAGTAGATTATTACCTTCAAGGTAATTAGCAAGTTCAGCTTTGGAATTTGCATTAACAGGCGCAGGATTTTCAGTTTCATCAACACGCCTTAATTGATTATTGGTTCGTTGTTCAGAAAAAATTAATAGTGCTGAATAACGTGTACCACCATTGAATTGTGGACAGTTCGAACAGGGCACTGCAGGTACAGCGTTTACATCAGGAGCAAAGTCACGCCCAACAACGTAAAACCAGTGATCTTTCCAGTTTTCCCATAAGTTAAACATTTCCTGATTAGGGTCTACTTCGATACCACAAAACTCGAATAAGTTATCGTCAGTTGTAAATGGTGTTCCCGTTATAGTCTCTATAGTAGATGAGGAATTTGTTGTGATATATGGAAGACGGCCAAAAAATAAATTTGTTGAATCATCATCAATATAATTATCATTTAAACGATAATCAGCATCTAGATCTACTAGCGCCGGCCATGGAAGTCGATAGATACCTGCGCCAGCACCTCCGCCACCAGGTAGTGGGTTGCCACCGCCATTATTCCCATTATTCCCGTTATTCCCGTTATTCCCGTTATTCCCGTTATTTCCATTATTTCCATTATTTCCATTATTTCCATTATTTCCGCCGGGAGAGAGGCAGTTGGTTACGCATACTTTTCGGCATGTAGAGCGTGCTTTATTACATGCGGCAGTTTCAAGTCCAGGCGCAGCAGTGGCTCGACATAAGTCACGTGCATTATCACAATCCGTATAACAGCTAGTGATAGAGGGACAACTAGTGACAGACCCTGCTTGAGCGTATTCTATTAAGCATTGTCCAAGTGTTTGCCCCATTTGAGTCACTTTATCGTTATATATCAGGTTATTTTTTTTAATTCGATCGAATATTTCTTTAGCAGTAATTGTGATAATTCGATCATTAATAGATGTGTTTGTATTAAGTCCAGTTGCTGAAATGAACTGATCTATGTTATCTGCAAGATTGATACTTGAAGAAGAGTTGGATGTGTTCTGGTACGTTTCCAGATAATCTGAAGCGACAATTGCATCTCCTAGAACCTTACAGGGTTGAGTAGCAACAGCGATGCTTCGATTTTGATTGTTTAAAGGTCTGCCGGGTGCCATTACTACGGCGACCACTCTATCTTCTGGCGTAATGCCCTGAATAATATTTCCGGACTCATTTAAAATCTGGAACATACCAGGTGTATCATCATTTGTCATCGGGGAGCGTGGAGTATTATAAAAACCTCCGGAAACTGCATACCAGAGACATTCCCCAGAAGAGTCAAGCAATGGTTCTATTTCAAGATTTTTCCAGGGAAGTCTGCCGAGACTATTAGTATGTGTAGCACCACACTGGTTACTACTATTGCCTTCGCCATTATATCCGATAGCCCTTTCAGGACAGGGAAGTAAACCATGATTTCCTAGATGAGGTATACCGCCAGTTGATTGACCATAGTAATATGACACAGCATATGAAAGCAGAGCTTCTTTAGCTTTAGATAAAGAGGTTGAAGTATTATTTTCAGCATTGGTACGTAAGAAATCTGGCCCAAGATCAGAAACTAAAAAAACAGCACCGGTAAGAATAATCGCCATAAAAAAAACAACCAGGGCAGCACCCTTCTGTTTTAGCGTTTTAAATGACGAATTTGGTCTTTTCATAATATATTTTCAAGTGCTTTAACAGTTAAATTATCCGCTTTATCTGTAGTTTCGTCATTTTCACTGGTCTTTTCTTTTGCCGGTTTTATCCGATAGTTTTCTTCTACCTGGCGATCGGTTTCATTCCATTGCTGACCCGGTTTGAGTTTAACGTTACGTTGATTCACTCGAACGGGTACTTTATAGGCTTTTTTACTGACTTTTTTTGTGCTTACGATAATTTCATTATCTACCTTGCGAGACTTTATTGTATTTCCATCATTAACAAAAACCACGGGTTTTTTGTTTTCACGAAGAACAATGCCCTGCATTTTAACGGTGACAGGTTCACGGAAAATAACCGTTGATGTTGATTGTTGAAGCTTGAATTTACCCTGATCTCTTTGTGAATCTAATTCATCACGAACCTGAGAGGAAGTAAAAAGTGTGCGTAGGCTACTTTGAGCATCCAGTGGTTCAGCCGTAACAGAACCGGAGGTAAAAAGAATCAGGTAGAGAATAGATGATAAAAATTTCATTAAATATTCCTCCGGCTCGGTAACTGAACTGATTTTTTCTGCATGGTATACCAGTTCAATTCACATTTTGCTGAGAAATTTCTATCGGTTTGTGAGTCGACAAGTGATTCAACAGAGGTTGTATTACGAATAATGGCGCAGCTTCTGATGTCGAATAAACCTTTTGCTTTATCATGTAAATTATTAATGATGGTGTATAGGTCGCCCTCATGTAATAACTGCATTTCTAACGACATGGGGGATTTATAAAGTTCAATGCCCGGAAATTTTTGCGTCAATTGACCAGAATTTATTGGCTGACGTTTGTCAATTTTATATTTCAGATAGGGGATTTTATTATTAGCTGTAATATTTTCTATTGTATCAACCCAGTTAAGGCGTTCTTCTTCACCGACTATGCCCGTTGTTTTAAGTTTGTTATAACTCTCTTCAAACTTTTCAAGTAATTTTTTCTGGTTGATGGCAGTATAGTATCTATCTTTAGCGGCATTTAAATCCATTTGAGCCAGACTTTTATCATCATAAGATGTTTGCCACCAGGATTGTGAAATTACAATCAGGATTGTTGCTAATGCAATGGTGATAAGAAAAGTAGATATTTCTTTTTGCAGATTTTTTAATATATCGAGCATCATGATTCACGACCTTTCATAATAAGCTCTATTTCGAACTGGCCTTTTTCTTTATCACTATTTAAGTCATTCTGATGTTCTACGCCGCTTTCATTTTCTATGCTTGATTTTGATCTTACATCAACCGGCATACGTTTTATTATTACATCATGTACCAGTTTATTGTTTTTAAATGCACTGACGATAGAGTTAACTTTATTGACTGATTCTTTCAGGCTGCTTTGCGAGACACGGATATAACCCCCAATGACTGCATGCTGATTAATATCATCTGCCCTGGCATAATCAGTTGTTGCTTTGTTACGGTTATTATTTGATGCAGGCATTTTTTTGCTTTGATGTTGCTGCCAGCTGACTTTTGTTATTTCAGTATCATACATGCCCGAGCGAGTTAATATGCGACTGATATCAACCATAAAATTTTGTGGAGATAAAATTTTAGTTTGCTTAATTTTTTCAGTTAATAAAACAGAAGACTGCATAACCTGAGTTTTGTCCAGTTTAGGTTTTAGTTTTGCCAGTGTCCTTTCATAATCATTATTAACCCCGTTTTTCTGAGTTATTAATGTGGCAGCCTCATTGTCAAGTATTGCCGATTCGGATAAATAAGAAAAAGACATGACAAAGGAAATGAGTAACATTATTGCACTGGATGTATATAAGGTTTTAGATATTAATTGTTCATAAAATTTAGCGAATAAAGATCGGTTACCATAATGACCGATGGGAATTATCTGTGATGCACAAACATAAGAGTAAATACCATTACTGTATTCGACAGTGTTTGATGTGTCGTTGTTGGCAGGTTGTGTATCGCATCCCAGTGTATCTGTTACGGTCTCGAGTTCGTGGTAATGAAAAGTACGCATTGCAGAGTCAATGCAGCGTGACTGTATTTCTTGCAGATCAGCATCGCGGCATATTATATGAACTTCAATTTTTTCATCAAAACCTATGTGTCGCTGGTTTGATAAGAAGCGTATAGTCTGTTCAACTTCTAATGCGATATATTCGCCAATGGTCGCATCTTCAAGGTTTACAACAGCTGAACGACTGCTTTCGAATTTTCCATCTTTAATGAAAGTCTGGCGCAGATTACTTGGAACCTGTTGAGATACGAGTAAAACGTTTCTGGTTTTATCGTCAATTTTTTTAAATAATTTTTCGCTGAGTAACGGTAGTGACCATATGCCTGATACAGAAGTATTACTCTCCTGTATGGGTTTTAACCAGGGTTCGAGAATTTCCGGGTTACTTAATACACTATATAATAAAACATCATCTTTACGGCCACCTGTTTCTCGATCAACCACATTGTAATGAACATAATCTTTGCTTTTACGATAATGCCTTTCTATTAAACGAGATACAATGGATTTACGGTCTGAAGATCCGACATGAGGGATAGTTTCTTTTTTGAAATCTTCTTCTATCAGGTCAACCAGTATGCGTACCGGCGTATTGTCTGTGGCCATTAGATAGGTTCTGAATTTCTCAAGACCTTCTTCGCCCGGATTAAAGACATAGGATGCGATACATTTTTCATTTTGCCAATGAAAAACGGTTAATCGGTAACCTGAATAATAAAAAATGCGTTTCACAATAAAATAAATATCACAGTTGTATGGTTGTTAATGAATCGTAGATCGGGCCAAGCACAGCGGACATAATCCACATCATGACACCACCCATTAAAATGGTTAGAACCGGTGTCATAGCTGCTTCCATTTTATCTACGCTCTCTTTTACTTCTCGGTTATAAAAATAACTAATGTTTAACAGGGCTTCATCTAGTGCGCCTGTATTTTCACCTACTTTTAACATGCGTATAACCAGTGGTGGGTAAACATTGACGGATGCAAAACTTTCAGATATTTGACCGCCTTCGGCAATTTTTTCGCGTATTTCCATAATGGATTGTGATAACACGGCATTGCCCATTAATAATTCAGAAATTTTCAGGCTATCGAGTACGGTTAAGCCTGATGCATACATCATGGCAAAATAATTTGAAAAACGAGCCAGGTTTGTTTTAAGGATAATGGGCCCGAATATATATAACCTTAATTTTAATTTATCTATAAATAATCGTACTTCAGGTTTACGTCTGGCGAGCATACGTATAATAAAAAATAATGCGATGGGTGTTCCAAAGACAACATACCAGTAGTTACCTAAAAACCAGGATGTGGCAATTAAGGCCCGGGTATGGATGGGTATAGTGCCACCGAGCTCTTCAATAAACGGAATAAGTTCTGGTACCAGAAAAATCATTAAATAAGAAACTACAGCTGTTATAACGACGAGCACGATGGCCGGGTAAATCATGATTTTTTTGGTGTGAGCAATTAATTCATCATGCCATTTTAGTGTTTCGGCCATATCATTCATGACTTCAGCAATGCGGCCGGTTTCTTCACCTACTTTTACCAGTGCAATATAAACCGTATCAAAAATTTCCGGGAACTCGGAAAGTGCACCAGAAAAAGTTTTGCCACCCTGAATTTCATCGATGAGTCCGGATAAGACTTCTTTCATTCTACCGTTTGGAATGGAATCTCTTAGGTCTCCCAGACCTTCAAGAATGCTCACACCCGATTTGGTGAGTTGTTGCATTTGAAAGGTAAAGTTAATGAGTTCTCTTCGTGGAATGCCTTTGGTTTTAAAATCAAATAATCGCGGGCTTTGTTCTTTGTAATTAATCAGGTCCATGCCCATGCCGCTTAGACGCTGTTCAAGGTCCAGCAAGTTGTCTGCTTCTATGCTGTCATTACGCACCTTACCGGAGGCATCAACAGCTTTATATCGGTACATGGTAGACATAGTGAATTACAACCTGTCGGTGAGGTCGATAACACGACTCACTTCATCGAGGGTGGTAATGCCTTCAATAACTCGCCTGGCAGCATCATCTGCGAGTGTCTGAAATCCTTTATCTCTTAGATATTTTTTAATTTTTCCCATGGAGACATGTTCAGCGATCATTTCATCTAAATCTGAATCTATGCGTAATACTTCTAAAATAGCCAGGCGACCTTTATAACCAATGCCGCCACATTTATCACAGCCATTGGCATTAAAAATTTCTAGCGACTCAGATGATTCTATACCTAGTAATATTTTTTCGACATCTGCTGCACTGTGAGAGGTTTTACAATGAGGACATAATTGTCTGACCAGGCGCTGACCCATAACACCAATAATATTACCCGCCATTATTTCTGGTTTGACGCCAATATCTACAAGACGTGGAATCGTACCAATAGCCGAGTTTGTATGTAAGGTGGAGTAAACCTGATGACCTGTCATGGCAGCACGTAGTGCCATTTCTGCTGTGTCAGCATCACGGATTTCACCGACGAGAATAATATCCGGATCCTGACGCATTAAAGAACGAATACCATTGGCAAAGTCCATACGTAAAACTTCATTGATTGAGGTCTGACGTACCATGTCCATGGGATATTCCACCGGGTCTTCCAGTGTCATAATATTAACTTCAACTGAGCGTACATATCCAAGCATGGAATAAAGTGTGGTGGTTTTACCACTACCAGTCGGGCCGGTGACAAGAATAATACCTTCCGGTCGAGCCATCATGAGTTTTAACTGGGATAAAGCGTCTTCATGTAAACCCAGGTCATCAATATCTACAATGCCTTTGGCCCGGTCAAGAACACGTAATACAACATTCTCACCATGAGTAGTGGGCTGGGATGAAACGCGAAAATCTATCTGGTGTCCGCGAATATTCAGATTGATGCGTCCGTCCTGTGGTGCACGGGTTTCAGCTATATTCATATTCGACATAACTTTTAGTCGCACCACAATGGCAGACCAGTAGTCTTTATGTAAACTGCGTACCTGTCGCAATACACCATCGATTCTATATCTTAAACGTAAAAAGCCACCTTCAGGTTCAAAGTGAATATCAGATGAACCGTGTTTTACTGCATCGGCGAGAATAGCATCCACTAATCGCACAAGTGGCTGGCTATATGCGTTACCTTCAACATCTAAACTGTCGTAATCTACTTCACCGGTTTCAATTTCATGCAGAATACCGTCTACAGATAATTCATAACCATAGAACTGATCGATTGCATCTGAAATTTCACTTTCACCAGATAGTAAGGGAAGTATTTCAATGCGGTTGCCAACTACAGCGCGTAGACGATCAAGCACCATTAAATTATAAATGTCAGTCATTGCAACGGTTAAGGTTGCTTCTTCGTGATCAAGGCTGATTGGAATGACATTAAATCGGGTTGAAAGATCTTTTGGAATGAGTTCCAGTGCTTCGTTATCGGGCACAACATTTGAGAGATCAATACTCTCTTTACCGAGCATCTCACTTAACGCATCACGTAATACCGCTTCGGTAACAAAACCCAGTGAAACTAGTGCTTCACCCAGCGGTTTACCAATTTTTTTCTGTTCTTTAAGTGCGATGCTAACCTGATCTTCAGTGATCAGGCCCTGAGAAATAAGCTCTTCACCGAGTCGCTTTTTCTTTGCTCTGAGTGCGGCGCCAATATCCGCTATTGTTTCTGTCACCGTCTGACTCATTTAAGTGTCTCTCTCAGTGAGCGAATTCGATTTTCTGTGTCAACCTGTGAAAAATTGCCACTGGATGCTTTTTTTAATTTAATACTGAGCTGGTAGAAATCAAGAGCCTGTTTTTTCTTATCAAGGTGGTCAAGACTCACGGCCAGATTATATGCATAGTCAGCTGTTTTGTTTTCAGCAGACCAGGCACTAAAATATGAAGACTGGGCTTCGGGCCATCTGCCCTGTTTTGAATACAATGTGCCGAGAGCAAAATAAAGATGAGCAGAGTCCGGCTGCTGTTTTAACATAAATTTAATCTGCGATTCACTTAACTGTGGGCTAACCTGATTTTCAAGGCTACTTAAGCCGGCTGTTGCAAGGCTGTCTCTGGGGTTCAGTTTTAATAAATACTGATATTTTTGACGTGCATATTCATAACGTTGTTCTTTCGTGCCAATGGCAGCCAGACCCAGATATGCATCTCTGTTTTTAGATTCCTGTTTCAGAACTTTTTTATACAGTTTTTCTGATTGACGATAATCCTGATTGTGAAATGCATCATAAGCATCTCGAAGTAAAACATGAATCGGATCTGATCTTTTTGTACGAACGATACTAATGGTTTTATTTGTTGCCGGTTTAGTCACTTGTGATTTTAAGGCAACGGGAGTTCGAGCCTGTGGTTTTATCTGCACTGTTGATTGAGCAGGTTTTGCTTCCTGTTGTTTAGGCGCAGTAAGCGGAGCCGCTTTCTGTGCAGTTACAGGTGTAGGTGTATTTAAGTTGCGATTAATGGCAGCGTTACTGTTTTGTGTAATATAAAGATCCTGACTGGATGTTTGAATCTCAATATAGAAATACAGACCTGAACCAATCATAATCAGTAAAATGAGAATGCCTATAGTAATATTTTTTTTCAATTTTTCACTTCTACTGTATTGATTGCTTTTATTAATAAGGGCAGATAAAGCCTGTTCGTTTTCAACTTTTACAGAAGCTGACTGTTGCTTTGTTTCCGCTACATTTTTTATTAAATCTAGTTCAGGTGCGGTGTCTACTGTGCCCTGCTCTATCTCTTCAGTTTTTTCAGATAATATATCTTCAGAATCACTGGTGACCTCAGTTGAGTTTGTTTCCTCTTTTTTATCTTCATTAGATCTATTTTCAACAGTTTCACTTAACTCAAGAGGTGAATCTTCCAGATCATCTAATTCATTATTATTTAATAATTGGTCAGTTAATTCTTCATCTGTAGAAATGCCACTGGTAGATATATTTATAGAATCATCTACTTCTGGAAAAGCTTCATTTTTTTCAGAGTTGTTTTCAGTTGTCTCAGCATCGGGCTCAAACTCCAGTTCTAGTTCCAGGCTGTCATCGACAACATCATCGATGGTCTCGTCAATAACGGGAGCCTGTTCATCTATGATCAGACTGTCATTCGAGTTATCTTTTATAGACTCGTGCTTGTTTTCAGATGCATCGTTTGTTGATGTATCTGAATTTTTATTTTTATCATCAGCTGCTTTTTTAAGCGCATCCAGTAACAGACTCATAACTATCCCCGATTACTCGGCAGGCTCTTTTGCTGTCGTGTCTTCTTCATCAGGAGATTCTTTGGGTGCGTGTAATGGCTCAGGTAGAAACTTCTGATATTCAGATAAGTCACCCGTTAAACTCGCGTGATGAATAACAACCGGACGTATAAAAATAATTAACTCTGATTTTTCTCGAAAATCATCATCGTATCTAAATAAAGACCCGATAATAGGGATAGATGAAAGCACGGGCACGCCCGAATCCTTGTCGTTAACCGTGTCCTGCATTAAGCCACCAATAACGGCCGTATCACCACTGTTAATTGTTAAAATAGATTCAATTTCCCGTATTTGAATGATTGGGACTTCAGAGATAACCCCTGCGTCTTTAAAGGCCGGATTCGGGTCTTCAACAGAATCAATAACACGTGAAATAGTGGGGCGAATATTTAATGTCACTTCTTCATGATCATTAATAAAAGGGGTAACCGACATAACGAAACCGACAGGAACGGTTTTTATTTCTGTTTCAAATGTGGTGAGTGACTGTGTATCTGAAAGAGAAGTATCTACATTCATTTCAAAATAAACAACATTATCAACAACTTTTAAAATGGCAGGCTGGTTATTTATGGCCATTACTTTAGGGCTGGATAAAACCTGCACATCACCAAACTGTTCCAGTGCTTTTAAAGTCATGGTGACCTGATTACCACCAATAGTGTCATTTAATGTTAATTGTGAGAAAGGGGGTTGTGCCAGATTACTGCCTGCTAAGTTAGTTAACACGTTAACACCTGAGCTGGCATCTTCTGCAACCACTGTCCAGTCGACACCGGCCTGATAGTGATCGCTGAGTTTTATTTCAGCAATCGTTGCTTCAATCATAACCTGGCGTTTAGATGTATTAAGTATGGTATCGATAAAGCTCTGGATTATTTTATGCTGACGATAAGTTGCTCTGACCATAATCAAACCGGCTTCGCGATTAACAATTACATCATTACTGCTATCTCGTTGTTCTGTTTCACCTGTATTTGTCTGAGTTTGAGTTTCAGAATTTTCTTTCTCAGAATCGTACAGAATTTCGATTATATTGTGAGTCAGGCTTTCCCAGAATTTGTTATCTGATGTTAAAAGCACTTCGGTAAGAGAACTGTTGTTCTCGTTATCATTACCGCTGGAACTGCTGCCACCATCTGTCTCGCCAATATTTCCACTGCCGGTTGAACCAATATTGGTGGCAACCCGAATAATGCCTTTTGATACACGGGAGATATTCACATAATCGACAGTGTAACTTTGTAAAAACGGCTTATCTGCGCGCACGCGTAAGGTATTATCTTCTATCTGATAACGAATATCCGACTGTTGCGAAATACGTTCGAGTATTTGTTGCAGGGTCTGGTCGATGGCATTCAGAGTTACGGTGCCCTCTATATCGTCATGTATATCCAGATTGATCTGAGCATCGCGGGCCATGGAAAACAGAAGGTCTTTTACTGAAACTTCACTAACGACCACTGTATAAGTTTCTAACTGGGGCCTGGCCTCTGGAACGGGTAATAATGTGGTTTGAGCCACGGTTGCTGGAATATTGGCCTGTTTTTCTTCAACTTTATCCAGGTGGCCTTTAGAGGGTTCTGGTGGGCGAGTTGGGCCACAGGAAATAAGTGTCAGAGCAAGGCCCAATATCGCGATAGGGGTGATAAAAGTCGCTGTAAGTGCCTGTTTGGGTTGTTTGGTTCGGTAAAAATTCATGACGTTATCAGAAATTCCCCTGTTGTCTGGTTTTTTGGATATCTGCTTTTATGCCTCTAATGGTTCTTAAATAGGGACCACTTTTCTTAAGTCGAGGCGGCAGTTGTTGTAATTGGTTAACAGCCTGATTACGTTCTGTATACTCACTGTATAGCACACTGTAAAACATTCTCCCGCGAATAGAGACCTTATAAATATATACATCCTGCAGGTTCAGGTAACGGCTGGTTTTATCAAGGAAGCGCAGAGCGTCATTTTCCAGATTGCTATCAAGTAAAATGAGCTGAATGGTAAAGTTTTCATCCACCGCATTTTGTATCCAGCTATTTGTTTCTTGCAGGCGCTGGCTGAGTATATTTTCAGTTGGCGTTATGGCTATGGCCTGAGTCATTATTTCAGGTTGACTGGTTGGCTGTGTATTGATTGCAATGGTTTTAACCTGTTGAGAGGTTTTATTTACAGTTATTGTTTTTTGTAATTTAATGTCTGTTTTATTTGAGGGTATTTCGGCCACTTCTGTAGAGGATGAATTTATTTCAGAGTTCATAACATTAGGAAGCATGGTGCCAACCCAGATAGCGGATAAGATTATGCTGATAGCTGCCAGGGCTTTTGCTGCAGGTTGCCAGCGAATCTCCTGACCAAAATCACTGTCTTTTGCCGCCAGGTTAATGTGCTTAGATTGAATATCATGGCCACCATCAGAAAATGCAGCAAGCAATGATTTATCTGCAAGTATATTAATGCGTCGAGTTAAGCCATTTGATTTACGTTCAATATTATTGGCAATTTTGGGTGAAAATAAATCCGGGCCGCGATAGCCAACTGCACGCATTCTAAAATTTAAATAATTATAAACATCTCTTGCAGGAAAAGGATCAAGATAAAAATTTTGTGTGATACGTTCTTTTAACTGACGAATAGAATTGTTACGCAGTTTTTCATCCAGTTCTGGCTGACCGAATAAAACCATTTGTAATAGTTTGTCATCATTGGTTTCCAGATTACTCAATAAACGAATTTCTTCCAGCGTTTCAATAGGCATGCCCTGAGCTTCTTCTACAAAGACAACAACCTGTTTGTTTTTGGCATGTTTTTCTAACAGATAATTTTGCAAAGTCTGCATTACTTCCAGCTTGCTGGACTCGGAAGTAATGTCGAGTTTTAATTCAAAAGCAATGACATGCAGGATGTTTTCGGGAGACAGGCTGGGGTTGGCAATGTAAACCACCTCAATCTCATCTCCCAGCTCTACTTCAAGCATGCGGCACAACATGGTTTTTCCAGAGCCGACTTCACCGACAACTTTAATAATGCCTTCACCAGAAGAAATAGCGTATTTTAATGCTTCTAATGCCGCACCTCGCTTGTTACCACTATAAAACATACTGGTATCGGGCGTGATTTTAAACGGCGGTCTCTTTAAACCAAAATGTTCAAGATACATATGTCACCTGTAGAGGGTCATTGTTTTTTTTGCATCCTGCTATAAAGTGTTGTTCGGTTGATTTGTAATGCTTTAGCAACTTTGCTCAAATTGCCTTTATATAATTGCATTGCCTGTTGAATAACAAATTCTTCAAGTTCTTTTAGTTTTAAATTCAGATTAAGTTCACCACTGGCTATTTGTTGCTGAATTAATTTACTACTAAACAGGTTCTGTTCTGAATCATCAGTATTTTCGGATATTAAATTTTGCTCAAATTCCTGTTGTAATTGAATATGATTAATTGTTTGCCCCGGAAACTTTGTGCATAAACGAATAACAATATTACGTAACTCGCGGACATTGCCCGGAAAGTCATAAGCTTTCCAGCTCAATTCTGCATCATCGTTAAGTTTTACAGGTTTGACCGAGTCAGCATAAAACTGTAAAAAATGCTGTAATAAAAGCAGACTGTCATTTTCTCTTTCTCGCACCGGAGGCATTTGTATTTTTAATATACTCAGGCGATGAAAAAGATCGGAGCGAAAGTGACCTTCAGTTACTTCATGTTGTAGTGACTTATTAGTGGCAGCAATAATACGAGCTTTAGATTTTATGCATTGAGTTTCACCAATACGGTGAAACTCCCCGCTTTCCAGAACCCGTAATAGTTTGGCCTGTAAGTCATATGCCATTTCACCAATTTCATCGAGAAATAACGTACCTTCTCCAGCTTCTTCAAAAAAACCTTTATGTGACTTGTCCGCACCAGTAAAGGCGCCTTTGCTGTGCCCGAATAACTGTGACTCAAGAAGCTCTGGTGCGATGGCTGCGCAATTGATAACCAGATAAGGTTTATCTGCACGTTTGCTTTGTTGGTGTAATGCAGTTGCAACGAGCTCTTTACCTGTACCTGATTCACCTTCAATCAGCACGGGGAAAATAGTATCGGCAAACTGGGTGATTTGTTCACGTAAAGCAGAGACTGATGCACTGTCACCGATGATAGCCGACGTATCATTAACAGGCTCACTTTTACTTTCAACCTGCTTCAACATGAGTTGATGGTTAAGTCTGGATTGTAATAACTCCGGGTCAGCGGGTTTTGGAATAAAGTCTACTGCTCCCAGTGTTAATGCATGGTGCATATTTGCCTCGTCGCTTTGACCGGATAACACCAGTATTTTCATTTGAGAATCATGTGCCAGTAAATCTTCTATTAGTGCAAAACCTTCATCAGGATCATGGGGTAATGGTGGTAAACCCAGATCAACCAGTGCCAGTTCAGGTTTTTTATCTAATTTGGCAAGCAGGTTTCTAGCTTCAACTCTTGATTCAGCAGTCACGATCTGAAAGTGTTTTTTTAGAATAAATCCCATACTTTCAGTAATTAAGGGGTCATCATCAATGAGTAATACGATAGGCTTTTGCATATTTTTGTTCATATCGCCTGTAAGCGAATTGCCCATGGTATAAAGAGCTTAAATAGTTGTTTTATAAGAGAGTTTTTAGACCTAAAATAGAGTTTAGTCAATGGCTAATATAAGTAATTTATTGTTTTACTTAAACAAGTCTCTCTATCTTGCTGATAATTAAAGAAATAAACATGATATCTATTATTCTCTATGAACCAGAAATTCCACCCAATACCGGTAATATTATTCGGCTGTGTGCCAATATGGGCGGACAACTTCATCTGATTGAGCCTTTGGGTTTTGATATTGATGACAAAAAATTGCGCAGGGCGGGCCTTGATTATGCTGAGTTTGCTCAGATGAAGGTCTGGAAAAGCCTGGATGAATGTTTGCAAGCTAATGATTTTAATCGAGTATTTGCCTGTTCAACCAAAGGTTCAAAAAATTATAGTGAGGTTAACTATAAAGCAGGTGATGCGTTTATATTTGGCCCAGAAACCCGGGGTTTACCCGAGACATACCTGAATAGCTTGCCAGCTGAACAGGTGATTCGAATTCCTATGTTGCCGGATAGTCGCAGTATGAATTTATCGAATTCGGTTGCGGTTATTGTTTTTGAGGCCTGGCGACAGCTGGGGTTTGGTGGGGCTGTTTAGGGCTGCACGCTACTCAAGGAGCTTACTCCCTGATTTAAGTTGCCCTGTTTAGGTTTTTCTCCATCGGGGAAAGGTCGTGTTTTTTGCGCCCTGTCCCCTTAACCCATACCACTACAAGCCGACAGTGTAGTGAGTAGACTCCGTAAAACTCTTGATGGCATCACAACAGGGGACAGAGCGGGAAAGATGCTCTTTCCCCGATGGAGATGCTCCTCAGCAGGGCAAGTTACTGACGAATAAAGTGTGAAATAGCCTATTTCTTCGACTGAGATTTTATACCCTGCGTGCTTTTAACCAGATTGGATGCACCCAGTATTGCTGCAGCACCTTCAAGACTGGTTCCTCCGCCGCTGACCAGTATATGCGGCACTTTTACGATTGATGGATTTTTGATCGCTGCATCCAGCGTTTTCTCCAGTGCCTGTAATTGCATGGCACGTTCCTGCCCCAGCACTTTCGCCTGAGCCTGCTGACCTTTAGCTATTTCGATAAGTTTTAACTTCTGACCCTCACCTTCCAGTCTTAGCTGATTTTTATGGTGAACTGCTGCCTTTTCAGCGATTTCAGCCTCTACCAGTTTAGTTTGCTGGTTTGCGGTTGCTCGCTCTCTTTCAACTTTAATACGTTCTTTCTGAGCATCACGTTCTTTCTGGTAGGTGGTTTTCAGCTGGGCAGCTAACTGTTCACGTAATGTGGCAACCAGTAATTCCGGTGGAATAGCTGGTTCACCCATTCTCACTTCCTGAATGGTCACACCGGCTTTTTCGCCTTCAACTGCAATAGCCTGTTCTACTAGCTCTACAATCTTGTCCCGGTTTTCTACAAAATCCAGTACTCTTCGGCCCGGAGCTCCACCAATCGTTCTTAAAATATCGCGGATAGCGGGAGTGATGATATTGTCTTCAACCCGTTGTAAATCACCAATTGAGGCCACTACCTGAGGGGCGTCTTTTGGGTGCACCTGCACTACAACACGCATATCAACCGGTACTGTCCAGCCTTCTACTCGAACATTAATAGCTTTGTCGGCTGCATTTTTTGGTACATGTACTTCTTTTGAGGATTCTTCCTGTGAAATCGTGCCATCATCACCTACGCGTAGATTAATTGTACGTTGGTTATAACCGCCTTTATAAACCCAGGTTTGAAGTCGTGTTGGGATGATAGTCACTACATAGGCTTTTTCGTTGAGGTAATAACGTCCGGGTGGTTTAGGCTCGTTTACTACACCAATACAGCCTTTAGGGACGGTTGGTGTTGCGACTTTCGCTCCAGATACACCTGTGGTGCTTAATACATCCGGGCAGTCTTCAGTGGTTTGAATATTGGAACGAATAACGGCCACATGTCCTGTTGGCACATCCAGTGCAGGTTTGGTTTCAACATTAAACAGGTAACGGTTAATACGGTAACGTCCAGGGCGTAATACGGTTGATTGTGGCCCTTTTTGTCCTTTGCCTTCTGTTAGAAAGTGTTCGGCATTTAACATGTCTTTGAATTTGTCATCGGGCCAGGGGTCAGCTAAAAACTGACCGCTGCGTAACGGTACTCCATCATTTGCAGTTAATAGACCGTATTGGCCTTCTGGAATATTTATAACGTTTGAGTATTCTATATCGTAAAGAATTCTTACTAGTGGTCTAAAGTTAAAACCCGGACCGATAATTTCAGCCTGCGGTCCTTTCTCTCCATTTGCGGCAATAATCTGACCAGGAGGTAAATCAGGTGCAAAGTAGATGCGTTTCAGGTGGCCCACTTCATTTGAATCTACCGTGACAAAAGAACGGGATAGTAAACCCAGTATGCCGAGAATAAGTAAAGCACCTCGAACAGCCATGTTTTTTTGTTTATTAGAGGCAAAGACTTTACTGATGCTAAATGCGGCGATAATTGCTGCAATAGATAAGATAGTTATAACCATTATTCACTCCATGTTTAAGTTGAGCGATATGTTACACGTTAATTAAATTAAACGTATAGAATACTGAAGGGCATATTAGAAAAAGAGAAATCTTTAAAAATAGGCTATATAATGAAAGACTAACGTTGATGAAATTTATCGATAAAAGCGTGATGTAGAAGGAATTAAACAATCGCTAATGAAAAAAATAATCTGCTGATGGTGTGTCATGAATGTGATGCGTTGCAGGATGTATCACATATACCTGAAGGTGAGACGGGTTTATGTCTGTGCTGTGGTGAGCGATTATTTAAAAATCCAAAATCAGCGATTGAAAAACCTCTGGCTCTTATGATGGCCTGTGTCATTTTATTTATAGTCGCCAATAGCTACCCTTTGCTTCATCTTGAAATTACAGGCATTGAACGTGCGGTAACCATTACCGAATCGGCTATTATTTTTTATACGCAAGATAGTCCTGAACTGGCAATGGTTGTTTTTTTAACCAGTGTAGTGTTTCCCGGTTTTTGTGTTTTTTCTTTATTCTATGTTCTTATCTCAATTCATTTAAAAAAGCAGTTTTTATTTGTCAGGCCATTATTGGTCTGGGTTGGCCGACTTATACCCTGGGGAATGATGGATGTTTTTCTACTGGCAATACTAGTTGCTTTAGTAAAGTTGGCAGCTTTGGCTCATGTCGTGTTGGGCTTAGGTTTTATTGCTTTTGTTGCGCTGGTTGTGTGTTATGCGGCAGCAGTTTCATCCATTGAAATGCATGTCTTATGGAGCAAGCTTGAAAAAATTTAAAGACATATATTATGGATGAAAAGTTTATAAAAGCCAGAGATCTGGGGTTAGCGAGTTGTCATGTCTGTGACAAAGTTGTTCGGCTTGATGATCAGAGAGATGCAACGTGCCCAAGGTGTCACTCTAAAGTGCACTATAGAAAACACAATAGTTTAAATCGAGCGTGGGCATTATTAATTAGTGCGTTTATTATGTATATACCTGCTAATACTGAAGCGATTATGTTAACCGGTGCATTAGGTCAACAAAGTTCGGATACTATTATTAGTGGGATTTTGTATTTTCTCGCGCACGGTGACTGGCCGTTAGCACTGGTAATTTTTTCTGCTAGTGTGTTATTACCCCTGTTAAAAATAATGGCTATTGCTTATTTATTAATAATGGTGAATCGAGAAAATACATTGCGGAAAAAAGAAAAAACACGTTTATATTTAATTGCGGAAGTAATGGGCAGATGGTCAATGGTTGATGTGTTTGTGGTCGCTTTACTTGCGGCGTTAATACAGTTAGGGGAGCTTAGTTCAATTGAGGCAGGTCCAGCAGGTCTGGCATTTGCTGCAATGGTTATACTAACGATGCTTTCAGCTATGGCTTTTGATCCAAAATTAATTTGGGATACAGCGGAAAATAAAAAATGACAGACGAAATACCTAAAGCGATACCCAAATCTAATTCAACAACAAAAGATTCATTTATTTCACCAATCTGGGTTATACCAATTATTGCTGCATTAATTGGTGGCTGGTTAGTTTTTAAAGGTGCAATAAAAGAAAATGTATTTGTTGAAGTTAGCTTTAAAAGTGCGTCGGGTCTTGAGGCAGGTAAAACACCGGTTAAATTACGTAATGTAAAAGTGGGTGAATTAACTGAAGTTAAATTTTCAGAAGATTTATCCGAAGTGATCGTTGTAATGGAATTAACCGGGATGTCCAGTGATCATCTAACAGATACAACACAGTTTTGGGTGGTGCGACCACGTATTGGAGTTGAAGGCGTGAGTGGTCTTGATACATTGCTAAGTGGTGCGTTTATAGAAATTGATCCTGGTGAAGGCGGTGTGCCAGTTAAAATATTTAAAGGTTTAGAAGAACCGCAAATTTATCAGTTAGGAAACCCGGGAACAAAGTATATTTTAAAATCTGAAAAACTGGGTTCATTAAATAGAGGTTCATCCATTAAATATAGAGGTATAACGGTTGGAAGTGTCACAAGTTATAAATTAATAGAAGATCATAGCGCGGTTGAAATTGAAATATTTATAGAGGCTCCGCATGATAAGTATGTAACCAGGTATTCCCGTTTCTGGAATGCTTCAGGCATGAATTTTGAACTGGGTTCAAAAGGTTTTGAATTTGATATGGAGTCTGTGAGTACTTTAGTTGCAGGTGGTATTGCTTTTTCAAATGGTAAAGCCAGAGCTGATACACCTCAGTCTGTTGAGAATAAAATATTTAAATTACATGAAACTGAAGAGCAGGATATTGAGGAAATATTAACCTTTGGAGCACCGATGAAACTCTTTTTTGATGACGGTGTGAGTGGTTTGTCTATTGGTGCTCCAGTTGAATATAAAGGTATTCAAATTGGCACGGTAGTAAATGTTGGTGTTGAGATAGATGAAGTATCAAAAAACATGATTACGTTTGCGATTGTAGATATCGAGCCGGAACGATTGCCGTCTTCTGATGTACAGAATAGGTTAAGCAACGGTGAACGAATAAAAAGAGTATATGGTTTTTTTGAAAAGCAGGTCGAGAAAGAAGGTATGCGGGCCCAGCTTAAAAGTAATATCTTAACTGGTCAGTCGCTAATAATTTTTGATCAATTTAAAAATGAAAAGAAAGTTAATGTCAGGTATATAGGCGATAACATGGTTTTACCTACAGTGCCTGAAACAGTTACCGGATTGATGAAGCAGATTAATGAATTGATGGCCAGATTAACATCATTACCAATAGAAAATATTGGAAAAAATTTAGATGAATCAACAGAGAATTTAAATAATTTAATTAAATCTCTAAATGCAGAAGATGGCGGTATGACAGGTGTGCAGATGAATGAAACTATGGATGAGTTAAGTAAAGCGGCGCGTTCAATCAGGGCTATGTCCGAATATCTTGAGCGTCACCCTGAAGCGTTAATTAAAGGAAAAAGGCCAGAATAATGTTTATAAATAAAATTTTACAAAAGTGTGGACTTATCCTGCTGATAATTTTAATGTCTGCCTGTGGCACGTCGCCAAAAACGCATTTTTATTTATTAAGTTCAGATCGTGAAATTAATAATAATGCAACTGATTCAGTTGCGATCGGTGTCTGGAAAGTAAAATTACCGGATATTATTGATCGACCTGAAATAGTTACTCGCACCGGGCCTTATACAATAAATCTGGCTGATTTTCACCGCTGGGCAGGTGGTCTTGGTAGTAATGTGAGTTTGTTGATTGCTAATGAATTATCTTATAATTTAAAAACAGGTTATGTCGATGTCTCTCCCTGGTCAACGTATCGGAATTTTGATTATCAGGTTAAAGTGCATATTAGAGATTTTGATGGTGAGTTAGGGGGTGAAAGTTCACTGGAAGGTGCGTATATTCTTTTAAATGGTAAAGGTGATAAAAAAATAGTTGAAGAGATTTTTTCATTTAAAGAAAAAGTTAAAGGCGAAAAATATAATGACCTGGCAAAAGCGATGAGTTTGTTAGTTGTCGATTTGTCTAATGAAATATCAAAAACTATTTTGAAAATGGAAGATAAAGTTAGATAGTAACTCGTTTTGTCAGGTGTTTATTCAGACTTGGCTTCACGGCCTAATAAATCATGCACCGCATCTATAGGTGCTTTGTTTTCATAGAGCACTTTATAAGTCTGCTCAATTATCGGCATTTCAACTTTGTATTTTTGAGTGAGCAACCAGGCTTCTTTCGCTGTTTTCACACCTTCAACTGCCTGTCCAATTCTTTCTCTTGCTTGCTCTATATTTAAGCCTTCAGCCAGTGCAAGTCCCATGCGTCGATTGCGTGACTGATTATCGGTGCAGGTAAGAACAAGATCGCCCATTCCAGCAAGGCCCATAAAAGTTTCTGCCTGCGCACCCATTGCTAACCCCAGAAGCATAATCTCATGAAGGCCGCGGGTGATAAGTGCAGCACGTGTATTGGAGCCAAATCCCAGGCCATCTGCTATGCCTGCTGCAATAGCCAGAACATTTTTTAATGAGCCACCCAGTTCTACACCAAGCATATCTTCTGAGGTATATACCCTGAAGTTTCCATAATGCAAAAAGCTGGCAACTTCATCAGCAATATCATGGCTACTGGCTGCAACGGTTACAGCAGTGGGCAGGTTCCTGGCAACTTCTGTGGCAAATGTCGGCCCGGATATAACAGCGGTATATTCACAGTCAGGTAATTCTTCAGCGACGACCTGATGCACCGGTTTTGCGCTACCTTCTTCCAGACCTTTAGTGGCCCAGACGATGTGGTGCTCTTTATTTATCCACTGTTTGGTGTTTTGCAGAAACCCGCGTACTGCATGACTGGGTATTGCAATGAGTAGAGTGTTTGATTCCTGAATGGTCTTTTCTAGCTGATCGCTAAATTTCAAAGACTCTGGTAGAGGAATATCAGGCAGGTATTGCTGGTTTAAGTGTGTCTGTTGCATGCTTTTTACATGCTCGGGATTCATATCCCACAATACAACATCGTGATTAGCACGGGCTACCTGAGTAGCCAGAGCCGTTCCCCATGAGCCACCGCCAAGTACAGCAATTTTTCTTTTTAAGATGTCCTTATCCGACATAATTTAGCTTAATGTGCTGTTTCAGTCTGAGATGCTTCCTGAGCCTGTTTTTGTTGATGCTGCATATATAACGCATTAAAATTAACAGGTGATAGTAACATTTGCGGGAATCCACCTTTAGTTACCAGGTCAGAAATAGCTTCACGGGCATAAGGAAATAGTGTTTCAGGGCAGTACGCACCTAACATGCCACCAATCTGTTCCTGCTCAAAGCCAGACATCTGAAAAATACCAGATTGTTTTACTTCTACTAGAAAGGCGGTCTTTTCCTGCTGTTTAGCTGTAACTGTAATGGTTAAAGTTACTTCGTGCACGCCTTCGTTAATTGATTTGGCTTCGGTGTTAATTTGAACATTCACTTCCGGCTTCCATTCGCCATCTGTAAATACTGCTGGTGCATTGGGTGACTCGAAAGATACATCTTTGATGAATATTTTCTGTATTGCAAACTGTTGTTGTGGCTGTTCTTCGCTCATGTTTATAACCTGATTCTTAATATATTGTAATTGTAAAATTTATTGATGCTGGAGAATAACATTAAAAGAGTGGGGCTGCTAACTAATACCCTGTTGCGGAACATATCACTCGGGGACAGTCCGCCGTTTTTTGGCGCCCTGTCCCCTTAACCCATACCACCAGAAGCTGAGAGCGCAGGTTTCCGACTCTGTAAAACTCTTGATGGCACCAGTAAGGGGACGGAGCGCAAAAAACGCGGTCCATCCCCGATGGAAATGAGCCTTAACAGGACAAATAACGGAGATTAATTAAATTGAAAGAGATTTGCTTCAGACTAACAACAAAAAAACGCCCTAGTTTGCAGCAATAAGCGGGTCTAACTCGCCTTTATCATCTAGTGCTGCCATATCATCATAACCACCAACATGGGTATCACCGATAAAAATTTGTGGCACACTGGTCTGGCCAGCACGTTGTTCCATTTCCTGACGTATTTCCTGAGCATCATTCACATTGATCATGGTGAATTCTACATTTTTGCCCTTAAGTAGTTGCTTGGCCCATCCGCAATATGGGCAAAAAGGAGCGTAATAAACGGTAATATTGGCTTGTGGCATGTGGTTTCTTTAAAGTTAAATTATTTTTTAGTGACAGGTAAGTTGGCATTAGACCAGCTCATAATTCCGCCGGCCAGGTTGCTGACATTTTCAAAGCCCTGTTTGCTTAATGTTCGACAGGCGCTGTTTGAGCGACTTCCAGATCGGCAAACGGCCAGAATATGCTTGTTTTTGTGTTTATCCAGTTCAGTAAGTCGTTTAACCAGAGCTGACATAGGTATATGTATAGAATCACGAATATGGCCAGAGTTATATTCACTGCCTTCTCTCACATCCAGTATAACAACATCATCACCATTCATTAGACGAACCGCTTCATTTGCATTGAGTTGTGGAATATTGCTGAGTTTAAGGCCGATTTCAGTTTTGATAATCAGTGTGGCAATAACAGCTAATGCGGCGACCAGCATTAGATTATTCGCGGCAAACTCCATGAGTTGAGCCATTTTATACTCCAGATAAACTATGAAGCCTCTGATCACACTGTGCGATCAGAGGCTTTAATTATGTAATCAAGCCTTAAGTTAAACAGGCTTATTAAAAAACTGCTTTTACTCGTCGAAAGGACGTTGTGAGCAAAATACTTCCTGCATCATGCTAATCAGGCGTAATGTTCTTGCATCACCTACCCGGTAAAATACACGGTTAGCATCTTTGCGGGACGCTAATATACCCTTATCTCGTAATATTGCCAGATGTTGTGAAATATTACTCTGAGATGTCCCCACATTGTCAACAATGTCCTGTACGCTGACTTCATGATCCTGCAAAGTACATAAAATTTTCAGACGTAGTGGATGTGACATTGCTTTCAAAGAGCGAGAAGCGCGTTCTATATCTTCTTCCCGCGTCATTAATTGTGTGCCTTCTTCTAAATTTGCAACCATTTGATACCTTCCCGCTAAAATTGTGTTCACTAATATTAGTAATCTACCATAAAATGATACATACTTTTTAACTAAATTAAATCATCATATCCAGTGTTTTTTTATTAAAATAGGATTTTTACGATGAGCCGTGAGTCAGTAAACACCAAAAAACGACTGTATTCAATAATATGCAAAGATTTTATAACCTGAAGATTCTTATTTTTACCGGCTTTCTGGTCGTTATGTCCTCTTCTATTGCAGCAGAGACGGCGACGGACTATCAACAACGCCTCGATAGTATTCGCGATAAAATCACCAATGTTTTATCTGCACTGAGTCAGAACAAAGATCAACGCAATACGGTGCGAACTGAATTAAGAAAGCTTGAAGTCAAAATAGCCATTAGTGCTAAAAAATTAAGAAAAACCCAGAGAAAACATAAAAAATCAGTTAAAAAACTTAAAACTTCACGAGCAGAGCTAAAAAAATTAAAGCGTGATTTGGCTAAACAACGCAAAATACTGGGTGAGCAATTACGATCAGCTTATGCGATGGGGCAGCAGCCGCAGTTAAAAATGCTGTTAAATCAACAAGATCCAACTGAAATGGGTCGCGCCATGGTGTATTACACCTATCTTAATCGTGCTCGAGGAAAAGAAATATCAACATTTTTATCAAGTATAGAAAAACAGAAAAAGCTTGAAGCAAGCATAAAGAAAACCTCTGAAAATCTAGCATCATTAGTTTCTTCCAAAAAAAGAGAAAAGAAGCAATTAGGTTCACATAGAGTGAATCGAAAAAATCTGTTAGCCCGACTTAATAAAGATATTGATAACCAGCAACTCACCCTGAATGACCTGAAATCGAGTAGAAACCGTATAGAAGATCTGTTGATGGCATTAGGTGAGTTACTTGCTGATATACCGGCAGAAGCAGTTAACCAGAAACCCTTTGGGCAATTACGTGGGAAACTGCCCTGGCCTGTTAAGGGAAAATTTCGTGCAAATTTTGGAACCTCGCGTAAGCAGGGTGATCTGAAGTGGAATGGCGTTATTATTAAAGCGGATTATGATACCCGTGTTCGTGCAGTGACTCATGGCCGAGTTGCTTTTGCTGACTGGTTGCAGGGATATGGTTTTATTACCATTATTGACCATAATGATGGTTATATGAGTTTGTATGGTTACACGCAGGAACTTTATAAACAGGTTGGTGACTGGGTAGAAGCCAGTGAAGTAATTGCAACTGTTGGCGATAGTGGTGGTCAGTCTACATCAGGTTTATATTTTGAGATTCGGAAACAGGGTAAACCGGTTAACCCGAAAAAATGGTGTTCCAGAAGTATTCAGCATCTGGCTTTACTAGAGAATTAAATAAAACATCTTTGAATGCAGGGATGTGTTTTAACAGGAGTAACACATGGGTCAGTCTATCACTAAAGGTGCATTCGGCATTGCTCTTCTTGCATTGCTTAGTTTGCCGGTAAGTGGAATATTAAATTTAAGTTATGCAGAGTCGATAGAGAAAAAAGAAACTGAGGTTCAAGATCAAAGTTTGCCTCTGGAGCAATTACGTAATTTCTCAGATATTTTTGCGCGTATTAAAACAGACTATGTAGAACAGGTTAGTGACAAAGAGTTACTTGAAAATGCAATACGCGGAATGCTGTCCGGCCTGGACCCACATTCAACCTATCTTGATCCTGAAGAATATAAAGAATTAAGAATTGGCACAACAGGTCAGTTTGGCGGTTTGGGTATTCAGGTGGGTATGGAAGATGGTTATGTAAAAGTCATCTCACCAATTGATGATACGCCTGCATATCATGCGGGCTTAAAATCCGGTGATTTAATAATAAGACTTGATAATAAATCTGTAAAAGACATGAGTCTTAATGATGCAGTTAAAGTTATGAGAGGCAAACCCGGAACAACACTTGAATTAAGTGTTATACGAGAGGGTAATGAAGAACCAATTAAGTTCAAACTCAAGCGTGCAATTATTAAAGTTAAGAGCGTTAAAAGTCATTTGCTTGAACCGGGATTTGGTTATGTGCGTATTAGTACCTTTCAGTCTAAAACCGCGCGTCATTTGAAAGATGCAATTAATCAATTAGTTGATGATAATAAGTCACCACTAAATGGGTTGATTTTAGATTTACGAAATAATCCTGGCGGTGTTTTAAATGCAGCGGCAGATGTAACAGATTTGTTTGTTAAAAAAGGCAAGCTGGTTTATACGCAGGGAAGAACAGATGATTCATATTTTGAGTTTAATGCGAAGTCAGGTGATGCTTTAAATAATTCACCTATGATTGTATTGATAAATGGTGGCTCGGCATCTGCGTCAGAAATTGTTGCTGGCGCATTACAGGATCACAAACGTGCGGTGATTATGGGTGAAAAATCATTTGGTAAAGGTTCTGTGCAGACGATTCAGGAACTTAGAAATGGTGGAGCTGTAAAATTTACAACAGCAAGGTATTTTACGCCTAATGGTCGATCTATACAGGCAGAGGGCATTGTGCCAGATATTCTTCTGGATGATATGCAGGTTAGTTCAAAACGCAAAAACGGAATAAATCAGTTAAAAGAGTCTGATTTGTCTGGTCATATAAGTAATCCGAATGGGGCGTCTGAAAAGAGTAAACTTAAGGAAGAAGAAAGGCAGAAAGATGAAATGGCTGAAAAATTACAGAAAGATTACAAAATACATGAAGCTTTAAATTTGTTAAAAGGCATGCATATTTTATCTGCAAATAATAAACAGGTTGTTAACGGAGATAAATAAAATGACGAAAGTTCTGGTCCCTTTAGCGCAGGGTTGTGAGGAGCTTGAGGCAGTTACTGTTACTGATTTACTGACGCGAGCAGGTATAGAGGTTGTAACGGCGGGGCTGGATAGTGAACCTGTTGTGGCAGCACGAGGTTTAAAAATAATACCTCAGACAATAATTAATAATGTGACCGATACCCTGTTTGATATGATTGTGTTACCTGGAGGCTTGCCCGGGGCAAATCACTTACGTGATAATGACGCATTACAGAATATTTTAAAGAAACATGCAGAGAATAATAACTATCTTGCTGCAATATGCGCTGCGCCTAAAGCGCTTTTACAAGCAGGTGTTTTGGAAGGTAAAACAATAACCTGTTATCCCGGCGCACTGAATTCACTTGATCTTAGTAATATAAAGTTAACTGAAAGTGCATTGCAGATTGATGGAAAAATTGTTACATCAAGAGGCCCGGGTACGGCAATGGATTTTGCTTTAGCTTTAATAGAGTTACTTGAAGGCACGTCGAAAAAAGAAGAAGTAGAAAAAGGTTTGGTGAGGTAGATTATTTATTCTGTTGTTCAGGTACGTATCCATCGGGGACAGAGTGCAAAAAGCGTGCTCTATCCCCGATGGATATGTTGCATAGTAGAAAGTCAGAGTTGATAAATTTAAAAATTAAGGTCTAATGTAGGCGTAACCTTTTTCCTGAAGTTCAAGAATTCGTAATGCGCCTGTTCTCACTCGTTTCATGCCATTTAAAAGTTCCGGTTCTTTTCCTGTTTTCTTTGATATGGCTTTAAGGGTGCCTTCACAAACGCTGAACTGCACGCCTCTCGATTGAAGTTTTTCAATGCGATTAGTAAACACACTGCCTTTTTTTACCATAGATAAACCTGGTCCATAGACAACAACTTCTACGTCGATATTACTATTGCCAAGCTGACTTTTAAGATTGCCCGCATTTATCAAGCCCATTTTGTGAGTTAATTTATCTTTAGAATTAACCTGTATAACCATTTGATGGTCGGCTGCAGATGCCAATGGAGCGATTCCAGTAAGGCATAAAAACAAAGCGATTAATAAATAATGTTTGTTGTTTGATTTTTTATTCATATCTTGTTCCTATAGGTGTTTATCTGTTTTAGTGAGTAGTCGATAATTGATTTTAATCGCACTCAGGCTCTTCCTCTTCTGGTGGTTCACCAGATGGCCCCTGTGTTGTAGTTTCATCCGCATATGTAGTTGTTGGTACCAATATGCTGCTTAAGCTGAATAAAATAAAGAAAAAAACAGTTAACCACTTTTGTATCAGGTTATTCATTCATGTACTCCAAGGTCATTTATATAGATTATGTATGTTTTAGTTTAGATTAAGAAAAATCAGTTTGCAGAAGAAGGTACCTTTTTAATGGAAAAAAGTTGGCTTTAGGAAAGCTGGTGTTGTCGCCTCCACTCATAAAGGAAAACGGAGAGGGCATGGCTTATATTCATTGAGCCATTGATGCCGTACATGGGTAAGTGAAATGAGCCTGTGCAAAGTGCAAGAGCTTCATCTCTTATGCCTCTGGATTCATGCCCGATTAGTATTGCATCACAGGAAGAAATGTCTGATTTAAATACATCTATAGAATGTGAGGTTATTTCAAGCGCGTACAGGTGGTTGAATTGATTCCGAATATTAATAAACTCATTAAACGAAAGGGAATCAAGGGAGATATGTTTGTCGGTGCTGCGGGCTATTTTTGAAATTTTTTTATTGCTAAGGTCAATTTGATTATCGAGCAATATAATGCGTGCACTACCAATTGCATCTGCGACTCTCAGAATAGATCCAAGATTTTCTGGTGTTTGCAATCCGTCACAAACAATAACCGGAGCATTTAGTTTAGTGTTTCTTGATTGTCGTTTGTATAAGTCTGAGCCGTTAAGCTGCTTTTCATCAGGCATAGTTTATAACTGCATTATTCAAAATTAAACTCTAGATTTATCTGGCCGCCATCTACTTTTTCAAGCATTAACTTGTCGGTATTTTCGTTTGGATCTAGATGGATGTCACCGCTAATTTTATAGTCTTTATTTTGGGGCTTATTCAGGTGCTTGTTTATCATGTTATCAATAGCGTCATTTGTTTCCAGCTTTTCAAATTTGTCGTCTATAGTATGTTTATTTTCAGGCATTGATAAATCTAGCGAAACTGGAGTCTGTTTTTTTATTACCTTTAATGATTCGGTAGGGTTGTTTGAATTGTTTCCAGTATCACAGGAGATATTAGAAACTAAAGCCAATAAAAAAATGAGCATGAATTTAATCTGTTTCATTATTATCAGTAGATTTTTGCCAGTTTTGTAACTTTCGCCATAAAGTTGATTTATTAATACCTAAAAGTGATGCGGTTTGTTCTTTATTGCCGTTGCATTTATCAAGCGTTTTCATTATGTAGCGTTTTTCAAGAGCTTCCAGTGTAGGGGAATCTGCATCAATTCCCTCACCTGTATCATTGCCTATTAATACCTGATCAATACTGAGTACCGGTCCATCAGCAAGTGCAATGTGTCGTTCAATCATGTTGCGAAGTTCTCGAATATTTCCAGGCCAGCTATAAGCTTTTAGTTTATCCATTGATGGTTTATCGAAATTTTTAATGTCTCGTTGATAGCGCTCTTTGAATTCATTTATAAAGTGTTCTATAAGTAGTTCTAAATCAGCTTCTCTTTCTCGCAGAGGTGGCATGGTAATTTTAACAACATTTAAACGATGGTACAGGTCATGCCTGAACTGTCCAGCAGCGATCATTTCTTCAATGTTTCTATTCGTCGCAACAACGAATCGAACATCTATGTTTATAGGTGTGATTCCACCAACTCGAGTTATGGTTTGTGCCTGAACTGCGCGCATCAATTTCATTTGCATCGTGTCAGAAATATTACAAATTTCATCAAGAAATATGGTTCCGCCACTGGCTACTTCAAGTAACCCCTGTTTTGTTTGAGTTGCACCGGTAAAGGCGCCTTTTTCATGGCCGAATAATTCACTCTCCAGTAACGTATCTGTTAGCGAGCCACAGTCAATAACGATAAATGGCTGGTCGGAAAAAACAGAATGATTATGTAATGCATGTGCTACCAGTTCTTTGCCTGTGCCTGATTCGCCTTCAATAATGACATTGCAGCGTATATCTGAAATTTTATCGATTATTTCATAAATTTTAGATAAGGCAGTTGATCTGCCTATCATACCAAACTGATCCTGTTTATCTTTAATTCCAGGCCGAGATAATTTTTCAGTTTTTCTAACTTCTGATTTTTGTAAAACCTGATCTACCTGTTTTAGTAGTTCATCTGCATCATAAGGTTTTTTAATAAAATCGGTGGCGCCCAGACGTAACGCTTTAATGGCGTTGTCTTCTGTGGAAAAACCAGTAATCATGATAACCGGTACTTCAATATCTGTCTGACGTATAGATTCAAGTAATTCAAGTCCAGACATACCGGGCATGCTCAAGTCGGTAATAACCAGATTGCTATTATTTTCGCGAATGTCCTGCAGAGCTTCTACCGGGTTCTTGAAAATAATAATTTCATAATCTTTACTGCGGGCAAAACGACGAAATAAATCGCCGGCTGTTGGGTCGTCATCTATAAAGTGTACGCGTTTATTCATTAGTGTTTCAGTTAGACTTAGAGTTTAGAGGTATTTGCATGGTAGCATTTACACCACCACGGTCGTTGTTTTCAAGTTTGAGGCTACCATTATGAAACTGCATAATGCCTATACTGATAGATAACCCGAGGCCACTGCCCTCGCCTACATTTTTAGTGGTAAAGAATGGATCAAATATTTTATCTTTATTTGAGCTTTCAATTCCGGTTCCCTGATCAGACACGGTAATGAAAATCTGTTGTTTTTCAGTGTGAGCGCTGACAATTATTATATCGTTTTGTTTGCTGGCATGGATTGCATTCATTAACAGGTTAACCAGAACCTGTTGTAATTGATTACGGTCGCCACAAATAGGTAAATCAGGATGCTCATCCAGTTTCAATTCTATATTAAATTTCTGAGCCTGTGCATGGGCAAGAAGTAGTGTGTCTTTTAGCCAGACATGTAAATCAAAATCAACATATTCAGGTGGTACCTGACGTGCAAAATTTAATATGCCCTTAACAATGGTTTCTGCACGTAAAGCCTCATTACGTAAACCCTGTATATCATCAGCAAGCTCTGTATTTTCCTTCGGTATGTCACGCTTAATGAGCGTTGCATAAGAAAGAATATTATTTAGAGGGTTATTTAGTTCGTGCCCTATGCCTGCAGCCATTTGTCCTATGCTTGCCAGTTTTGCATTTTGTAGCATCATTTTTTCTGCGCTATCTCTTTCCATCTCTGTTTGCTCAAGAGTATCAACCAGATAATGAAAAGATTGATCGAGCTGTTTTAATTCATCTGCACCTTTAGTGGGTTGTCTGGAAAAGTCAGGTTCACCATCTGCATAACGTTTTAACAGGTCAGCAAAAAGAGTGATGGGCTCGGCTATGTTTCTTGCACCTATATTTGCTAACAGTAAACTGATAACAAGGGCGAGCACCGCTACGGCGAGTAAACCAAAACGAATACGCTGGAATGGTGCCGCTATATCACTGTTATCTAACTGCAGCACCATAATCCAGCTAACAAGCTGATTGTTGTATGGGTAAAATTCCTGAAAATAATAACGTTTATTTTGAACGTGGTTAACAAATGATCCAAAGCGTTTTGACTGAAGGTTATTCCAGGTCTGCTCCCCTAGTATTTTATTTAGTTTGGTGTCCGGATCCAGTGGTTGGCTAAATTTAATTTGTAATTCATCACTATAAAGAATAATGCCATGACGTTGAGCTGTATCTGGATTGTATTCCGCGACAGTAAGTTTGATATTATTGGTGCGATGCAGGGATTCAAGAATATGGTCAAATTGATCTCCTAACGCGCGTGCGGTTAAAAAACCGATAATGGTTTTGTTATCAAATGACACCGGTACAATGGAGTTCATTATGGATAGTTCTTTGCCACTGGTATAATCACGCTTGCTTAAAGGCAGGTTGCCATAAACCAGTTCGTTAGCTTTTAGTTGCCACATCCAGCTCAAAAAACCCGTATCGACCAGCTCTTCTTCTGTAAGAGGTAAATCAGCGATGCCTTCGAAATGGGCCGGGATGAGTTTGCCAAAGCGAACTTTGATAAGTGCGTGTCCATCTATATCCAGCACGCGTACAGTATCAAGCCCCGGAACGGAGTGTTGAAAGCCGGCGAGGAAATTATTTAATTTATCTACTTCTTCAAAGTAGTTAATATGCAGATCGCCTTCTGCGGCTGTTTGTAAAACGGGTGCAAACTGTTCCATTGCGGGTGAATTTGCCAGAGAAAGTATGACTTCTCTTTCATAAGTGAGTCGAAAATTTAGCTCTTTAGAGATATTTTCCATATTGATATAGATGTCATTATCAATATTTTTTAGGTATACCTGCTCACTATAGGCTGTGATACCTAGAATCAGTGCCGTAAGTGGCAGAATAGTGGCTAAAGAAACCCAGAGAAAAATGCTGCTTTTTAGACGCATATAATAGGATAATGTACCTGTTAAATTTAAACGAGAGTATAGCAATGGCTGTAACACGAATCAGTGCTTTATTTTTTATTATGCTGTTTTTTTCAGGTTTAAGTGGGTGTGGTAAAACCGGACCTCTTTATTTGCCGGATGAAACTGAGGTAAATAAAGAGCTTGTTGAATAATTGAAAAATATGTAGGGGTTACCCTGCCTGTAACAACGACTAAAGTAAGAATTATTGTATGGATCATTTTGAATATAGAAATAATCAGCTATTTGCTGAAGATGTAAACCTGACTGAACTGGCTAAAGAGCATGGTACGCCGGCATATGTTTACTCAAAAGCTACTTTTGAGCGCCACTGGAATGCTTTTGATAAGGCTTTTGGTGACCGCCCACATTTGATCTGTTATGCGGTTAAAGCGAACTCGAATCTGGCTATTTTAAACGTGCTAGCAGGTCTGGGATCCGGCTTTGATATTGTTTCCATTGGGGAGCTGGAGCGTGTATTGAAAGCGGGTGGTGAGGCTGCAAAAATTGTTTTCTCTGGTGTGGGTAAAAAATCTGAAGAAATCCGCAGAGCACTTGAAGTCGGCATACGCTGTTTTAATGTTGAATCTGAGGCCGAATTACAGGTAATCAATGAAATTGCGGGTGAAATGCAGAAGTTAGCACCTGTTTCTATAAGGGTTAATCCAAATGTAGATGCGAAGACGCACCCTTATATATCAACTGGTCTAAAAGAAAATAAGTTTGGTATTGCCCATGAGCAGGCTCTGGCCGTTTATCAACGGGCACAGGCAATGCCGAATATAGAAGTGCATGGAATAGATTGTCATATTGGTTCTCAGTTAACTGAGATAGAGCCATTTGTGGATGCATTAAAAAGAGTGTTAGAGCTGGTTGACCAGCTTAAAGGTGCTGGAATCGAGCTGAAACATCTGGATTTAGGTGGTGGGCTTGGAATTCGATATCAGGATGAAACGCCTCCGCAGCCAGCCGAGCAGATAAAAGCTTTACTGGCCGGGTTAGAAGGCAGAGATGTTGAAATTCTAATTGAGCCAGGTCGCGCTATCGCGGGTAATGCGGGTATATTATTAACCGAGGTGTTGTACCTGAAGCATTCTGAAGCGAAAGACTTTGCCATTATCGATGCGGCAATGAATGATCTAATGCGCCCTGCTTTGTATAGTGCATGGCAAGAAATAGTGTCGTTGCAGCCCCGTGAGGGAGAGGGTCGCTCTTATGATCTTGTGGGTCCAGTGTGTGAAACGGGTGATTTTCTGGGTAAAGATCGAAAGCTTAGTCTTCAGGAAGGTGATTTTCTAGCGGTTAAGTCTGCAGGTGCATATGGCTTTAGTATGAGCTCAAATTATAACTCGCGCCCTCGTGCAGTTGAGATTATGGTTGATGGTGAAAAGGCGCATGTAATACGCCAGCGTGAATCGCTTGAACAGTTATTACAGGGTGAATCAATACTGCCTTAACGTTAATCTCCCGTTTCCCGTTTAAGTAACTGCTTCGTGGTTGATTAAGCGGGAATTCTTCTTTATCAGATAAAGTCTTTTCTCTTTAAATTTAAATATATTTACCATTTTAAAGCTATTTATTTAATTTATGCTATAAGTTCTCAAGTGGATAAGATCATGACACTGACATGTCATTAGTCCTGAAGTGTCATGACTTTTCATGTTTGTAATAATCATGTTTTATTAGGGATTTATGTAACATGTTGAAAACATAAGGATTTAGCGTGATTTATATATTGGCATAAAGTCTGCAATAGTTTTTTACGGAAGTTATCCATTCAATTTTAGAGAACACTAATGAAATTACTATTTAAATCGTTACTGGTTGTGCTGTTTTTAATGTCTTTTTTTGCTCATGCGGCTGATGAGACAACGGCACCAGATGAGACCACTACTGAAGAAGAAGAGCCAGAGTGCGATTAGTAGAAAATTAAATAAAAAAATAACCCACCGGAGTCATAAATAATGAATATTAAAGCCCTGTTATCTACAGCAATTCTTACTTTAAGTATGTCTAGTACAGCTGTAATTGCTGGTGATTTAAAAGTAAAAATCACTCGTGATATTGCCAGTGTAGATGTAATGCATAATGGTAAAAAAGTTACAATTCAGCGTAACCAGAATAACAAAAATAATGTTGATCCTCGTTTCGCTAAAACATCGCGTAACTGCCCTCCTTTCTGCATTAACCCTATTGTTTTAGCACCTGGCGTAGAAACACTAGGTGAAGTTGAAGTTTTAGATTACCTGAAAAGAATGTCTGATGGTGATAGCTCGATCCTGGTAATTGATTCGCGTACACCAAACTGGGTTAAAGCTGGCACAATTCCAGGTGCTAAAAATATCCCCTGGACGAAGTTAAGTGTTAAAAAAGGTGCTGATCCATTATCGATTGCAGAAATTGTAACCGAAGAATTTAATGGTAAAGAACTGGATGATGATAAATTTGATTATTCAAATGCGAAAACACTGGTTATGTTCTGTAATGGTATGTGGTGTGGTCAGTCTCCAAACAATATACGTACATTGTTAAAGATGGGTTACCCTGCTAATAAAATTAAGTGGTACCGTGGTGGTATGCAGAACTGGGAAAACCTTGGATTTACAACGGTTAAGTAATTTATCTCGAATCTGAAAAATAAAAAAGGCCCTGCGATAGCAGGGCCTTTTTTCGTTATTGAGTTAATTATTTTTATCTATGCAGGCGCTCTCTTATAAGGTGCAAAGCGTGTTTATTTAGATATTAATCTTTTAAATGTCTGTATATGGTTCGTTCACTAACGCCGAGCATCAATGCAGCTTGTGATCTGTGTCCGCCGCACTTCTCTACCGCTTTTAATACTTCATCACGGCTTAATCGGCTGGTGCCAGTGCGCTTGGCTGTCGGGCTATAACGAGAAGGTGTCTCGTTAACTACAAATCCTTCCTGCTCGTGTTCAAAGACAAGAAAGTCAGACATGATAGGTGTGCCTGCAGAAAGAATCAGTGCACGCTCTATAATGTTTTTTAGTTCACGTATATTGCCAGGGTATTCATAACTTAATAATTTTTCTATGACCTCAGGCGAAAGAGGAATTTGTGACTCGCCCTCTTCCATGTGTTTTAGAAAAGATTCGGCAAGTAAGGGAATGTCACCCTTGCGTGAGCGTAATGGAGGTAAATTGACTGGAAATGCGCAAAGCCGGTAATACAGATCTTCACGAAATGTCTTGTCCTTGATCATCTGTTGAGGCTCACGGTTGGTTGCCGCAATGATGCGTACATCAACATCAATATAATCATTACCACCCAGACGTCGTATGGTGCCGGTTTCTAAAACACGCAAAAGTTTAGTCTGCAGATGTAATGGCAGTTCGCCAATTTCGTCAATAAAGAGAGTGCCCTTATCAGCAGATTCAAATAAACCAATTTTAAGTTTATTTGCACCGGTAAAGGCGCCCTTTTCATGGCCAAATAATTCGCTTTCAATCATGTTTTCACCAAGTACACCGCAATCAACTACAACAAAATTCTCATCGGCACGACTTGAGTTCTGGTGAACATATCGAGCAGCGCAATCTTTACCGACACCCGATTCTCCCAGTAACAATACGGTGGATGAGGTAGGGGCTACTCGATATAAAATACTCATTAGTCGAAGAGCGGCTTTGGACCTGCCAAGCAGTACCTGCTCATTCTCGGGTTCTTCACTTACAGGCTGAATCGATTCACCCATATATTGCACGTTTCCGTCATCATCAAAAATTGGAGCTGCGGAAAGTTGAACGTGCTCTTCATGGTCACAGTTACAGTGAATGTGCATAACGGAGGTGGGTTTGCCAGTTTGCACGACCTCTTCAAGCGGGCAGTGCTCGCCATTCTGGCTGCAGGGTCTGTCTATGCCGTGTGATACTTCGTAACAATGTTTGCCGACGATATCTTCCTGCTTATAATGATCCCGATATTTTTGATTGGCAGCGACAATTTGAAATTGTCGGTCAATAATCACAAACGGATCAGGAAATAAACTGATCAGGGTTTCGCAACTGGGTTTTTTGGGTGTGTTACTCATACAGGTGAGCTCCGTGTCATGACACTGTATGACAATATGATACTAAACAGGATTAATGTCAAAGATTGTCGTTGCCGTTTGTCGGGGTTTGGCAAATAGCTAAAAGTTTACGGTTCATTGCTCTGGCAATCAGATCGGAATTATCACAGGGGACGGAGCTCAAAAAAGAGATCCATTCCCGAACGTAGCAAGCGTACGAAATAATCGTTTAATGCTAAAAGCAGTTGTGATGGTCGATTTATCAATCAGGCGTGATATGCTTCCGTGATGGATATACAGTTCACTAAAATGCATGGTCTTGGTAACGATTTTGTTGTTATTGATGGCATAAATCAGGATGTAAACCTGACATCTGAGCAGATTCGCTTTATTGCAGATCGACGATTCGGTGTGGGTTGCGATCAGCTTTTGCTGGTGGAAAAGCCTCAAGCTGCACAGGCCGAATTTCGCTATCGAATATTTAATGCGGATGGGGGTGAAGTAGAGCAGTGTGGAAATGGCGCAAGGTGTTTTGCAAAATTTGTAATCGATAAAGGTCTGACGGTAAATAGAGAAATTCCTGTTGAAACCAGCAGTGGCCTGATTGTGCTTGTGCTGGAATCAAATGGAGAAATCACTGTCAATATGGGCGTGCCCGGTTTTGAGCCCGAGAGTCTGCCATTTATTTCTGATATTCAGGCAGCAGAATATGATTTACAAACCAGTGCCGGTTGCCTGAGTATTGCTGCAGTATCAATGGGTAACCCCCATGCAGTGCTTGAGGTTGAAAGTGTGGATGATGCCCCCGTGGAAGCGCTGGGGTCTGAAATTGAGAATCACCCCCGATTTCCGAAGAGAGTTAATGTGGGTTTCATGCAGGTGGTATCGTCTAATTCTATTCGGCTCAGGGTGTATGAGCGTGGAGCGGCTGAAACATTGGCCTGTGGTACGGGGGCCTGTGCAGCAGTGGCGGCGGGCAGGCTTCAGGGTAAATTGGCTGAAAGCGTAAAAGTCAGTTTACCCGGAGGCGAGCTTGTTATACGCTGGGCTGGAAAGAATGAACCATTATATATGACCGGGCCCGCAACCCATGTGTTTGAAGGAAAGATATCACTGTGACAAATCAGTTAAATAATCAGGCGGAAAAAACGGAAGAACTTGAGCTGCCGGAAGAGCAACAGGTGGTGGACTATCTAATGGAGAATCCAGACTTTTTCCTGCAGCATTCTCCGTTGTTAAGTGATCTTGAAATTCCTCATGAATCCGGTGTTGCAGTGTCTCTGGTTGAGCGCCAGGTTTCTGTATTGCGTGAAAAAAACCAGCATTTTGAAGAGAAATTACGCGATATGGTGGATGCAGTTCATGATAACCAGCGGTTACATGTTAGTTTGCACCGTTTAGCGGTGAACTTATTTGATGCGGACAGCCTGGATGATATCCTGGGTGTCGTTGATGATGAGCTTCGTCATAAGCTGGGAACAGATTTTGTTTATTTTCGACTGCACAGTGAAGATATAGCGTCGGGTGGTGATGAGGGTCATACCTATGTTGACAGTGGTGACGAGGTATTACAGGCATTTTCGGTTCTGATAGAAAAAAACAGGATTCAGTGTGGTCACTTTACTCAGGAAGAGATTGCCAGTTTGTTTTTTGATGATGCCGATGATGTTGCATCTGCAGCACTCATTCCTGTATCGGTACCCGGTATTCAGGGTCTTATCATTCTAGGTAGTTGTGATGAGCAGCGTTATCACGCGGGCATGGGCACAGATTTTCTGAGTAGTTTGTCTGATCTTATTGGTGCTGCTATGCGCTCACAGTTATTGAAGGCTGTAACGAATTAAGAAATTTATCATGGTGTTTTACTTAAATATCATGATCTATTAAAGGCGCGTTAAGGTCGCAGTACGTTAAACGGATTAGATTGAATGTCAAAGCAATCCAGCCTATTTCAAAATGATTTAATGCTTTTCTATCAGTTTCTGGAATCAGAAAAGCAGTTTTCCCACCATACAGTTAAAAACTATCGTCGAGATATAAGCCGATTTATGGTTTTTCTTAAGGCTCAGTCTGTTGCCGACTGGGAGGCAATTGATGAGCATCATATTCGTCAGTTTGTAAGTCAGGTTCACCGGCAGGGCCTGGGTGGGAAAAGTATTCAACGGTTGTTGAGTGCATTAAGGCGTTTATTTCGATATTTATTAACGAATAAACGTATTCGTAATAATCCTGCTTCACATGTTATGGCGCCAAAGTCAGAAAAAAAACTGCCGGATGTGATGCATCCGCAGGAAATCGAGCACATGTTACTTGCTCCCGATGATCAGGTTTTAAAAGACAATCCGCTGATGGTGCGTGATTATGCAGTGCTTGAGTTGCTTTATGCGGGTGGTTTGCGTTTGTCCGAGTTAATAGGTCTGAATGTTTCGGATGTTAACTGGCAGGTGAATCAGTTAAAAGTATCAGGTAAAGGGGGTAAAGAGCGCCTGTGTCATTTCGGGAAAAATGCAGGTATAATGTTAAAAAAATGGCTGAAATGTCGTGAAATGTATATAAAGTCAGATGAAAAGGCCTTGTTTATTAGTAGGCGGGGCACACGTTTGAGTGCATCCAGTATCCGTGCGCGTATCCAGAAATTGTGTCAGGAGAAGGATATAAGTCAGCGAGTTTACCCGCATTTAATGCGTCATTCATTCGCATCTCATATGTTAGAGTCTTCACAGGACTTACGTGCCGTGCAGGAATTGCTCGGGCATGCGCATTTAAAAACCACTCAAATTTACACCCATCTTGATTTTCAGCAACTGGCTAAAACTTACGATGCGGCCCATCCGCGAGCGCAAAAGAAGAAATAGCTGTCTTTATAAAAGAATTATTAGTAAATTTAATAATATTAAAATGTTTTAGTTGATTAATAGTTATTTATCATAATGTTACAGTCTGATAGTTTGAAGATATAGACCGAAGTATTATAGAAAATATACTAAGGTATATTGTTTTAATTGTGATTTGTGTACGTCTATCCAGATGTAAGGCTTTTTTTACAGGTATAGCATGATTTTAACATCATGTGATGGCTTGAAAAAAAGGTGATAAAAATGCTAAATAACGGCAACGGTTATAAAAATAAGGGGTTAACCCCGAGAATAATGCCTTTAAGAAGGTGTCTGATTGGCCTGATAATTATTACAAATACAGCGGTTGCTGAATTGAATGATATAACACAGGCTCCCAATACGGTTAATGCGGGAATTAAAAAATCATTAACTGAACAAATTGGAATGGGGCGGGGTGATATTAATACGCCTGACTCTTCTATTTATCTTATCAATCGAGATCCATTCCGAGCCATTGTTCGTGGCCGGCAGCTCTTTCAACGAAAATTTCAGATTAAACAGGGTTTTGGTCCCCGTGTGAATGATGGAGAAGGTGACCTCAATACGAATGGGGCATTAGGTGCCGGACTGGCTGATAGTTGTGCTGCCTGCCATGCGAGGCCAAGAGGTGGTGCGGGTGATGGTGGTGATGTGTTTACGCGGCCTGATAGCCGTGATGCGCCGCATCTATTTGGGCTGGGTTTAATTGAAATGCTGGCGGATGAGATAACCGCTGACTTAAGGGCAGTACGTGATAGTGCAATTGAAACGGCTCAGTCAACAAATAGCAATAAAACCGTTTATTTGAAGAGTAAGGGTATTCAGTATGGTTCGATTACTGCTCATCCTGATGGCAGTGTTGATAATAGTCATCTTAAAGGTATAGATGATGATCTCAGGGTTAAGCCCTTTTTTGCAGAAGGCAGTGATTTTTCAATTCGAAGTTTTTCTATGGGGGCTTTTAATGCTGAAATGGGTCTGCAGTCACATGACCCTGATCACCAGTTAGCCTTTGCTGGTAATAACGTGATAACGCCATCGGGTCTGTCTTTAGCGGGAAATAAAGATGCTGTTTCTATGCCACCGGTTAGTGATAGTTTTGCGGATGGGGACAGTGATGGCATTTCAAATGAAATGCCTCCAGAGTTACTGGATTATATGGAATTTTATCTATTAAATTATTTCAAGCCAGCACAGTACAAAAGTAACCGGGCCACACGCAAAGGCAAATACCTGATGGAAAAAATAGGTTGCACCACCTGCCATAAAACAGATCTGGTAATAAATAAAGATCGGCGTGTTGCAGATGTTGAAACCGCATATGACAGGGAAAATGGCGGCTTTAATCATTTATATGCAACAGCTGAGGCGAAGTTTGA